>NZ_JBAKHT010000014.1:0-157116 GCF_036906755.1 Micromonospora sp. CPCC 206171 | reverse complement strand
ACCGCCCTACGCGCCGACTTCACCGCCCTCACCCCTTGACCTCCATAGGAGCATCGGGATGGCGCAGGGCCGTAGGTTAGATGGGCGGTTTAGGAGGGTGATCGCCCTTATTTTCGGAGTTTCCCTCAGATTCACGAAGGACTAGATCCGTGGAAGGGGTGCCACGGGAGAAATCCAGCCAGTAGCCAGCAAATTCGGCCGGGGCACGGACAATCAAGCGATGCATACCGTTGCCAATGGGTGTCACTTGCACAAGACGACTGTCGCTCTTCGAAGTAACACCCACAGGCTGATTAAAATCCGTCTCCGGTGATAAGCGAAGCGCCTCCATGATGTTGTGTGCTATGCGTTCTACAGTTGCGCTGAGGAGTTCGAATACGTCGCCGGAGGGGTCAAGCCTGTAAGCGCACCATGCCGCTACATCATCGATTGGTCCCGGAACCTGAGCTGCTGTCGCGGCTTCGGTGGCTCCCTTGCTTGAAATGCCAAGCACATCCTCAAGAGTGCCCTGAGGGTGCAGCCAGAGGTCTGCATCTCTCCATATGGCTAAGAGTTTATCTTTTCGAACCACATGCCCTTCTGCTTCAAGGCTATCCGCCAGCCAACGACCGCGACTTCTCGGCTCTGCCCCCACTTGAGCCCGATCTGATGCGCGGATGAAAGGTCTAATCATCTCGATAGTTTTTGGCATGTCCGCCGCGAAGTCCTCGATATAACGCCGCACGACTTCCGGCGAGTTGTCCAGTGCCCTCTGGATCTCCGGAGAGAAGCACGCATCAAGGTCAGCAATGGCCCTAACGTCAAGTCCGAGCTTCTGTGAAATTTCGTACCAGAGGGCTACAGCCCCACTTCCGCCGCAGGCGACGAAGTCAGTCTGCGCTACCACTTCCTGAGGCTGCGTCCGTTGTAGTGAGGTAGTAAGGGCGGCAACGTCGTGCGGCCCCTCAACCAGCACCGGTCTGGGCGAAAAGACTAGCTGGCTGATGAGATCAGGATTTTGCTTTAGAGATGCCGTCACTCGCTCCACTTGAATCGGCAAGACGTAATCAGAAATTCGGAGGGGTTGAGATTTGGGGGCGAAGTACCAGATGGCCGCAAGGTCTTCTGCCGACTTGGGGCGCAGGAGACTCGGCTCATGCGTCACTATAATGGCCTGTCGTCCAGTTGCCCGGCACTGCTGTTCCAACTCGCCAATCCAAATTCGCGCCAAGGAGGGGTGCAGATGCAATTCTGGCTCATCAACAACAAGGCAGCGCCAGTCCGATCTGTAGGCAGCGGTAAGCAGAACAACTAGCTCCCGTAAACCGTGGCCCTCGTCTCGAAGTAGCGAGTACTCAATGTCTCCTACTCGAACATAGGGGTCCAGAAATCCTGCATCCTCCCGCAGTTCGATGATCCGTCCGAGCGCTCGGCGAATAAAGGCTGCTACTTTGAGCCAGACCTCCGGCTGGTCCCTTAATGCATATAGATTTTGGGTGGCGTAGATGACTCCTGCGTAATCTGCATTATTTGCAAAGTTATCTATGTTCTGCCGCTCTTGGCCGCCCAGCGGCACACCCCTGTAATTGTTTTGATTAGGTATGGTTCCCCAGCTGAAATCCGACGCTTTCATTAAGCCAAGCAGTCGGTCGGTTGCTAGCAATCGCCCGCCGTATGCGCGTGCAATGGCGGCAGCTGTCTTTGACTTTCCAGTCCCGTTCCGACCCACAAAATACGTTATGGGATGCGTTGTCCCGCCGAAGTTGATGTAAACACCTTCGTTTGGCTTGCTTGGGCCGCCAAACACTGAAGTCGGCGTAAGAGTGATCATAGGCAAGGCAGAGGGAGGTGTGGTGGGTGGTGGCGTTTGGTCCGGATTTCCCCCAGACATGATGGGTGACACGATGCCCTCCCGTTCAATCAGCATGGCCGCCCAGACCGCGCTATCTTCATGCATGCCTTCATTTCCGTACCGAGGCTAGGCGTAGGTGGTGAGGAGAAGGTGGCTTTGCGGGCGGGCGTGGATCAAGTTACATCAACTGGCGTATGCGAGAGAGCGTGGGTGACTAACTGAGTGACGATCGGCGCATCCATGGCCGCACCTTCGTGGAGAGTGACGCACGCGAGTCCCAAGGAGCAACGTGGAAGATGGTTGTCGTGTTGTAACGGTCGCACGTCACCTCTGCGCTTGGATCAAGAGTTGTCTGCGAGGTAGCGGAGGCAGTTTTGGCCAAAAGCGGTTAGCTGCCAGAGCGGTTGGTAGTCAACGCGCCCTAGCCCCTCGTCATACACCATGCCGAGCCCCGCGAGCTTCGCGATCAGGGCGGACAGCGCATCACCGACGCCAGACTCGGCCGCCAGTTGGTCGTTGCGCCAGACCGCGAGGTGCGAGCGTCCTGGGGTGCTGGACGCCCTCCCGAGCATGTTGTTGAGCATGGCATCTTGCGTGTCTGGCGAGGGTAGAAAGTGGGGTCCCGGACGGGAAAGCACCTCCATGACACGAAGATGTGGTCCCTCGATCTGGCGCACTGCATCGAGCATGACTGCCGTCTCATCGATGAGGTCGTGTCGGTACGCGCCATGAGCGTAGATCCGGGCCAACAAATCGATCTTGCGGTCGTCAAGCGCTCGCGATGCAGCCTCAGTGGCCAGGCCAAGAACCTCAAGCTTCCGGGGGTCGGCGAAGGCCTCGTCGACGAGTGTCTCGACTGTGGTATCTGCCTCCGTGGCGGCGATGGCACCGAAGCGCTCGACACGCTCAGCTCGAACCTGCCATTGGCGAGCCCCGAACTCGACCATATTCTCTGTGACTGCACCCGCGAAGGCCCCTACGGGAACAGCGCCGATGGCCAAGACCGGGTTGCCCGTCACCAAGCCAGCCGCAGTCAGCAGGCCACCGACGGCGGACCCAACAGTGTTGCCAGCTGTCTTCGCTACAACCGACCATGCTGGCTTCTCTACTTCGCCCATGGATGTCATTGTGACGGCGGGAAGCGAAAGCACCGCGGGCGGAAGGTGCGCTGGCTTCGGGCGGTTCGACGAGGACCAGGCCCAGGCCGTCACCAGGCCGTCGGAAGCCGATCGTGAGTGACCAACAACGACCACTGGTGTCGACATCTGCCCAGGTGGCAGGCGTGGTCGACCCGATGAACAGGCCGGCCGCAGCCGCCTTACCTGTAGTTGGTGAACTGAGGGGTAGGAGGATGGGGCCTCTCAGGCTCGTACCCAGAACTGCCAGTCATCAGGCGCAGCAGGCCACGACGGATCGGGACGCCAGCCCTGGGGCGGGACCCAACCTGCGGGCGGGGGCGGCCATCCCGGCGGAACCACGAACCGCCACTGCTGCATTGCGGCAACATCGCGCCCGGGGCTATCTGCGGTTGCCCGCTGTGCTGGCCGGGCTCCTTCAGCCGCTGGCGGCGCATCCAACCACGCATCAGTCAGCGAGCTGGCCTTGCACACGTTCAGCGTGACGTCGGCCTTGACCCGGTTGCCCTTCAGGACTGCACGAGCGGCCGTCAACATGCCGAGTTCCGAGAGGTGGGCGAGCACCGGCAACATCTCTGCTGACGTTGCCGGGCTCAAGGTGCCAGCGGGCTCCCCGTTGACTCGAACTTCTACCAGCGTTCGCGTCGATCGAGCCCGCTGCTGCTCAACCTGGTGCAACGTCACATAGATCCAGCACTCGCCCTTCGGGCTCACCAACTGAGCCAAGTGAGTCATGTGCTTCTCTTCGCCCGTCACCTGGACTATGCGGCCTTGAGGGAGCACCACGTGCAGGTCTGCCGGCGGCATGTTCGCTGGAACGATCATGTGCGGGTCAGCGAGGTCCAGGGTCACCGATCCCACGAACTGGGGTCGACGGCGCCCGTCCCAGTCTTCCTCTTCCCGCCCCCAGATGCGGGCTCGGACCTGGGGGGTCCAGCCCTGGTTGACGAGCGCCGTGAGGGCCGGCGAGTAAACCTTGGCTTGGTCTTTGGGCAGATACCCAAGGGTTTGCCCGCCATAGACGACCTTGACGGCGTTCGGGTCGAAGCGGTTGGTGGGCTCCGGGATGAGGTGCACGTCCTTCTCTACCTCAGACCCGTACTGCTTGAAGTCCGCGCCGAGTGCCGCTCGAATCTCCTTGGCGTAGTTGGACTCGCCTACGACCTCCTGGCTGCACCACCCTCGCTGGCCCCACAGGTCAAATGGTCGGATCATTGGCGGAGGCTACCGCCCCCGACCGAACCCTCGTCAGCCCAGAGCTGTACAAGTGTCAGGTATTCGACACCGCGTAGCCGAGACGTTAGACCGAGAGGCAACGGAAGCGTCGATGCCCGGGTCGGAGGGGTGACCATAGCCGGGCCGCACAGCCATGACTGTCGACAGCAACGCTGACAGCAACCGCCCCGGACGGCCGCACGCTGGCGGAGCCAGGCACGGGACGACGTTCGGAGCTTGTGGCCGTTCCCGGATATGTACGGACGCGGTGCACAGAGCTTGTAAGCGAGACGTCGCGACCTTCAGAGCACGACCGGTGCTTACCTGGGAAGCGGGTTGGCGACGTAGACGCCCTTGCCCTGCCGGCCGTCGATCAGCCCTTCGGCCTTGAGCAGCAGCATGGCGGCCCGGATCACGGTGTTGCTGACCTCGTAGTGCTCGCAAAGGGCGGCGAACGAGGGCAGCTTGTCGCCCGGCTTCAACTGGCCGGAGCTGACCTGCTCGCGGATATCCCGGGCTACCTGTAGGTAGGCGGCTTCAGACATAGGTGGTGCTCCCAGCTTGGCGGCTGGTGCAAGCAGACCACAACCCTGACTCGACTTACAACGCTATGTGTCGTAGCTGTTGACCCTGCGCACATTGCGTCCTAAGTTGCTCGTGGGGCTACCCAGCTTGGCGGCCGGGTCGTCCTGCCGTGGGTGCCCTGTCTCCGGACACGGCTGACCGGGTGCCCACGGGATCCCAAGCGTCGGCGGGAGGCGTGATGACCAGACCGAACGATGCAACTGGTTCGACCGCAGGTGGCATGCGGGGTGCCGGTTACCACCAGAGGCAGGACAACAGCCGGCGGCGCGTGTCCTACGACGAGTACGTCCTGGCGGCGGCGCTGACCCTCGCCCGCCGGCACCGGCCCGTCTGGTCATGGCAGCACTGGCGGCGCATCTGCCGCTGCGGCGGCGACCTGCCCTGCCGAAGCCGTCATCCCATCCCGATCAACCGCGGCCACTGGCCCAGCCAGGACGGGCCGCGATGACAACCCACCTCCCGATCACGCCGGGCTGGACGTGCGGCGGCTGCGGTGCCGACTGGCCCTGCCACACTCGCCGTCGAGAGCTGCGAGCGGAGTACGACCGTGCCCCGGTGCCACTCGCCCTCTACCTGGCAGCCCAGCTCGTCGACGCGGCCGAGGACCTGGGCCACGTCCCCGCCGGCCACCTGCACCACCGATTCCTCGGCTGGACCCGATGAGCATCCTGCGCCCCGGCGACGAGAAGTTCCACTACAGCGACGGCTCCCACAAGTGGATTCCGCCAGGCCCGGACTATGACCAGGAGGTCTGGGACGAGCAGGTCCGCCAGCACAAGCACGGCCACCTGAGGAACGAGCGCCCAAAGGTCCGCATCCAGCGCCTCGCCTGATGCCAGCAGTACAGCAGCGAAGTACAGCAACCGTGCCAGCCGAACCGGACCGAGAAGCCCGCCAGCAGTTCGGATGACCTCGCACCGCACCCCATCCGGCCGGCCCGCCGGCAATCCATAGGTTCAGGGTTCGAGTCCCTGGCGGCCCACTCACACGCAGGTCAAAGGCCCTGACCGGGCTTCCGAACGTCGCGATCAGGGCCGGTACGGCAGCGAAGTAGAGCAGTAGGCCGTTCATCGGTCGAGCGTTTGACCGAGCCGCTTGAGCGCGTCGCGGGTGGCCGTCGAGGACACCACCGTGTAGAGACGGCCGTCTGCCGGCCGGTGTGGGAGGACTTTCTGTACGTCTATCAAGGCGGCCCTTGACGGGCCGCACGCGCCGCCGCCTGGGCGCGTGGCCTGCGCTCCGCTGTCGCTTCACGCCGGCCACGCAACACGCCCGGCGGCTGGCGCGGAGAGCGGGAAGCCCGGGGGCCGCCGCAGACGGTAGGGCCGAGAGTGGTTGAGGTTCGTGGGCCGGCAGCCGGCCGCGCCGCGTCCGGGCGACGCGGCGCAGGGAAGGGCACGCCGGGTCCGCGGGGCGAGTCGCGGCAGCGGACCGGTCGCGGTTACTGCTGCCTCCGGCGGGGGCGCAACGACTCCAGGATGGCCGGGGCTCCGTGCGCGCGTTGCGGTCCGTGGGGTGGTTGCGCAGCGCCATCCCGCCAGCCGCCGACCCGGGCAAGCGGCTGGTCCAGGGTGCCGCCTCGCGGATACCGGTGACGTCCGGGATCAGTGCGCTGCTTCCGGTCGCGACGACGACCGCATGCTGGCGGTGAGCGAGGTCGTGGTGCCGTCCTCGCCGGTCACCTCGACGACCCGGTCGGAGCGGATCCGCCCCTGGCCGCGATACAGCGCGATCCCGGCCGAATCGAGCCAGGAGACCTGCCCGTCGTCCTTCCAACTCGAGGCGAAGGAGTCGCGACGGCGGAGCACGGCTGCCGCGTCCAGGTCGCCCGTCACCGCCTCACGAGCGCCGGGCAGCTGGCGTGCCGCCCGGAGCGCGGTCGCACTGCGCAGCAACGCCTTGGTCGGCATGCAGGTTCAGTAGGAGCACTCACCACCGACCAGTTCCCGCTCGACGATGGCGGCGGTCAGACCGCCCTGCACGACCCGATCGGCGACGTTCTCTCCGACCGGCCCCGCGCCGATGACGACGACGTCGTACCTAGCGTTTCCATGTCAGTTCGCCTTGGCGGCGCGGCCGAGGCGGATGGCCGAGATGAGGAAGAAGATGGCGCCGGGGATGGCGTAGCCGATCGCGTTGGTCAGCGCCGGGTTGTCGGCGGAGGCGGTGGCGATGAACGACAGACCGGCGAGTACGGAGATGCCACCACTGATGATCATCGGCCACTGGCCGCCCATCCCGCGGCGGGTGACACCCACGATCAGCTGAATCAGCCCGGCCACGACCGCCCAGGCACCCCACACGCGCAGGACCGCCGGGATGCCGGACGCGCCGGCGAAGGCCAGGCCGATCGCGGCGAGCAGGCTGACCGCGACGTTCACGTACAGCAGGGTGGGCGATCCGGTGGCGCGTGACGCGCGGGCGTCGATGACGGCGGCGGCCACGTCGAACAGCGGGTAGAGCACGAGCAGTGTCACGGTGAGCGGGCCGAGGTGCTTGGCGGTCGTGAACATCACGAGGGCCCAGACGATCGCGAACGCGAAGCGGACGAAGTACAGCCGCCGCAAGGCGGACGCCGTCGTCGAGAAGCCAGGTGCGGCAACGGTGGTCATGGTGGTCCTTTCGGTGGTTACTGAGGGGAAGCCGCGACCAGCGGGCGCCGTGGTCGGAAACACCACGCGGGAGAACGTTCTGTCTTGCCAACGATAATGACGGTGGCGCCGACGTGTCAAGACAGAACGTTCCACCCCCCGCCTACCCGCGACTGGTTCGCACTGGGCGCGGCCATCGAGCCACCCGCAAGGACTGGCCGGAGCCCGATGGACCGAAGGTCAAGACCGAACGTTCTATCGCTACAATGGGCTCATGGTGCGTAGCGAGACCGACATCCGGCCGTCCGAGGCGCGACAACGGCTCCTCAACACGGCGACCAGGATTTTCTACAGGGAGGGAATCCACTCGGTCGGCGTCGATCGGATCATCGCCGAGGCGAAAGTGACCCGGGCCACTTTCTATCGGCACTTCCCCGGCAAGGAAGATCTCGTCCTCGCCTATCTGCAGGCGGCCGATCAAGCCATCCGCGGCCAAGTGGACACGGCCATCACCGCCGGCCTACCGGCGCCCGACGCCCTCCGGGCCGTTGCAGAGTCGATCGCCCGGGGCATCCAGTCCGCCGGCTTTCGCGGCTGCGCCTTCCTGAACGCCGTGGCTGAATATCCCGATCCCGACCACCCCGTGCACCGAGCTGTCCTGGCGCATCGGCAGTGGTTCCTCGACACGATCAACACCTTGATGGCGAGCATCCAGAAAACCGAGGCCGAGCCCGCCGCGCGGCACTTCGTCATGCTCCGCGATGGCGCCATGGCGGCCGGCTGCCTTTTCGACCGGGTACTGATCTGCGAGACCTTCCTCCGCGGCGTCGAGGGACTCATCCGGACTCACGCCGCACGCCAACCATCCTCAGCTGCGCTTTAATCTAAGTCCTTTGACCCCGGCTCGCGCAGTTGGCGGGCCAGCAGTGCCGACGAGGTCGGTCGCCGCCAGCGCAGCGTCCAGCCCTCCGGGGAGCGGGCCGCAGCCCGGTGCGCCACGTCATCACGTCCGTCAGCCAGTGGCGTGATCTCACGGAAGCGGTGCGAAGGTCCAACCGAAGGCACGCCTACTAGGCGGGCGACGGCCGCTCCCCGGGCCGTCGCCACACCCGAACCATGTCGGCGACGACGATCCCGGCCAGGACTCCGGCGGCCGCGATCCCGGACGCCAGCGGGGACAGGCGGACCAGCGCCGGGGCCAGCGCGGCCAGCGCGAGCAGTCCGACCAGTCGGGACGGGGGCACCCGCCGGACCACGGCGTACTCGCCAGCGGCGCGCCCGGCCAGGAACAGCGCGGGTCCGCCGAGGATGACCGCGAGCCAGGCCGGGTCCAGGTGCCCCGACGGGTGGTCGATGACGAGTTCGTAGCCGACGGCCGTGGTTACGATGCCGGCCACCACGACCAGGTGGGTGTAGATCCCGAACTCAACGATGCGGCCTCGGCGTGGATGGCCGACGATCCGCGGGACCAACGCCTCGCCGGAACGGCCGAAGTAGATCCGCCACAACAGCACGGTCGTGGCGAAGGCCACCACGAACGCCACGGTCCGGCCGGCCTCGAGCGCGCCGCCGCTGAAGGTCACCCCGGTGAGCAGGATCGACTCGCCGAACGCGATGAGGACGAACTGCCGGTAGCGCTCGGCCAGGTGCTCCACGGCGATCGCCCACTGCCAGATGCGGGACCGGCCAAGGCCCGGAGTGGGCCAGCCGAGGGCGAGTCCGGCGTACTCGAAGGCCAGGGCCAGCGTCCACACCGCCACGCGGGCCATGGGGAGGATCGCCCCGACGATCCACAGCACGGCGGACACCGCGTGCCAGCAGACGATTCTGAGGCCGATGCGCCACTGCTCGTGGCCGCGGAGCAGGAGCATCAGGGCGAGCGGGCGGCCGACCTGGACCGCGACGTACGCGCCGGCGAAGAGCGGGGCTCGGCCGCTGAACGCATTGTCCACCGCCACCGCCATGAGCATGCAGCCGAACATGACCCCGACGATGATCAACTGGATCGCGGTTCGTTGCGGGTCGTACCGGCTGGTCACCCAGGCGGCGAGCGACCAGACCAGCCACAGGGCGAGCACCAGCAGCGCCGTCTGGCCGACCTCGGGCAGGAGGATCCGCCGTTCCTTGGTGAGGTCTTCGACCAGCCGCTGCGAGACCCGGCCCAGCGCGAAGACGAAGGCCAGGTCGAGGAAGAGTTCGAGGAACGTCGCTCGCTGCGGCCCATGGCCGGGCCTGCGCAGTCCCTCATCGCCCTTCGCGGTGGTCATCGGCCGCCCGTTTCCATCCGCTCTGTACCGGTCCTGAAGCAGTCGTACCACGCCGCGGGGAGGCTCGACGCCGACTCGGCGGAACCGCCGCCGCAGCGGCTAGCTGTCGGTGGTCGGCTTGTCCGTCTCGTCAGGGCATGCTCGCGTATCGAAGTGGGAGCGGAGGTCGGGGCCGACGCCACGCAACGTAGGTCACGATGGCGAACGTGATCACAAGTACCGCCGCGACAAGGACGATCAACCATCCGGATCGATCGCCAGCCTCGCGCACTCTGAGGCAAGGGTCGCTCTTGGCGTGCTGGACGCGGATGCGGTCACCGGTACCCACAGCACGGTTCGCGTCGACCGTAACGCGCAGGCGTGATTGACACACCTCGCCACGATTTGTCGTGAACTGAACCGTCAGGAAGGTTCTCGCTCCCTGTCCAGCGCCTCAGCTACTGCCTCTGATCCCCGACGCTCGTCTGCCATCGACCATGTGGCTATCGCCGTGAGCGCAACCGCAAAGACCAGACCGAACGTCGAGAACAACCGCATGAAGTTTCGGCTTGGCCGTCGGCGGTTCATGGCCGGACTCTGGAGCAGGTCAGCAACGAGGCTGGCACGGTCAACAGGGCCACCGCCGGGTGACCGGCAGCCCAGGTTGTGGGCCGTTGCCGGGCCGTCTGGGCCGTCACCGGGCCGTCAAACGCCGACCACAGATGACCAGCGACGACCAGCAGCACCGGAAGAAACAGCAGGTCAGCCGCCATGTAACGGCGGCTGACCTGATGGGCGACGGACGAGTCGACCTGTACGCCGGATTCTGGGTGGGCTCAACACGGGGAGCCACCACAGCCGGCCGGGCTGAAGGATCTACGGGTCGGTGCCCGTCATGACGCAGGCCGTACGATCTGGCGATGACTGGCATGCCATGGCCGCTAACGCTGCTTGGTCTGCCGCTGTGGTTCGGTCCCCCATTCCTGCTGCTCATCACGGTGAGCCGGGCGCGCGTGGTCCGCATCGCATCCGGTGCGATGTTGGCCGCCGCTCTGACGTTTCTCTATGCTGTCGTCGGCCAGCTGCTACAGGGACCGTGGTTGCCGACATGGATCGAAGGGCTGGTCCTCTGGGGGCCGACCACGCTGGTGGTGTGCGGTGCAGCCGTCCTGGCCGATAGGTGGATGTCGCGGCGTCAAGCCTCCGGCGTCGGTACGGGATCCGGTGCGACGGGCTCGGGACCGGTGGCCCGCCGGAGGGCGGGTCCGTTGCTGGTGGCGGCGTTCGTTGGCTGGTCGGCGTGCTGCGGCGGTTGCGTGCTCAGTCCAGCTACCGAGTTCGTCGACCTGCGTATCGACTCGCCGACACCGGGGCTCGTGCTGCCGATGCCGGCCGATCTGACGTTGGTCTCCGCCGGCCGCGACTGCGGCTCGCAGTTGTGCTCCGAGGTCTACCGGGTCGGCTCGCCCGACCAGGCCAGCGTGCCCGAGCTCACGGACCGGCTCTGGGCACACCTGGTGGGCACCAAGGGTTGGGAGCGGCTGCGTCCCGATGCCGGGTGCCAGCGACCCGGGTGGTTCATCCAGGAGGAATTCTGCCTATTTGTCGACGTCGAACAGGCTGGATCGGTCGCCGTGCTTGAGGTCCACGTGACAGGGGCCCTGACGGTCGCCTGACCGACTCGGAAGGACACATGAGACATCCCCAGTCGCAAGCAGAGCCAGACCTTCCACCCCCGGTCAGAAAGGCAGTGAGGAGGCAGCGAAACGGCCGGCGGGTGTCGACAACATGCGACAGCAATCAGCAACGTTGCCGCGTTTCGGAGTGCAAGAGAGCAGGGGATGACATCCGACGGTGCCCAGTGCCCGCGTTCGGGACGAAGGGGTCGGTCTACCTCGCCGACACGTCGTCAAATGCTGCCGGCTGCGCCGCCCGTTCCTTAGCTAGGTCGTCAATGATCCAACGCAGTGCCGACACGGCGTTGGAGTACCGAAGGTAGCGAGAATTCTGGTTGGACTTGGGCTCGCACTGCTCCCGCATCCGTCGAAGCTCACCAATCATCTGCTGCAACCGGTCCTCGTCAGTCATGGCCGAAGCCTGCCGGGTAGCGATCTGGGCGGCAATAGCTCGGTACTTCGATGCCCTCACTCGTCGCGCCGCGCTCGCCGATCGGGAGAGGATCAGGCCGCGTAGCTGGGATCGGCGACCGTCTCGGCGATGCGGGTCAGCCAGTGCAGGTCGTTGGCCCGAGATTCTGGACTGGCCCCGGAGTTGAGGATGCTGTCCAGAAATACGGCGACGTCGTCGAGGTGCCGTTCGCTGCGGTAGTAGCTCAGCATGGCCTGGTCCGGTTCCAGCGGCCCATAGCCTCGACGGAAGAGTTCGGCGCGGTGCGCGTTGATCGGGTGGTCGCCGAAGTCCTGGCTGTAGACGAACATCAGGTCCCGCTCGCGCGGCGCGAGGATCGGCGCGTCCCAGTCGACGACGTGCAGTGGACCGTCGCCGTCAGCGATCAGGTTGCCGGGGTGGACGTCGGCGTGGCAGATGACGTGTTGACCTTGCGTCACGCGGGAGCCGAGGTCATCGACCGTTTCCGACAGCCGATGCAGCGCGGCACCGTACCGGTCCCAGAAAGCGCCCAGTGCCTCGCTCGCGGCAGCCTGCCCGCCGAGAGTTTGCAGCCGCTCGCCCGCGCTGGATCGGTAGGTCTCGACCGGCAGGACCGCGGTGATGTCGGCGCTCGGCGTGACCGCGTGCAGCCGACCCAGGAACTCGCCGTACTCGATCCACTGGCGGTCGGTGAGGCCGCTGCCCCACAGACTGCCGCCGTCGTGGAACGGGTAGAGCAGCAGCCGGTAGTCCCCGAACCCGCGATCGGTTCCACCGTCCGGCAGGTCGATCGGCGCTACGACCTGCCTGACGCCTTGCGCTCGCAGAAAGCCGGGTAGCAGGACGGCCGCCGAGGTGAACTCGCCGCGGCGCATCTTCAGGAAGTAGCGCTCGCTGTCGGACGTGTCGACCCGGTACGCCCATGCCTGCCCGTCCAGCCCGACCGGCATGAACACGAGACCGGCGATGTCCATGGCCCAGGCGGCGGCCACCTCAGCCGCCAGCAACCGTTCGTCGACGCCAGGCTTGTCGATCACGGTCGGAGCGTCGCAGCCGGCAGCCCGGCCGGCAAGGCGGTTTCGCCGGCACGGAGTCTCGTACGCACGACGCGTCAGCCCTCATCCTCGTGTCGTGGTCCGACCAGCCGCCTACTTCAGGCGCCGGGACGAGATGTTCTCCTGGGCCAACAGTCGCAGCGACGCGACGAGGTTCTCGCCGAGGATGGTTCCGATCACCACGCTCTCGGCGACCTGGTCGGGATCGGTCCGGGAGGCGACTGCCGCGACCTCCAGCTCGGTGAACCGCTCAACGGCCTCCGCGTAGGGGTCCAGGAGGTCGACCAGGTGATCCTGGCCGAGCGATCGCAGGACGCTGATGGTCTCGACCAGGGTGGCGATCGCAGGTGAGTCCGGCTCGACGGCCCAGCCGCGCCGTTGGATGAGTTCCTGCACCTGCGCAGCGGCGGCCGTGCGTGCGCTGTCGCCGGCGGTCAGTTGCCGACTCGGGGTGATGGCCCGGTGCACCACCCCGATCCGTTGGTGCAGGGACAGGGTGTCGGAATCGAGCGCTTCCAGCACGGCTCTGACCCGGGCCACGGGAACCTGGCCCAGGTCGATCATGGCTCGGATCAGGCGAAGTCGATTCAGGTGATGCTCGTCGTAGCTGGCCTGGTTGGGGCTGGTCAGCTCGCCGGGCGGCAACAGACCCTCCCGTAGGTAGTACTTGATCGTCGGTACCGCCACCCCTGACTGCCGACTCAGCTCCGCGATGCGCATCCCTTGACTTCCCCTCTTCCCTGATGGAGAGTAGCACTATCCATAATCAGATAGTTACGCTATCCATTGAGAGAGAAGATCATGCTCGAAGCGATTCTGGTGACGGCCCTGCTGGGCTTCCGCCTACTGGGTGCGCTCGGTGTCCGCCGGTTCGCCACCTGGGCGGCCAGCGCGGCACACGCGATGGCGGTCATGCTCGTCGTCACCGCGTCCGCGCATTTCGTTCCGGCGAGCGTCACCGTGATGCCGAACCACGCCGACCTGGTCCGGATGGTGCCGCCAGTCCTGCCGTTCGCCGATGCGCTGGTCTACCTGACCGGCGTGCTGGAGCTGCTGGGCGCCGTGGGCCTGGTGTTGACCGCGGCCCGCTGGGCGGCCGGGATCAGCCTTGCCGCGCTCTACGTCCTCCTGCTTCCGGCGAACGTCTACGCCGCCGTCAACGATGTGCCGTTCAACGGGGGCGAGCCGACTCCGCTGTGGCTGCGAATCCCAGAGCAGGTCCTCTACATCGCCATCGCTGTCTGGGTCGCCCGATCGGCCGACAGCACCGTGGCCCGACGCGTCCTGCACCTGCCGCACTCCGACGTCGCAGGATCAGCGACCGTTGCCCGATAGCCCCTCGTCAAGCTGTTCGGAAAGGAGTTCGTCGTGCAGACCATGGCTCTCAGCACCGAGTCCCGCATGATCGCCGGGGTGGTTCTCCTCACCATCGTCACCATCCAGGTCGGCGGCTGGTTCATGACCCGAATCGCGCGGGGCGCTGTGCCGATGACCGACTTCCAGCGGTCCTTCGCGCGCGCCGGGCACGGCCATGCCGGCGTACTGGTGATCCTGAGCCTGGTCGGCCTGCTCTATGTCGACGCCACGGGCCTCACCGGCGCCCTGCTGTGGATCGCCCGGTTGGGACTGCCCGTCGCCGCGATCCTGATGCCCGCCGGATTCTTCGCCGCTTCCGCCGGCAGGAACGCCACCGGACCCAACAGACTCGTCTGTGTGCTGTGGACCGGCGCGCTATCCCTGGCTGCGGGTGTGATCAGCCTCGGCATCGGGCTGCTGACCGCCTGAGGAACCTGGTGGCCGGCTTCCGGCTACGACCACCTACCCCCACTCCCGGCGCACCGGAGGCTCCTCCGGCTCCTCGTGCGGAAGCTCGGTGTCTGTCGTCTCGACCTGCTCCTCCCGCTCGACCCGGGGCGGCAACTTGCCGAACCTGTCGTGTCGCCGGGCTTTGAACTCCTCGTCCGCCGCCCGGTCATCGCCTTCCCGGTCCTCGCTCATCGCCGACCCCCCTCGTCGAGTCCCATTGTCCCCGCCGAGGCAGCCAGAGGTGCAGAGCTCGGCAGGACGCGGCCGAGACGACGCGCCGCTCAGCCGAGCCACAGAGCGGAACCGATGACGAGCACGGCCAGCACGATCAGGACCGCGAGCAGCGCCCCGTTGCCCCGCGTCGGTCCGGACCGGGTCATCCCGTCGGCGAACCGCGAGATGTCCTGCACCTGCCCCGCCGCCGTCAGCCCGACCGTCTCCTCCACCTCCGGCAGCGGCAGCGGCCCCGACGCCGGCTGGGTCTCGCAGTGCGGCTCGATCCGGGGCGGCAACTGCCGGTAGCGGTCGTCTATGGCCCGAGTCTCGGGTCGGATGTCAAGCAGAGCGGGGCCCTGGGCGCAACCAAGATCACCGATGCTTCCGAGCAACAGGTGCGGACGGTCCGGGCGTTACCAGCCGTGGGGAGGAAATGGTCGCCGCTTCGTCACCTGTCGGCGGCACCCGGCCCCTGGTTTTCTCAGCGGTGAAAGATCACCAGAGAGAGCAGGGCTGACATGTCGATCCTCCGCCATTCCCTCGCCGCCACGGGCGCGCTTCTCGCCGCCGGCGCCGTCACGCTGGTCGACGCGTCGCCGGCGCTGGCCAGCACGCCGTCGAGCTGCTCCAGCGTCCGCCAGATCGGCACCACCCGGGTGCTCACCGTCGGTGGCGTGCAGGCGGCCTCGGTCAAGCAGTACTACGGCTGCGGCTACAACTACGCCTACATCTACGTCTGGGAGCAGTACCGCGCCACCCACTCGAACTGGGACCTCTACGTCCACGTGATCAACGAGTCGGACAGCGGCAGCGACTACGGCGTGGGCCAGTTGAGCAACACCACCCGCGCCGAGTTGTGGGGCGCGCCCGCCAACACGGCGGCGTACTGCACCCACGTGACGGGCTACCTCAACAGCACGGGTGGCTCGACCAGCACCGTCTGCTGACCGCACAGCCATGAGGCGGCCGGCCGGAAGCGCCGGCGGGCCCGCCCCACCACGGGAAGTGTCCTGCAGTGCGAACGGCCGACACCGCGTTGGCGACCCATCGGTAGCATTCAGCGGCGATGGTCCACAGCGAGCAGTCGGTGACGCACGGCCCGGGCACCACCCTCGGAATCGACGGCTGCACCGACGCCGTCGAGGTGGGGCGGGGTGGCTTCGGCGTCGTCTACCGGGCCTGGCAGCCCGACTTCGCCCGCTGGGTGGCGGTCAAGGTGCTCGCCGCCGACTGGCACGGCCCGTCCCGCGCCCGCTTCGAGCGGGAGCTGCGGATGCTGGGCCGGCTCTCCGACCACCCGCACATCGTCACGCTGCACCAGGCCGGTCGCACCGCCGCCGGCAACCCGTACCTGCTGATGGCGTACGAGGAGGGCGGCTCGCTGGGTGACCGGCTGCGCGACGGCGCGGCCGGCGACTGGCGCGCGGCGGTCGCCGGCGGCATCGCGGTGGCCGGCGCGCTGGAGACCGCGCACCGCGCGGGCGTGCTGCACCGCGACGTCAAACCCGAGAACATCCTGATCTCCGGGTACGGCGAGCCGAAGCTGGCCGACTTCGGGCAGGCCCGGCCCCGCTCGGCCCGCCCGACCGGCGCGGACGGGAGGGTGACCGCGAGCGTGCTGCACGCCGCGCCCGAGGTGCTGCGCGGCGAGCCGGCGTCGGTGGCCGCCGACGTCTACGCGCTCGCCTCGACCGTGCTGCACTGGATCCGCGGCGCCCCGCCCTTCGCGCCCGCCGACGGGGAGTCGGTGGACTCGCTGCTGTGCCGGATCGCCGTCGACCCGGTGCCGGACCTGCGCCCGCTCGGCGTACCCGACGGGGTGTGCGCGGCGTTGGAGCGCGCGCTGGCCAAGGATCCGGCGCGGCGGCCCGCGACGGCCGCCGCGTTCGCCGAGGAGCTGCGGGCGGCGCAGGTGGCGGCGGGCCTGCCGGTGAGCCCGTTCGTGCTCGGCCCGGGCGGTGACGACCCCGCCGGGCCGTGGCCGCCGCATCCCGCCGCCGGCGAGGCCGCGCCCCTGTCGCTGTCCGACCGCCGCCGGGCCGCCCTGGCGCTGTCGGCCACCGTCACGCGCCGGCCGTCGCGGGTACGCCGGCACGCGCTGACCCGCTCGCTCGGGCTGCTCGTCGCCCTGGCGACGGTGCTGGCCGCCGGGGGATCGCGGGCGCTGCCCACGCCCGCCCCGGTGGAGCTGCCGGCCCAGGTGCCCTTCGGCGAGCTGGAACTCAATGCCGAGTCCCCCGAGCAGGTGGTGGCCGTCGGCAACCGCGCCGACCGGCCGGTGCGGTTGACCGGACTGACGCTGACCGGGCCGTCCCGGGGCGATCTGCGGATCGTCGCGGACGGGTGCACCATCCGACCGCTCCCGTCGGGGGACCGGTGCGCGGTGCGGCTGGTCGCCGTCCCGCACGCCGCCGGGCCGATCCGGGCGTCGCTCGAGCTGAGCGTGGACGGCCGGCGGCTCGCCACCCCGGTCGTCGGCACCGGCCGACCCCGGCCCGCCAGCCGGGACGACGCGCCGCCCGGCCCCTGCTACGCCGACGCCTACCAGGTCGGCGCGTCCGCGTACGGGCACGCGGGCGGGCTGCGGGCGATCTCCGTCAAGCAGTACTGGTCGCCGAGCTGCCGGGCCACGATGGCGTACGTCTGGGTGTGGAAGCAGTACCGGGACAATGCGGCCACCGGCGGCGGCACCTGGACCGTCGACGTGGGGGTACGCGCCGACCGGCCCACGCCCGCCCGTCAGCACGCGGTCGGGCAGCCGTACGAGCTGTGGACCGAGCCGTACCCGTCGGCGGGGCGGTGCACCACCGCGACGGCGACGGTCACCGCCGACCGGTCGCAGGTGGCCACCACCGCGACCACCGAGCCCTGGTGCGACCGGTGACCGCCGGATACCTCGAGGTCCACGGGGTGGGCGCGGTCCGGCTGGTGCCGCTGACCACCGACGCGTTGACCATCGGCCGGGCGCCCGGCAACGAGCTGCCCATCGACAGCAAACTGGTCTCCCGGCTGCACGCCCTGGTGGAACGGTTCCCGTCCGGCTGGACGATCCGCGACCTCGGCAGCACCAACGGCACCACCGTCAACGGCGCTGCGGTGCGCGAGGCCCGGCTGCTGCGCGACGGCGACCGGGTGGAGATCGGCCCGGCCCGGCTGCTGTTCCGCGCGCCGGCGGAACTCACCGGCACCCGGACGGTGGGCGTCGAGCCGCCGCCGGCGCCCCCGGCGCTGACCCGGCGGGAGCAGGAACTGGTCGAGGTGCTCTGCCGCCCGTACGTCGAGGGCGGCACCGCCTTCCCCGAGCCGCCCACCGTGCGGGCGCTGGCCACCGCGCTCGGCGTCAGCGAGAGCGCCGTGAAGAAGCACCTGACCAATCTGTACGACAAGTTCGGGCTGGTCACCAACGACGAGCGGCGCCGGTTCCGGCTGGCCGGCGAAGCGGTGCGCCGGGGAGCGGCGGGGCTGCCCGGCTGACGTACGCGTGCCCTCCGGACCACGTCCCACGCGGCCCGGAGGGCACACCCCCCTGTTTCCTCCAGGCGTGTCGGGCCCCCGCGAAGGGTCCGCCGAAGTCGCCGGCGCACGCCTCCCCTGGTGCGCCGGGCGCCGGCCGGAGGACGTGGCCGACAGCGCCCACCAGGAATCACACCAGGCCGGGCGGCGCGGCGACAGGTGTCCGAACGGGGAGGGTTTCCGCCCGGGAGCGCTACCCTGACCCGTCGTGTCGGTGATCCGGCTGCGGTGCGCCGGCGGCTGCCGTACGACGGGGGCACGACCGTCGCCGAGGAGGTACGCGATGACCCGTCAGCGGGAGACCGTCGAGGTCGATCCGGTCCTGTTCCGAGCCGTGTACGACTCGCCCGCGGCGCTGCCCGGACGGCACCGGTGGGTCACCCCGGAACACGACGTGCGCCGGATCGAGAAGCTGCTCGGGATGCCGGCGGCGAGCATCGGGGCGCCGCTCTGGGTCAGCGGCGACGAGCCGGACTGTCCGAAGTGCGGCCGCCGGCAGACCTGGTTGGACATCATCTCCTCGGCTCTGAAGGGTGTGCACGACAAGGCGATGATCGCCACCGTCATCCTCGGCGACCGCAAGTACGTCAACACCGAGGTGCCGGACGGCATCGCCGGGGTGCACTGCGTCGACTGCCACACCCCGATCGAGGGGCTGCGCAGCTTCAAGTGCCACAACTGGGCGTACGCCTTCGAGGCGCTGGAGGCGGTGCGGGAGCGGATGGCGAACGGGGTCAGCCGGCCAGTTCCCTGACGTGGCGCAGCCCGGGCTGGCCGTCGAGCAGCACCTCACCGACCGGCGTGAAACCGGCCCGGCGCAGCACCGTCAGCGAGCCGGCGTTGTCCAGCGTCGCCGAGGCGGTCAGCCGGATCAGCCCGTACGCGTCGCGGGCCAGGTCGCACACCTGCCGTACGCCGGCGGTGGCCAGGCCGCGCCCGGCGGCCCGTTCGGCGACCCGGTAGCCCAGGTCGGCCGCGCCGTCGGCGACGTCGACCAGGTTGAACCGGCCCAGCACCTCACCGTCGTCGTCGACCAGGAGGTGGAAGTGGCAGCGGCCGGTCTCCTGCTCGGCGAGCAGTGCCGCGTGCCGGGCGTCGAACCCGGCGAAGTAGTCGTCGCCACGGTCCGGCACGCTGCGGGCGAAGTACGCCCGGTTCTCCCGCTCGAACTCCAGCAGCGCGGGAGCGTGGTCGGGCGTCAGGCGCTGGAGTGCGGGCACCCTGGCCCGCCGAGCCCCGATGCTCACCGGTCCGCAGCGCCCTGCTGCCGAACGAGCCCGGCGTGGAAGATGGCGATGCCCAGGAGGGTGGCGATCGCCGCCACCACCATGGCGGCCTCCCGGAACCCCTCGGTCAGCGCGAGGGCGACGAGGACCAGACCGGCAACCAGGGTGAGGAACGCGCCACCGCGCACCGCGTTGTCCTGCATCAGTGATTCTCCTCATTTGATCTTGTTGGGGGTGCCGGCCTGGCGAGCATCGAGAATCCCACATGCGGTGCGGGTCATGGCGACGGCTTGCACCAGCGGGACATGGCCGCGATAGCGATAGTGCCTGACGGTGCTTCTGGGGAGCATTTCGCCCCACTGCTCGGCCCACCCCGGCGCCACCACCGTGTCGTGATCGTTGACGAGCACGCAGGTGGGTGCACGCCGCTGCGGGGCGGTCACCGGCAGGATGGCGGACCAGCCGTCGGTCGCCCGTCCAGCGATCTGGCACTGCCCTGCGAGGGCACGAAAGAAGACGGGAAGTCCGCTGTCCGGAGCCCAGTGGTCGTAGCTGGCGCACATGCCTGCGACGTAGGCGCCGAGCTTCGGAGAGATTTTCTGCGAATCGAAGCGTTGCAGAAGCTGATCGGCAAGCCGCCCGATGGTCGCCCAGTCCCGGTCGTCGAGGGCCGGCAGGGCGGTGAGGGTGCGCCACAGCCACCTCTGGTTCGCGTCGAGGTCGTAGGCCGCCGCGATGGCAGCGAGGTCGACGTCACCAGCACCCATCGGTCGAGTCCGGCCGCCGATCATCCGGCCGCCGACGCGGGCCGCGGCGTTGCTGACGACCTGTGAACCAGTCAGGCGGCAGTCCAGCCCCAGTGCGCGACATTCGTCGGCGTAGCTCCGGTCGAGCGACTCCGTGAGGACGTCGGCCCGCTGTTTGAGCAGCGCGCGGCCAGTCTGGCCCGGTGGCGCGATCGGAGCGTTCAGAAGAAGCCACGCATCCGGCATCGTACGTGCGGCGGCCACCGCGGGCAGGGCTCCGAAGGACTGCCCGACGACACCCACCAGAGGCCGACCTTCAGCACTGGTGATCGCCTTGACAGCGGCCTGGTAGGAACTCGACGTCCACACCGGGACCTTGCACCGGCCCTCGTCGACAGCGACTGCCGCCGGCCGCCCGGCCGACACCTCGGCGCCGAACTGGTTCAGTCGTCCGAGACAGTCCTGTGGTCGATCGCGTCTGGTCCAGGGCTCGCGGAGCAGCAGGACGTCGTATCCGGCAATGGCGGCGGGAAGCCCCAGCGAGTCGATACCGCTACGGGTGAAAAGATCGACGCCCGGACCACCGAGCTCCACCAGGACGAGCCCGCGGCCGGGACCCGAGGCGGCTGCCAGAATGGCGTACTCCGTGATCGACCCGCCGCCGAGCTCCACGGACCCGCAGCGAATGTGCTCGATGCTGCAGAGTCGCTTGTCGGAGCCGGTCCGCACCTCGGCGGAAGCTGTGGGAGCCGGGCCGCCGGTGTCTGTCGACTGCCAGTTCGGCGCGAAGATGGCGAGCAGCCCGACCACGGCCAGGATGAGAGCCACTGCGACAAGTGCCCGAAGGGGGGCTTCCCCGAGGCGCTGCACGCCCCGGGGAAGCCGGCAACGACGTTGCATGATTCCGGGTAGCCGATCCTCTAGCAGTTCGCGCTCTGGTTGGTCGAGGCACAGTCCTTCGTGTCCTCGGTGAACCCGTGGTAGAAGGCGACCTTCTGGAAGTCATTGGCCGTGAACTTGCCACCCTGAGCCCGAGCTGCGATCCAGTTGAAGGCGCCCTCGCGGGTACCCTTCGGCTTGCCGACCAGGCCCGGATCCCAGTTGAAGCTCATGTCTCCCGGGCTGCTGTTCGCGATGGCCACGCTGTAGCGGTCGCAGTCGAGGAAGGACACGCCACTGGAGGCACCGAGGTAGCTCAGGCTCAGGCTCAGCGGGGTGGAGTTGCAATCGCCCTTGTGGTTCCCGGTGGCGGGAGACCAGTCCACCCAGTGGTGCAAGGGCGTCGAGGTGGACGGGAACGACTTGATGCCGAAGTACTTGATGCCGTAGTCCGGCCCAGTGATGTTCTTCGTGGTCACTCGAGCCTTACGCTGATAGCTCCAGTAGTCGTACTTCCGGTCCTTCTCGCCCGTCATCTTCGACTTCGACCAGGTCGCCAGCATCTCCCCGGCGGCGGTCCTGAGGATGTACTGGCCACTGCCCTGCGGCGTGAAGGAGTTGAAACCAGGCCCATCGGGAACGATGACCGAAGAGTCGTCGAAGGTGATCGTCCCCGTAACGCTCGCCTCGAGCAGAACGCCGGGCGCCTCCCCGTCAACGGACCCCTGGTGTTCCTCGCTGACCTGGACCTCCTCGACGCGGTAATCCCGCGGGACCACCATCTCCACCGTGTCCAGGGTCGTCGCATCGTCATCGCGGTCGAGCTTCAGGTAGTCGACATAGCCGGCGTCGTAGTACAGGCCGTCGGAGGCCGCTTCGGCAAGGAACTCCTGCCGAAGGGCGGCTCCGCGCGTTCGATCCGTCTCGGCGATCTGATACTCCGTCGCAATGGAGTGGTCCACGCCGTCGCTCGGCTGCGACGTGTACGTCACCGTCGAGCGCTCACCTGCAGATTCGCCACCCGGGTCGGCCGAGGCTCCGCCGATGGGAACCACGATCACGCCGACCGCGGCAGCCATCGCCATCGCGACGGCCGTGGCCGCGAATGGCCGGACACCCAAATTGAACACTTCCTTCACTGATGCTCCTTCGGGAGAAACGGATCGCCACCCCGCCACAAGGCAGGCAGCGACTCCTTCCCGGGGGCAACACTTCCCCCGTGAACCTACGGCGCATTCACCTACGCCTAAACGGATCCTAGGAGTGAGGAGTGCACATCAAGTGCCCCCAAGCATTTATTGATTTAAATTCTTGAAAGTGGGCTGGCGCATCCCCACGCAACCTTGCCAGGTCAAAGCAGTTGCGCGTCGACGACGATGCCACGCCAACAAATTCAAGGTCAGATCGCACGTATCGAATCCGATTCCGCATGCACACCGGAAAGAATCGAATAACTGAGGAACAAGCACCACATCAACCCAAGATCTACCATATGACATAAAAGCGAGACTAATGGCATTCGCACCAAACTTCGGGCAGGGCGCGCTCTCCTCTTTCACAGCGCCGGAGAAGGGAATGGCGTTACGCGAGGCGGCAATCCCACAACTGCCCGAGCACGGTCGACCCCAGTGCGGTCGTCACGCGCGGCGGGCGGGACGCCGGCCGGCCGGGGACGGCGGCTCGGGGCCCGGGTCCGGCACCGGCGGCATGGGCCGGGTCACCGCCGTCCGACCGGTGACGGTCACCGGTTCCCCGGCGTGCCGGAGCGTGACCTCGACCTCCGGGGCGGCGTCGGGCAGCTCGTAGCGGGCCTCGTCCCGGGTGAGGGTGACCCGCAGCCGCTGCCCGCGCCAGCGCAGGCCGAAGGCCAGCCGGTCGAGCCGGGCCGGCAGCCGGGGATCGAAGCACAGCTCGCCGCGCTGGTCGCGCAGCCCGCCGAAGCCTTCCACCACCGCCGTCCAGGCGCCGGCCAGCGCGGCCAGGTGCAACCCGTCGCTGGTCTTGTCGCCCAGATCCGCCAGGTCGTGCAGCGCCGCCTCGGCGAACAGGTCGTACGCCAGGTCCAGGTGCCCGATCTCGGCGGCGAGCACCGCCTGCGAGGCGGCGGAGAGCGACGAGTCGCGGACGGTCCGGGCCTGGTAGTAGGCGAAGTTGCGCCGCTTCTCCTCGGCGGTGAACTCGCCGGGGCAGCGCTGCATGGCCAGCACCAGGTCGGCCTGCTTGACCACCTGCTTGCGATAGAGCTCCAGGTAGGGGAAGTGCAGCAGCAGTGGGTAGTCGTCCTCGGTCAGCGCGGCGAAGTCCCACTCGGGCTGCTCCGTGAAGCCGGCCGCCTGCTGGTGCACGCCCCGCTTGCGGTCGTACGGGACGTAAACCGCGTCGGCGGCGGACCGCCAGCCGGCGATCTCGGCCTGGTTGACGCCCAGCTCCTCGGCGCGCCCGGGGTGCCGTTCGGCGGCGTCGGCGGCGCCGAGCAGGTTGCGCCGGGCCATCACGTTGGTGAAGAGGTTGTCGTCGACCAGGGCGGCGTACTCGTCCGGGCCGGTGACGCCGGTGATGTGGAAGGCGCCCTCGTCCGAGAAGTACCCGAAGCCGTGCCAGAGCCGGGCCGTGGCGACCAGCAGCTCCAGCCCGACCCCGGCGAGCAGGTCGTCGTCCCGGGTGGCCGCGACGTAGCGCAGCACCGCGTCGGCGATGTCGGCGTTGACGTGCAGGGCGGCGGTGCCGGCGGGCCAGTAGCCGGAGCATTCCCGCCCGCTGATGGTCCGCCACGGGAAGGTCGCGCCGGGCAGCCGCAGCTCGACGGCGCGCTCCCGGGCCTCGGGCAGGTGGGCGTGCCGCCAGCGCAGCGCCGACCGGGTCACCTCCGGCGCCAGGTACGTCAGCACCGGCAGCACGTAGCCCTCGGTGTCCCAGAGGACGTGCCCGTCGTAGCCGTTGCCGGTCAGCCCTTTCGCCGGGATGGTCCGGTCGCCCTCGGCCCGGCCGGCCTGCAGCAGGTGGAAGACGGCGAACCGGATCGCCTGCTGGAGCTCGGGGTCGCCGTCGAGTTCCACGTCGGCGGTCTGCCAGTGCCCGTCGAGGGCGCCCCGCTGGTCGGCGAGGAGGGCGTCGAAGCCGTGCTCCCGGGCGGCGTCGGCCTCGGCGACGACCAGGTCGGCCAGCTCGTTCGCCGCCATGCCGTCGACCGGCGTGCACTCGTGCGCGGCGTACTTGGTGATCCGCAGCCGGTGGCCGGGGCGCAGCCGGCCCTCGACGCACATCCGCAGCCGGTCGGGCGTGCAGTCGTCGGAGGTGGCGAAGCCCTCCGGTATCTCGGCCTCGTGGGTGACCGCGACCGCGACCCGCTGGGCGCTGCGGTCGGTGCGGTGCAGCAGCACGCCGGAGCCGCCGTCGCAGCGGTGGGCCTCGGCGTTCAGCGGGTCGCGGATCACCGAGGCGGCCCGGGGATCGTGGCGCTCCGGCACCCGCTCGTTGGCCTGCACGTCCGAGCAGAGCCGGAGTTCGACCGGCGCGTCGCCCAGCGGCTCGACCTCGTAGCGGACGGCAGCGATCGCATGCCGGGGCAGCGACACCAGCCGGGTGCTGCGGACGCGGACCCCGTGCCCGCCCGGCGAGATCCACTCGGTGTCCCGGCGCACCACGCCGGCGCCCAGGTCGAGCACCCGCTCGTGGGCGCGCAGCGTCCCGGTGCGCAGGTCCAGCGCGTCGCCGCCCACCCAGAGCCGGATCAGGGCGGCGTTGGGCGCGCTGACCACGGTGTCGCTGCGCTGCGGGAAGGCGTACCCGTTCTCCGGGTAGCTGAGTTCGCGCTGCTCGTGGAAGCCGTTGAGGTAGCTGCCGGACATGCCGTAGGGCTCGCCCTCGTCCAGCGTGCCGCGCCAGCCCACCCAGCCGTTGCTGAGCGCGAAGACCGACTCGGTCTCGCCGAGCCGGTCGCTGTCGGCCGCGGTACGCCGCACCAGCCAGTTCTCGTCACTACGCACGGAACTCCCGTTACCCGTGGTCGGCGGCCACCCAATCCGCCCGGGGCTGTGAAGTCGCTGAGACGAAGGTCAGAGCCAAACCCTCACCATCGCACGGTGCCGGCCGCCTCCGTGATTCGTACCGTCTGCCCAAGGTGAACGGGGTATGAACATTTGGTGAGGTGAGGCATGGTGCAGACCGGCAAGATTGATGTTCCCGACATCAGCGTGGAGTGGTACCGGGACATCACCGAGGTAGCTGACTCCACCCCGGCGCCGGTGCAGTGGTTCGCGGTGCACTTCACCGAGGCGGCGATCCTGCTCCTCGGCGCGCTGTTCCTGCTGGCCGCTGCGCCCCGGCTGCTGCGCGGCAAGCCGTGGGACCGGGCGGTCGCGCTGGTCGCGCCGGTCACCGTGGTCCTCGCGTACGCGTGCAGCGAGGCGCTGAAGACGGTCTTCGACGAGCATCGGCCCTGCCGGGGAGCCGCGACCGTGCTGGCCGGGCACTGCCCACCGGTCGGCGACTGGTCCTTCCCGAGCAACCACGCCACCATCGCCGGCGCGCTCGCCGCGGCCACCCTGCTGCTCTCCCGCCGCCTTGGGCTGGTCGCCGCGCCGCTGGCGCTGTTGGCCGCGCTCTCCCGGGTCTTCGTCGGCGTGCACTACCCGCACGACGTGGCCGCCGGCCTGATCCTCGGCGCCCTGGTGACGCTGGCCGGCACACCGCTGATCGCCCGCCCCGTCGCCGACCTGCTGGCCCGCCACACCACCCACCCGGACCGACTCCCGGCCACCGCCGACCACCCCTGACCCGGCGCCCACGCGCCACCGGCCCGGCCGGCAGCTCGACCGGACCGCGGCTCCGCTGGACCGCGGCTCGGCTGGACCGCGGCTCGGCTGGACCGCCGGTGATCAAGAAGTTTGCGTCTCAGGAAAGGGCTCTCCCTGACGCAAACTTCTTCATCACCGAGGGCTGCGACGGGGGCCGGGGTGGGTGAGCGGGTGGGTGAGCGGGTGGGTGGGTGGGTGGGTCAGGTGGGGAGGAGGAGGGCGGCGCAGGTGCCGAGGATCAGGAAGGGGCCGAAGGGGAGGTGGCTCGACCAGCTGACCCGGCGGGCCAGCAGCAGCGCGAGGCTGACCACCGCCGAGAGGGCGAAGGTGAGCAGCAGCCCGGCGACCAGCACCGGCCAGCCGTACCAGCCGAGCAGCATGCCCACGCTCAGCGCCAGTTTCGCGTCGCCGAGGCCGAAGCCGCGCCGGCCGAGCAGCAGCGTGGTGGCGGCGAAGGCCAGCCCCAGCGCGGCCCCGGCGGTCAGGGCGCGCAGCCACGGGCCGGGCCCGGGGCCGGTCAGCGCGGCCACCGCGAGCAGCGTGGCCGTGCCCGCCGCAGCCGGCCAGGTGAGCCGATCGGGGAGCCGGTGCACGGCCAGGTCCACCAGCGCCAGCGGCACCGCCCAACCGAGCCACCAGGCGAGCGCTGCCCGCTCGGCGAGGGTCGCCCCGGTCAGGACCAGCACCGCCAGGGCCGCGACAACGGCCAATTCGACGCTGCCCGGCGGCGCGCCGATCCGGGCCCCGCAGGCCGGACACCGGGCCGCCGGGCCGAGCCCCGGGCGCCCGAGCCCGATCGGCGCGCCGCAGCCGTCGCAGTCGGCCCGCGCCGGCGACCCCACCGGTACGGCGTACCGGGCGACGGCGAGCCGGAGCACCGGGGTCACGGCCAGGGCGGCGAGGACGCGTACGGAGAGTGATTCCGGCCCCCGTTCCGGGTGATGATCCACCGTCGACGGCGGTGGTGGATCGCTTGCGTCGGCCGGGCCGCGGTATTCGCGGGAATCCCCTCCAGTGGTTTTTTCGATGAGGGGACGGATCGGGCGAGACGCATCGACAGGTGCCATATCTTCGGGCCCGGCTGGCGGAACGGCGGGCAGGCCCGGCCGACCGTCGGCACCCGCGCCCCGGCCGGATGCGGCGACCCGCCCCAGCGTTCCGGACTCGCCCTCGGCCACCCCTGACCACCTCCGCTCATCACCCAACGTGTTCGGATGAATTGCCTCTGTTGCATCGGCGGACGTGAGCCTATGCTCGCCCCTTGGGTACGGCGCAACCCCCGTCAACAGCGTCGGAGGCCAACCGAGACATCAGGTTCCACCATTTCGTAGAAGATCCGCACAGGTAAATGCGACAGCGGTAAATCGAGGTCCGGACGGCATCATCCGGGCGCGCTGGCGCATGCCCGGAGGCCACCGGAGACGGGCCGCCGGGTGGCACCGAGGAGGGCACGGCGTTGCGTACACGGCATCCCCGCCGATGGACAACCTGCCTGGTCATCGCCACGGTGGTCGGGTCGGCGGCCGGCTGCGGCAGCGGGTCGGAGACGGCCGCCGGGCCCGCCGCCCGCAAGGCCACCGCCGAGCCCCGGCACTCGGCCGAGGAGGAACGGGCCGCCGAGCGGGCCGCGCTCGCCGCCTATTCCGGGTACCTCACCGCGTCCCGGGAGGCGAGCCGCGACAGCGACCCCCGCCACCCCGCACTCGCTCGTTTCCTGGCCGATCCGCTCCTCACCCGGGTCCGGGTGGCGATCGGCCAGGCCCGGACGCACGGCGCGATCCGCACCGGCACGTTGCGCTCCGACCCCACCGTCACCTCCGTCAGCCTGGACGCCGCCCCGCCGACCGTGGAGATCCAGGACTGCCTGGACGCCACCGGCTACCGGCTGGTGTACGCCAAGGACCGGCGGGTGGTGCCCGGCTCGGGCGGTGGCCGCCACCTCGCCACCGCGACCGCCACCCGCTACCCGGACGGCCGCTGGCTGATCAGCTCCGGCGCCGCCCACGAGGACCAGCCGTGCTGACCTGGGGAGGAGGGTGCGTCCCGGCCCGCGGACTTCGGGCCGGGACGCCCCGGCGGCTGCTCAGCACGACGCTGCTCGCCCTGCTGGTCGCGCTCGCCGCGCCGGTCCCGGCAGCCGCCGAGGGGCCGGGGCCGCAGTGCCCGCCGGGGCAGAACGACTGCAGCATCTGGGACGACGACCCGGGCACTCCCGGCGACCCGGGCGGCGGCGGGGACACCGGCGGCGATCCGGGCGGCGGCGCTGCCCCGAAGTGCCAGTGGAACGGCAAGCCGCTGCCCTGCTACAACGAGTTCCTCGGCTGGTTCAACAACGCCGACGGCTGCTACTACAAGCTGGCCGAGCCGCAGCCCGAGGCCCCCGAGGGCCAGCAGTGGTACGTCCGCACCTGCAACGGCGGCGACCTGGGCAGCCAGACCGTGGTGCTGCGCGACGCGCCGCCGCCCGGGTACGGCACCCCGCCCGACCCGGAGGAACTGGCCCGCCGCGCGTTGGCGTCGATCTCGCTGCTGCCGCCCCGGATCGCGGTGGCACCCCGCCGTAACACCGGCCCCGGCCTGGTCGGCCTGCCGGTCTGGATGTGGGCCAGCCCCGGCGCGAACTACTTCGGGCCGATCAGTGCCGCAGCGGAGGACCGCGGCCTGCGGGTGGAGATCACCGCCAAGGTCGACCGGATCGTCTGGACCATGGGCAACGGCGTCAAGGTCACCTGCGCCGACGAGGGCACCCCGTACGACCCGAAGGGGCGCCGCGCCGGAAAGACGTCGCCGGACTGCGGCTACGACTCCGGCTACCCGAAGGCCGGCACCTACCGGGTCAGCGCCACCGCGTACTGGTCGGTGACCTGGCGCGGCGGCGGCGAGAGCGGCGTGATCGCCCAGACCCGGACCAGCGGGACGACTCCGATCGAGATCGACGAGCTTCAGGTGGTTACCCGATGAGCCTGGTCACCCGCAACGGCACCCCGGTCGACGCGCCGGTCGCCCCGCCGAAGGTGCTCCGCCAGCGCCGGACCCGTCCCGGCCTGCTGGGGCTGGCGGTGCTGCTGATCGCGTTGGGCGGCCTCGGCGCGGCCTTCGCGGTCACCTCGGTCCGGGCCACCGGCAGCTACCTGGCGGTCGCCCGCCCGGTCGAGGTCGGCCGGCAGCTCAGCGCCGACGACCTGGTCAGCGTGCAGGTCTCCGGCGGGGCCGGGCTGTCCCCGGTGCCGGCCGGCAAGCTCGACGAGGTGGTCGGGAAGCGGGCGGCGGTGTCGCTCACCCCCGGCACGCTGCTGACCATGGGGCAGCTCACCGACGCCCCGCTGCTCGGCGAGGGGCAGCAGCAGATCGCGCTCGGCTTGAAGCAGAGCCAGGTGCCCGCCCGCAAGCTCCATCCCGGCGACAAGGTGCTACTGGTCAGCACCCCCGCCGACAACGACGACAGCCAGGCGCCGGGCACCCGGTTCACCGGCACGGTGATCGACACGGCCACCCCGGAGAACGACGACGTGGTGGTCTACGTGGCGCTGCCCGTCCGGGACGTGCCGGCCGTGGTGGTGCTGGCCGCCCAGGAGCGGATCGCCCTGGTGCTGGTCGAGGCGGCCTGACCATGGCGATCATCGCGCTGGTCTCGGCGAAGGGCTCGCCCGGAGTCACCACCACCGCGCTGGCCTGTGCCCTGAGCTGGCACCGGCGGCTGGTGCTGGCCGAGTGCGACCCGGCCGGCGGCACCATCCTCGCCGGCTACCTCGGCGGCGCGCTGGACGGTCCCCGGGGCATCGGCGAACTGGCCGTCGGCGAGCTGCGCGACGGCAACCTGGAGACCGCCTTCTGGTCGCAGCTGGTCGACCTGGACGCGCCGCGCCGGGAACGGCTGCTGCTGCCGGGCGTGGTCGACCCGGCCCAGGCGGGCAGCGTCAGCCCGCTCTGGCAACGCTTCGCCGACTTCTTCGGCAGCCTGGAGAAGGGTCAGCCGCCGTACGACGTGATCGTCGACTGTGGACGGCTTCAGGTGGCGGATCCACCGTGGCCGGTGCTGCGGGCCGCGGCGGTGGTGCTGCTGGTCACCCGGGCGCAGCTGCCCGATCTCTCCGCCACCCGGTCGATGATCCGGGCGATCGAACGGGACTTCGCCGAGCACCGGGTGCCTCCGGGCACGCTGCGGCTGCTGGTGGTCGGTGACGGGCACGGCAAGGGCGAGATCAGCAAGGCGCTCCGGGTGCCGGTGATCGCCACCCTGCCGGCGGACCCGCGTGCCGCCGAGGTGCTCAGCCTCGGCGGCACCGTACGCGCCGGGCGGCCGTTGATGCGCGCGGCCGGCGCGCTGGAGGTGCCGGTCCGGGCGCTGCTGGACCGCCGCCGGGCCCGGCTGGCATGGCCCGCCGCCCAGGAGGTGCCGGATGTGGTGTGAGCGGCCCGGGGAGGCACGCCATGCGGTTTGAGCCGGTCTCCCACGACCCGCGTCAGCAGCCGGCGGCGACCTCGACGATGCCGCCGCTGCCCCCGGTGAACGGCCGGCACCACCAGCCCGCGCCGCCCGTCGCGCCGCCCACCCCCACCCCGCCGCCGCGACCGAGGGTGGACTTCGCGGTGGTCCGCGAGCTGCGCCGGGAACTGAGCGAACGGCTCACCCAGTGGCAGCGCGGCCGGGAGTTCGACGCGAACGCCGAGGAGGTCGAGCGGGCCCGGCTCGCGGTCGCCGTGGTCTCCGGGTACGCCGACTCGGTGCGCCGGGCCGGCACCCCGATGGCCGCCGACGAGGAGCGGATCCTGCTCGACCAGGTCACCGCCGAGCTGGTCGGGCTGGGCCGGCTGCAGACGCTGCTGGTCGACGACACCATCGAGGAGGTGCACATCCTCGGCTGCGACCAGGTGCGCATCACCCGGCACGGTGGGGGCGTCGACTGGGTCGAGCCGATCGCCGACAGCGACGACGAACTGGTGGAGATCCTCCAGGCGGCCGCCCGCCGGGCCGGCGCGACCGAGCGGTCCCTGTCGACGTCCAAGCCGACGCTCGACCTGCAACTGCCCGACGGCAGCCGCCTCGCGGCGGTGTTCCTGGTCAGCCACCGCCCGTACGCGGTGATCCGCAAGCACAACACGCTGGACGTCAGCCTGGAGGAGATCGCCGGGTCGCGCCCCGACCTGGACGAGATGATCGACCCGCTGCTGCGCGACTTCCTGCGTGCGTCCATGCGGGCCGGGCTGAACATCATGGTCGCCGGGCTGGCCGGGGCCGGGAAGACCACGGTCATCCGGGCGTTGATGGACGAGATCCCGCCCGACGAGCCGTACGTGCTGCTGGAGGAGAGCCGGGAGCTGCTGCCGGCCCGCCGGGGTCGCAAGCACCGGGCGGTGATGAGCTTCGAGTCCCGCGAGGGGCACGGCGAGCGCGGGATGGACGGGCGACCGGCGGGCGAGGTGAGCATCGCCGACCTGATCCCGGTGTCGCTGCGGATGGGCGTGCTGCGGATCATCGTCGGCGAGGTCCGGTCCCGGGAGATCGTGCCGATGCTCCAGGCGATGACCACCAGCCGCGGCTCGATGTGCACCATCCACGCCCGTACCCCGGCCGGGGTGAGCGAGCGGATCATCGAGCTGGCGCTGGCCCACGGCCGGGAGATGACGGTCGACCAGGCCCGCCGGATGGCCGGCAACGCCCTCGACCTGATCGTCTACGTGACCGTCGAGGACGAGACCGCGATCGGCGGGCGCAAGCACCGGTTCGTCTCCCACGTGGAGGAGGTGATCGGGGTCGGCGAGGGCAACCGGATCGTCACCACCAGCGTCTTCGGCCCCGGCCCGGACGGTCGGGCCGTCCCCCGCCACCTGCCGGAACGCATCCGCGACCAGTTGCTGCGGGTCGGCTACGACGCCCGGCTGCTGACCCGCTTCATCGAGGCCGGCACCGGCGCCTGGCGCCGCCCCCGACACAGCCGACTCGGCCCGGCGGTGCGCCGGTGACCAACATCGAGCTGCTCGCCGTCGTCTCCGGGGCGGCCTGCGTCGCCGGCCTGGTGCTGGCCGTCGTCGCGCTGGTCGGCACCCGGGCACCCGCCCGTTCGGCGCCGGGGGCCGGGCGGGGACTGCGCCGGCTCTGGCTGGGCTCGGGCGCGGGCCGTCGCGCGCAGCGGGCGCACCAGGTCCGGCTGGCGGTGGCGGTGGCGGCGGGCGCGCTGGCCTTCCTGCTCACCGGGCTGCCGGTGGTGGGGCTGATCGTGGCGGTGGCCGTACCGGGGGTGCCCTGGCTGTTCTCGGTGGGCCGGGCCGAGGAACGGGCGATCGCCCGGATCGAGGCGGTCGGCGAGTGGACCCGCCGGCTGAAGGACGTCTCCGCCACCGGCCAGGGCCTCCAGCAGGCGATCATCGGCACCATCGCCACCGTCCCCGAGGAGATCCAGGAGGAGGTACGGCTGCTCGCCGCCCGCCTCCAGGCCGGCTGGACGGCCCGTACCGCGCTGCTCGCCTTCGCCGACGAGATCGGCGATCCGGTCTGCGACCAGGTGGTGGCCGCGCTGATCCTGCACCTGACCGACCGGGGCGAACGCCTCGGTGACGTGCTCGGGTCGATCGCCTCGGCCGCCGCCGCCGAGGTGGGCACCCGGCGCGAGGTGGAGGCCAAGCGCACCCAGCCCCGGTTCGCGGTCCGCTTCCTCACCGGGATGACCCTGGCCGTACTGGCGTACGGGCTGCTGAACACCGAGTACGTCCGCCCGTACGGCACCGTGTTCGGGCAGTTGGTGATGGCGGTGCTCAGCGCGGCCTTCGTCGGGCTGCTGATCTGGGTGCGGTCGATGAGCCAGCCCCCGCCGCCGGCTCGCTTCCTCCCCGCCCCCGACCCGGAGGAGGCGGTCGCGTGATCGTCAACTGGCAGCTCGCGATCGCCGTGCTCGGCGGGGCGACGGTGGGGCTGGGCCTGTTCCTGGCGGTCCGGGAGGCGTTGCCGGCCGCCCCGGCGCTCGGTCCCGCGCTGCGCCGGCTGCACCAGCCCCCGGGCACCGTCGCACCGAGCCGGGGCCCGGACTGGTTGGGCGGCTTCTCCCGCTGGCTCAGCCCGCCGCACCGGCAGCTCGCGCTGATCGACAGGACCCCCGAGCAGTACGCCCTGTCGGTGCTCGTCTCCGCCCTGATCGGGTTGGCCACTCCGACCGTACTGGGGGCGGTGCTCTTCCTCGGCGGGGTACGCCTGCCGGTGGTCGTACCGGTGCTGGGCAGCATCGGGATGGCGCTGGTCTGCGGGTTGCTCGCGCACCGCGCGGTGCTGGCGCGGGCGGACGCCGCACGCGACGAGTTCCGCGCGGCCGTCTGCACCTATCTCGACCTGGTGGCGCTGCAACTGTCGGCGGCGCACGGCCCGGTGCAGTCGCTGGAACGGGCGGCGGCGGTCTGCGACGGCTGGGTCTTCGACCGGATCCGCGAGTCGCTGCGGATCGCGCAGATGCAGATGCACTCGCCCTGGGACGAGCTCCAGGAGCTGGCCGAGCGGATCGGCATCCCGGAGCTGGGCGACGTCGGGGCGATCATGCGCTCCTCCGGCAGCGAGGGCGCGCAGGTCCACGAGACGCTGCGCAGTCGTGCCGACTCGCTGCGGGACCAGATCCGTACCGACAACCTGGCCCGCGCCGAGGGGGTGACCAGCCGGCTGGACATCCCCGGTTCGCTGCTGGTCTTCGTCCTGCTCGGTTTCATGCTCTACCCGTTCGTGGCCCGCCTGTAGGCCCCACCCCCGACAAGGAGCACGCCATGCAACTGATCGCCTACCTGCACGCCACGCTGGCCGCACGGTTGGCGGAGCTGCGCCGCGAGGGGGACCGGGGCGACAGCCCGGTGCCGACCGCGGTGATCATCTTCGGTCTGGTCGCGGCGGCACTCGCGGTCACCGCTTTGGTGATGACGCGGGCCACCGACTGGATGGACAGCGTCCCCGCCGCGCCGTGATCTCTCCGACGAGCTGGCCGGACGCACCCCGGACCGGCCGGGCGGCCCCCACCGCCCGGCCCCGGGGCGCGTCCGGCCGTCCGCACCCCGGACCGGCGACCCGGACCGCGCGCGCCGTCCCGGCCCCGGACGCCGCCGGGCCGGGCTACCCGATTCGGTCCGGCCACGCCGCAGAGCCTGACCAGGCCACCCCGCCCGGCTGGGCCGACCGGAACGGCGCGGCCGGGCGGACCGTGCCGCTCGCCGTGCGGGCCGTGCGGCGACGGCTCGCCGCCGGGGGTACGGACCGGGGCGCGAACCCGGTCGAGCTGGCCGTCGTCATGCCGGCGGTGCTGGTGCTGCTCTTCGCCTCGGTCCAGGTGGCCGCCTGGTTCGTCGCCCGGTCCACCGCGCTGAACGCCGCGCAGAGCGGGGTGAACGCGCAGCGGGTGCTCCAGGCGCCGGCCGGGGCGGGCGAGGCCCGGGCCACCCGGTTCCTCGGCGCGGCCGGTGACTGGCTCGTCGGCTGGGACAGCCCGGGGCCGACCTGCGTCACCGGACCCACCGAGGTCACCTGCACGGTCACCGGCCGGTCCCTGTCGGTCATCCCGGGCGTCAGCTTCCGGGTCCGGCAGACCGCGCACGGCACCGTCGAACGCTGGACGAACCCGTGAGCGCCGCCGCGGACGGCCGCGCCCGGGGCTCGGTCTCCATCGAGGTGGCCGTGCTCGCCCCGGCGTTCATCGCGCTGATCGTGCTGGCCGGGGTGACCGGGCGCACCGCGATCGCCGACGAGGCGGTGGAGGCAGCCGCGCACGACGCCGCCCGGGCCGCCTCGATCTCCCGGGACCCCGGCACCGCCCGCGACGCGGCCCGCGACGCCGTCCGCCGCCAGCTCGACTGGCGAGGCCTGAACTGCGCCGGCGCGCCCCGGATGACCTTCAGCGGCTCGGTGCGCGGCCGGTCGACCAGCTTCGACGCGGCGTACCGCAGCCCGGCCGGGCAACCGGCGAGCGTGACGGTCTCGGTGACCTGCGTGGTGTCCCACCGCGACCTGCGGCTGCCGGCGCTGCCCGGGATGCCGCTGCGCACCACCGCCTCGGCGACCTTCACCTCCCCGCTGGACCGCTACCGGAGCCGGGGATGACCGGTCGCGACGAGGGGCGGGTCAGCCTGTTCCTGGCCGTCGCGATGACCGGCGTGCTCGCGGTCATCGGCGTCGCGTACGACGGCGCCGGCCAGCTCCGGTCGCTGCAACGCGCCGACGACCTCGCCGCCGAGGCGGCCCGCAGCGGCGGCCAGGCCGTCGACCGGGCGCGCGCGATCGAGGGCGGCCCGAAGGAGATCGACGAGGGCGACGCGCGGGCGGCCGTCCGCGACTACCTCTCGGCGGCCGGCGCGACCGGGCACTCGGTGAGCTTCCCCGTGGTCGGCGGCGAGAAGCAGATCCGGGTACGCGTCACCGTCACCTACCGCCGGCACCTGCTCGGCCTCTTCGGCATGGACGACACCGTCACCGTCTCGGGTGAGGCCACCGCGCGGGCGCTCACCGAAGCACCGTAGGAAGGGAAGGCCGCCATGACCGCATCGCGTGGCTCCGCCGTTCGGCGGACCGGCCAGTTGCTCACCGGGTTCGGGTCGCTGGTTGTCCTGGTCGCGCTGCTGGTGGGCGCACCGGTGGCGCTGCTCGCCTTCGCCGGCAATCCGCTGCCCGACCACCTGCCCACCCTGTCGGAAGTCGGCACGGCGCTGACCAGCCGGGACGACGGTCGGTTGTTCCTGCGGGCGCTGGCCGTGGTCGGCTGGTTCGGCTGGGCGACGTTCGCCTTCTCCGTACTGGTGGAGCTGGCGGCGCAGGCGACGCGGCGACCCGCGCCCCGGCTGCCCGGGATGAGCCGGCAGCAGCGGGCCGCGGCGGCCCTGGTCGGATCCGTCGCGCTGATCATCGCGGCGAGCCCGGCGGCCAGCGCGGCGGCGGCCATGACGTACCCGGCGACGGCCGGCACCGGGCACGTGGCGACGGGCGCGACCGTGGTCCTCGTGGCACCGCCCGTCGGGTCGACGGGGACGGTCCCGGAGGGTGCCGACGCGGAGGCTGACCGGCCGCAGCCGGCCCCGCCGGTCTACCGGGTCGCCAAGGGCGACTATCTGGGCGAGGTGGCGGAGCGCTACCTGGAGGACTTCGACCGCTATCGGGAGGTGGCCCGGCTCAACCGGCTGCAGGACGCCGACCGGATCCAGCCAGGGCAGCTGATCAAGCTGCCCGCGCGGGCCGAGGACGACGGCGTGCGCAAGCACGCGACCGGACGGCTGGTGGCGGGCCCGTCGTCGCCGCGCAAGCCGTCGCCGCATCCGCCGGCCGCGTCTCCGAAGCAGCCGCCGCGCAGCACGCCGGTCCCCGACGAGCAGGCCGGGCCGGGTACGCCGGGCGGCCAGGTGGGACCGGGCGGGATTGACGCGACGCCGGGTCAGCCGGCCCCGCAGACGATGCCGCCGCAGGTGGAACGGCCGGCAGGGGCGCCGCCGGCGATGGCGGCCGGGGCGTCGCGGGCCACCGACGACGAGGGGATGAACCGGCCCCTCGCGGTCTCCGCGGTGCTCGCCGTGGCCAGCATCGTCGGCGCGCAGATCGGCGCGGTGCTCGGGCTGCGCCGCCGCCCGGTCCGGGCCGCCGCGGCCGCCCGCGCGCTGGTCTCCGGCCGCCACCGCCGCGACTGACCAGGGGTACGTGCGAGGTCAGGGCAGCTTGGTCTGGAGGATGCCGTCGACCACCCGGGTCGGCAGAAGCTGCTGGTCGTTCGCGGCCGGGCCGTGCACGACCTCGCCGCCGTTGAGCCGGAACGCGGAGCCGTGCCACGGGCAGACCACGCAGGTATGGCCGCCGATCTCCTGCACGTCACCCTCGCCGAGCGGGCCGCTCTGGTGCGGGCAGCGCTCCAGCATCACGGTGACGTCGTCGCCGTGCCGGTAGAGGATCACCGAGACGTCGTCCACCTCGCGGGTGATCAACTCGCGCTGCGGCAGCGTCGCCAGGTCGGCGATGGCCTTCCATTCGTCGGTCATCCGGTGCAGCTCGGAGATGCTCTGGCTGACCTGGGCGCCCTGCTTGTACGCCAGGTGCCCGCCGATGTACGCCCCGGTGCTGGCCGCGCTCAGCCCCAGGTACGCCAGCGCCCGCCCCATGCCGTGCCGGCCGCGCATCCGGGCGGCGAGCGAGCTGGCGTAGAACACCAGCGCGACGGAGTTGGAGGCGGCGTGCACCAGCCCGACGCGGCGCTGGTCCCGGGCCAGGGCGGCCCAGTCGTTCAGCCCGGCGACGGCGGCCGGGAGGGCGCTCACCGTGCCCAGCCCGACCAGGGTGGTCGCGGCCTTGCGCTGGCCGGGCAGCAGGTCCAGCACGGCGGCGCTGATCCAGGCGCCCACCGGCACCTGCACCATCGCCGGGTGCAGCGGATGGCCCAGCCAGACGCCGTGCAGCAGGTCACGGACCCGCTGCCCGCGCAGGGTCGACTGGACGGCCCGCTGGAGCCGGTCGCCGACCGGGTCCAGCGCGGCGTTCTGCTCGATCTTGTTCATCAGCGCTCGCACGTTCCCCGACTTCCCGGCAGATGCGGGCGCAAACCGGGCGACGGGGACGAATTCCGCCGCCCGGTCCACTCAGCGCCAGTCGTCGACCTCGGGGTGGAGGTGGCCACAGCGGGGGTACGGCCCAGGGCCGCACCCCCGCTGGATGTCAGCAGTACAGATTGACGCCCGGGTCCACGCCCAGGATCTGCGCGAACCGCTGGTAGGTGGTGACCCGGTTCTGCACGGTGGCCGGGTTGCGGCCGTCGCACTCCAGGGCGCCGTTGATGCTGCGGATGGTGCCGCCGAAGCCCTGTGAGCCGAGAATCGCCGAGTGCGCGGGCTGGCTGTTCGGACCGTTCTGGGTCATCCAATACCAGACGCCGGTCTGCCACGCCACCGACGACTCGTTCTTGACCCGGTCCGGGTTGTTCAGCAGGTCGATCCCCAGCGCGTCACCGGCGGCCTTGTAGTTGAAGTTCCAGCTCAGCTGGATCGGGCCCCGACCGTGGTAGGCCGACTGGCCCGCCGGGCAGCCGTAGGGCTGGGAGCGGTCGCAGTACAGCGGCCAGTTCGCCTGGTTCTGCTCCTCGACGTAGCGCAGCTGGCCCGACTCATGGTCGATGTTGGCAAGAAACGCCGCCGCCTCACGCTTGCGCGCGGTGGCATCGCCGGTGCCGGTGAACGCCGGATACTTGCGGGCCGCGTCGATCAGCCCGGCGTACGAGTAGAACGGGATGCGCAGCGGGAACATCTGGTTGTACTGCGCCTCGCTGACCGGGAACCCGTTGGTGCCGCCACCCGGAGGCGGAGTGGTGCCGCCCCCGCCGGAGCAGGTGTACGGCTCCCAGTACCAGGTGCTGATGACCGGGTCGTACCCGGGATTCTCGTGCTTCGCCCGGTAGTGGTTGCCGTTGGTGTAGCGCACGATCGAGCCGGCCGGGTAGAAGGTGCCCGCCGTCCAGTTCGGGTAGTTGCAGGTGCCGCCGCCTCCGCCACCACCGCCTGCACCGCAGGGACCGTTGTCCTGCCACACTCCGGAGCCACCGGTGCTGGGCGTCTCGTACTGCGTCCACCACTTCGCGGTCCAGTTCCGGCCCTGGTGCGAGACGCGCATGGAAGCGGTGTAGACCGCACTGTTGTTGTACGGCGCCGCGCAGGCTTCGGCCGCAGCCGACGGCGTGGTCGGCAGCAGCGCCGCAGCGGCACCCGCGACGGCCACGCCGACCGTCGCGATGATTGCCATCAGGCGTCTTCTGAACATGGTGGGGGCCACCTTTCGGCAGGGTCGTGGACACGACGGAAGCAGAGCATCGAGTCCCTTGGATATACCGCAGGCGAGACCTTACTGTAAACAAAGTTCTATATTCAATCCCCTTGCCTGGGTGGCGGCGGCCGACAGCCGTCATGTCCGTCCGTGACCATCCACCGCGCTGACGGGGTCGGCCACCGTCCAGGTTGTACGTGGCTCGGAATTTCTCGCCGGCGCGACACGCCCACACCATATGGTGTGTTGGCTTTTTGCCACCCACTACATCTAGGATCACTTTCACTGCTGGTGTGACCCCCCGAGGGTCCGCCAGGCGTCGACGTCCGCCAGGCGTCGCGCCGAACAGGGAACCCGGTGCGAATCCGGGACTGCCCCGCAGCGGTGAGCGGGAACGACCGCCGTCACGAGCACTGGGCCCGACGGGGCCCGGGAAGCGACGGCCAGTAGGCGAACGCGCCGGACGCGTCTGCCCGCGAGTCCGAAGACCTGCCAGCAGGGCGTGCCCACCGGGCGCGCGGACCACCTCGGGGCCTCGTGGGAGGGCCGTCGAGCCGTACGGAGCATCGCCGGCACACCGACCGGCGGCGATCCGGCGTGCCGTCGTGCCCTCCCGCGGTCCACACCGACCACCCAGGAGAGCACGTGACGGCGTCATCCACCATCGCCCCACCCCCGGTCGGGGCACTGCGGGACCTGCTGCACCGACACCACCACGACCTGCCCGACACCGACCCGGAGCGGATTCTCGCCCTGGTCTCCTCGGGGCGCACCGCCGGCGCGGACACCGACGAGCTGACCGGGCTGGCCATCGCGGCGGCGGCCGGGCTCAGCGCCGAGGAGCCCGGGTACGCCCGGCTGGCCGCCCGCCTGCTCGCCGGGCGGATCGCCGACGAGACCACCGGCCAGGGCATCGACAGCTTCAGCGACAGCGTCGCCGCCGCGTACGCCGAAGGGTTGCTGGACGCGGGCTTCGCCGGCTTCGTCGCGACGCACGCGGCCGCCCTCGACGCCCTGGTCGACCACGCCGGCGACGACGTCTTCGAGTACTTCGGACTGCGCACCCTGCACGACCGCTATCTGCTGCGTCATCCGCGCAGCCGGGCGGTGCTGGAACGGCCGCAGCACTTCTGGCTGCGGGTGGCCACCGGCCTGTCCGACACCGTGGAGCAGGCCGGCGAGCTGTACCGGCTGATGTCCCGGCTGGCCTACCTGCCCAGCTCGCCGACGCTGTTCAACGCCGGCGCCCGGCACCAGCAGCTCTCCTCCTGCTTCCTGGTCGACTCGCCTCGGGACCAGCTGGACTCGATCTACGAGCGCTACACCCAGGTGGCGAAGCTGTCCAAGTTCGCCGGTGGGATCGGCATCTCGTGGTCCCGGGTGCGCTCGCGGGGGTCGCTGATCCGGGGCACCAACGGCCGCTCCAACGGCATCGTGCCCTGGCTGCGCACCCTCGACGCCAGCGTCGCGGCGGTCAACCAGGGCGGCCGGCGCAAGGGCGCGGCCTGCGTCTACCTGGACACCTGGCACGCCGACATCGAGGAGTTCCTGGAGCTGAAGGACAACACCGGCGACGAGGCCCGGCGTACGCACAACCTGAACCTGGCCAACTGGGTGCCGGACGAGTTCATGCGCCGGGTCGAGGCGGACGCCGACTGGTCGCTGTTCGACCCGAAGGAGGTGCCGGAGCTGGCCGACCTGTGGGGCGCGGAGTTCGACGCCGCGTACCGGGCGGCGGAGGCGGCCGGCAAGGCGGTGCGGACGCTGCCGGCCCGCACGCTGTACGGCCGGATGATGCGCACCCTGGCGCAGACCGGCAACGGCTGGATGACCTTCAAGGACGCGGCGAACCGCACCTGCAACCAGGTCGGCGCGGGCGGCGGCGTGGTGCACCACTCCAACCTGTGCACCGAGATCCTGGAGGTGACCAGCGACGACGAGACGGCCGTCTGCACGCTCGGCTCGGTCAACCTGGCCGCCCACCTCGTCGACGGTGTCGTGGACTTCGCCAGGCTCGCCACGACGGTCCGGCTGGCGGTCGGGGCGTTGGACCGGGCGATCGACCGGAACTGGTTCCCCACCGAGCAGGCGGCCACCGCGCACCGGCGGTGGCGGCCGCTGGGGCTGGGCGTGATGGGGCTGGCCGACGTCTTCGCCGCGCTGCGCCTGCCGTTCGACTCGCCGGCGGCGCTGGCGCTGTCCACCCGGATCGCCGAGGAGATCGCCCTGGCCGCGTACGACGCCTCTGCCGACCTGGCGGCGGAGCGCGGCGCGCACCCGGCGTACCCGCTGACCCGGGCGGCCGGCGGGGTGCTGCACCCGGACCACTGGCCGGACGCCCGGCCCACCCGGCCGGAGGCGTGGGCGGCGCTGCGGGAGAAGGTGGCCCGACACGGGCTGCGCAACTCGCTGCTGGTGGCGATCGCGCCGACGGCCACCATCGCCTCGATCGCCGGCTGCGCCGAGTGCGTCGAGCCGCTGGTCTCCAACGTCTTCAAGCGGGAAACCCTCTCCGGGGAGTTCCTCCAGGTCAACCGGCATCTGGTCGCCGACCTGAAGCGGCTGGGCCGGTGGACCCCGCAGACCCGGGACGCGATCAAGCGGGCGGACGGCTCGGTGCAGGAGCTGGACCTGCCGGCGGAGCTGAAGGCGCTGCACCGCACCGCCTGGGAGCTGCCGCAGAAGGCGCTGATCGACCTGGCCGCCGCCCGCGCCCCGTACGTGGACCAGTCGCAGTCGCTCAACCTGTTCCAGGCCAGCCCGACCATCGGCCGGCTCTCCTCGATGTACGCCTACGCCTGGCGGGCCGGGCTGAAGACCACCTACTACCTGCGGTCCCGGCCGGCGACCCGGATCGCGCAGACCACGGTCGCCACCGCGCCGGCCGCCGCCCCGGTGCCCTCGCCGCGACCGGCGGCACCGGCCCTGCTCACCCTGTCCGTCGGCGAGAGCGACGCGGTCGCCTGCTCGCTGGAGAACCCCGAGATCTGCGAGGCGTGCCAGTGACGATGCTGCTCGACCCCGGCATGGACCTGACCCTGCGACCGATGCGCTACCCGGACTTCTACGAGCGGTTCCGGGCCGCCATCCGCAACACCTGGACGGTGGAGGAGGTGGACCTGGCCTCCGACGTACCCGATCTGGCCACGCTCTCCGCCGGCGAGCGGCACCTGGTCCACCGCCTGGTGGCGTTCTTCGCCACCGGCGACTCGATCGTGGCGAACAACCTGGTGCTCAACCTCTACCAGCACGTCAACGCGCCCGAGGCCCGCCTCTACCTCTCCCGCCAGCTCTACGAGGAGGCGGTGCACGTCCAGTTCTACCTGACCCTGCTCGACACCTACCTGCCCGATCACGACGAGCGGGCGAAGGCGTTCGCGGCGGTCGAGCACATCCCGTCGATCCGCGACAAGGCGGAGTTCTGCTTCCGCTGGATCGACTCGATCGGCGGCCTGCACCGGCTGGAGACCCGGGCGCAGCGGCGGGCCTTCCTGCTCAACCTGATCTGCTTCGCGGCGTGCGTGGAGGGGCTGTTCTTCTACGGCGCCTTCGCCTACGTCTACTGGCTGCGCTCGCGTGGGCTGCTCTCCGGGCTGGCCACCGGCACCAACTGGGTGTTCCGCGACGAGTCGATGCACATGGAGTTCGCCTTCTCGGTGGTCGACACCGTCCGCGCCGAGGAGCCGTCGCTGTTCGACGAGGCGATGGCGGACGAGGTGCGGGCCATGCTGGACGAGGCGGTGACCGCCGAGCTGGCCTTCGCCCGGGACCTCTGCGGGGACGGCCTGCCGGGCATGAACACCGCCGACATGCGCCGCTACCTGCAGTACGTGGCGGACGCGCGGCTCGCCCGGCTCGGCCTGCCGCCCGCGTACGGGTCGACGAACCCGTTCCCGTTCATGGAGTTGCAGGACGTGCAGGAGCTGACCAACTTCTTCGAGCGCCGGGTGTCCGCGTACCAGGTGGCGGTCGGCGGTGAGGTCAGCCTGGACGACGACTTCTGAGGGCCCATAGCCTCGGCCCATGCCTGTCCACCGGCTCGATCTCCTCGACGCCCGGCGGATCGCGGTGCGCGCCCAACTGCTGGACGCGCACCGCCCGCCGGACCTGCTGACCGTGGTCACCAGGTTGACGTTCCTGCAACTGGATCCGACGGCCGCCGTGGCGCCCAGCGCCGATCTCGTCGCGTGGACGCGGCTGGGCGCCGGGTACCGGCCGGAGGACCTGCGACAGGCGGTGGAGCGGGACCGCACCCTGTTCGAGCACAAGGCCATGGTGTGGCCGACGGCGGACCTGGGGCTGCACCTCGCCGAGATGGCGGCGTGGCCGCCGGAGGGTTCGCGCAAGCACGCCTGGCTGGCGGCGAACGCCACCTTCCACCGGTTCGTGCTCGACCTGCTGCGCGACTCCGGGCCGCTGCTCTCGCGGGAGGTGCCGGACCGCAGCGAGGTGCCGTGGCCGTCGACCGGTTGGACGAACAACCGCAACGTCACCCAGCTGCTGGAGATCCTCGCCGCCCGGGGCGAGATCGCCGTCTTCGACCGGGTCGGCCGGCAACGCCGGTGGGACCTGGCCGAGCGGGTCTACCCGGCCGGCACGACGGCCCTTCCGGCGGACGAGGCCCGGCGGACGCGCGACGCACGGCGGTTGCGTTCGCTGGGCATCGCCCGGGCGGCGGTCGTCGGGGAGGCCGGTGAACCGGCGCAGGTCGAGGGCACCGCCGGCGGGTGGCGGGTCGACCCGGCGGCCCTCGGTCAGCCGTTCGCCGGCCGTACCGCGCTGCTGTCGCCGTTCGACCGGCTGATCCACGACCGGAAGCGGACCCGGGAGCTCTTCGACTTCGAGTACGTCCTGGAGATGTACCTGCCGAAGGCGAAGCGCCGCTGGGGCTACTTCGCACTGCCCGTGCTGCACCACGACCGCCTCGTCGGCAAGGTGGACGCCACGGCCGACCACCGCGCCGGAATCCTGCGGGTGCACGCGATCCACCAGGACGTCCCGTTCGACCCCGACGTCACCGCGGCGGTGGACGCCGAGCTGGCGGCGCTGGCGGACTGGCTCGGCCTGGCCGCGGTCAGCGTGGCGTGAAGAGTTGTCGTCGCTGGGACGACGACAACTCTTCACACAGTTCGCGACGGGTCAGCGACCGCCCACCCAGCGATCGGTGTGCAGGGCCTCGGCCAGCGGGCGCTTCTGCCGCCAGCCGTGCCGGGCCAGGTCGGGCACCTGCTCCAGGTGCGTCACCGGCCCCACGCAGAGCCAGGCCACCGGCCGGATGCCGGCGGGAATGCCCAGCAGGTCGGCCAGGAACGGCTCCCGGTAGAAGGAGACCCACCCGACGCCGAGACCCTCGGCGGTGGCGGCCAGCCAGAGGTTCTGGATGGCCAGGCAGACCGAGTAGAGGCCGGCGTCGGCGATGGCGTGCCGGCCCAGCACGGCCGGGCCGCCCCGCGACGGGTCGTAGGTCACCACGATCGACATGGTCGACTCCAACACGCCGTCGATCTTGATGCGGGCGAACCGTGCCGCCGCCTCGCCGGAGAGGGTGGCCGCGAAGGTGTCCCGTTCCGTCCGGACGTGCTCGTGGAAGCGGCGGCGCAGCCCGGCGTCCCGGACCAGGACGAAGTCCCACGGCTGCGAGTAGCCGACGCTGGGCGCCGCGTGCGCGGCGTCGAGGACGCGGTGCAGGGTGTCGTCCGGCACCGGCGCCCCGGTGAACTCGGCCCGGACGTCACGGCGACGGTGGATGGCGGTGTAGAGGTCCACGGCAGGCTCCCGCTGCGCAAGCCCACCCCGGACGGGTGGGCGGTCGACGCGAGGCCGGTCTTCGGACTCCCGGATCGACGCCTGGCCGCCCGCCTTCCCAGCCGTACGGCCAGTGGCTGCGCTCTCGCGCGTGGACGGTGGCTCCCCGGTCACCGCGGCGGGCCCGTGCCGGACTCGCACCGGCTTCCCGATTCTCCCCGCGCACGCGGGGCACCTCGCATGATCGTTGCCGTCGGCGATGCTACCGGCCCGGCACGGCGGAACGGGCATGCGCACCCGGGTTGCCGCGCCCTAGAGGGACGGGCTCCCGGGTCGATCCGACCGCCGGGAAGACACACCACCACGGGGGAACCACCATGACGAACCGCCCTGCCCGCGTCGTCCGTACCGTGCTGAGCCTGGTCGTCGCCGCCGGAGTCGCGGCCGGCTGCCAGCCGGCGGAACAGGAGAAGACTCCGGCCGCCGCCTCGTCGGCGACCGGCGCGCCCAGCCCGACGGTCGACGTCGCCGCGAACAGCAAGCAGGTCTGCGACGCGGCGCTCGCGGTGGCCAAGGAGCACTTCGTCGGGATGGCCGACGACGCCATCGCGGCCATCGACAAGCCGGTCAGCGCCAAGGAGGCCGGCGAGAAGGTCCGCGCCCACTACACGGCGATGGCGGAAGGGCTGCGCAAGGAGGCCGCCCGCGCCGCCGACCCGCAGGTGCGCACGGCGGTGGAGAACCTGGCCGGCGCGATCGAGAAGCGGCTGACCGGCCCGAACGCCACCAAGGTCGAGGCGCCGGACCTGGAACCGACCCTGAAGGCGCTCGACACCACCTGCAGCCACTGACCCATCGGGCGCCGGCACGCCCTGGCGCGCCGGCGCCGCCGGGCGGCATGCTGTGCCGATGGCCGTACACGTCACGCACGACGGACCGGTGACCACGGTGATCCTCGACCGGGCGGCGTCGCGCAACGCCGTCGACGGTCCCACCGCGCGGGCGCTCGCCGACGCGTTCCGCGCCTTCGAGGCAGATCCGGAGGCCCGGGTCGCGGTGCTCTGGGGCGCCGGCGGCACGTTCTGCTCCGGCGCCGATCTCAAGGCGATCGGTACGCCCAGCGGCAACCGGGTCGAGCCGGACGGCGACGGTCCAATGGGTCCGACCCGGATGTCGCTGTCCAAGCCGGTCGTCGCCGCGATCTCCGGGTACGCCGTGGCGGGCGGCCTGGAACTGGCGCTCTGGTGCGACCTGCGGGTCGCCGAGTCCGACGCGGTGCTCGGGGTGTTCTGCCGGCGCTGGGGCGTACCGCTGATCGACGGCGGGACGGTCCGGCTGCCGAGGTTGATCGGGGAGAGCCGGGCGATGGACCTGATCCTCACCGGCCGCCCGGTGCCCGCCGAGGAGGCGTACGCGATGGGGTTGGTCAACCGGTTGGTCGCGCCGGGTGAGGCGCGGGCGGAGGCCGAGCGGTTGGCCGCCGAGATCGCCCGCCATCCCCAGACCTGCCTGCGCAACGACCGCGCGTCGGTGCTCGCCACCGCCGGCCTGGCCGAGCCGGAGGCGCTCGCCACCGAGTTGGCGTACGGCGTGCGGTCGCTGGACACGGACGCGGTGGCCGGCGCGGCTCGGTTCGCCGCCGGCGCCGGCCGCCACGGCACCGTCAGCTGAGGTCGCGCAGGGCGTCCTCGATCGCCCGGTGGAACGTCGGGTACGCGTAGATCATGTGCCGGAGGTGGCTCAACGGCACCGCCGCGTGCACCGCCACCACCAGCGCCGACAGCACCTCGCCGCCGGCCGGGCCGACCGAGGTCGCGCCGACCAGCACGCCCTGGTCGGCGTCCGCGACGAGCTTGATGAAGCCCTCGTTGCCGGCCTTGTGGATCCAACCCCGGGCGGACGACGACAGCTGGGCGAAGCCGACCTGCACGTTGATGCCGCGCTGGCGGGCCTGGTGCTCGGTGAGCCCGACCGCACCGACCTCCGGATCGGTGAAGGTGACCCGGGGCAGCGCCCGGTAGTCGGCGCGGGGCAGGGTACCGGCGGCACCGCTCGGGCCCGTCGCGGTCATCGCGCCGCCGACCGCGCTGGCCGCGCCCATCGCACCGCCCACCACGCTGGCCGTCCCGCTCGGGTCGGGGCCGCCGGCGGCGTGCCGGGTGCGGTCCAGCACGTCGGCGATGACGATCGCCGCCTGGTACATCGCGATGTGGGTGAAGGCTCCCTCACCGGTGACGTCGCCGACCGCCCAGACACCGTCGGTCACCCGCATCTGCCCGTCGACCGGCAGGTAGCGCTGCCCGGGGTCGACGCCGATCGTGTCCAGGCCCAGCTCCTCCAGGTGCGCCCGGCGCCCGGTGACCACCAGCAGCCGCTCCGCGTGGAACGCGTCGTCGCCGCCGTGCACGGTGAAGGTGGCACCGTCGTGGCTGACCCGATCCGCCTTGACGCCGGTGTGGATCTCCACCCCGTCGGCGCGCAGCGCCTTCTCGGCCACCTCGGAGGACTCGGGCTCCTCGACCGCGAGTACCCGGTCCGCCGCCTCGACCACCGTCACCCGTACGCCGAACCGGGCGAACACCTGCGCCAGCTCCAGCCCGATCGCGCCGCCGCCGAGGACCAGCAGCGATTCGGGCAGCTCCTCGGCCTCGATCGCCTGGTGGTTCGTCCAGTACGGCGTGTCGGCCAGCCCGTCGATCGGCGGTACGGACGGCCGGGTGCCGGTGCCGAGCACGATCCCGTGGCGGGCCTGGACGACCTGGTCGCCGACGCGTACCCGGCCGGGGCCGTCGAGCCGGGCGCTGCCGCGCAGGAACCGCCCACCCCGGCCGGTGAACCGGTCGACCGCCACCGTGTCGTCCCAGGTGTCGGTGGCCTCCTCGCGGATCCGCTTGGCCACCGGTGCCCAGTCCGGCTGGACCTGGGCCGAGCCGGCCAGCTCGTTGACGCGCCGCGCCTCGGCGAGCGCGTTCGCCGCCCTGATCATCATCTTGCTGGGGATGCACCCCCAGTACGGGCACTCCCCGCCGACCAGGTCCCGTTCGATGCCGACGACGCTCAGGCCAGCCTCGGCGAGCCGCCCGGCCACCTCCTCGCCGCCGACGCCCAACCCGACCACGACCACGTCCACCACTTCCGGCTCCGCCATGCCGTCAGCATTCCCCAGCCACCGGACGCCGGCCAGCGGACCGCACGGGAATTCCCGCGCCCGTAATCATTCCTACCGCCTACGGTGGCCGCATGCCCGATCGCTTCGCCCCCGTCCGCGACTGTTTCCACGATCTGCTGGCCACCGGCCGGGAGACCGGCGCCGGCCTGACCGTCTGGTACGACGGCCACCCGGTGGTCGACCTGGGTGCCGACACCCGCGGGGCATGGCGGCCGGACACGCTGGTGAACGTCTACTCGGTCGGCAAGCCGGTCGCGGCGCTCTGCCTGCTGCTGCTCGTCGACCGGGGTCGGCTCGACCTGGACGACCCGATGGCGACCCACTGGCCCGGGTTCCGCACCCCCGCCACGGTCCGTCAGGTGCTGAGCCACACCGCCGGCCTACCGGCCTTCCCGGTGGCCCGGCCCGCCGAGGCGGTCGCCGACTGGGAGCTGCTCTGCGCCGACCTGGCCGCCGCCGACCCGGAGTGGGAGCCCGGCAGCGTCGCGGGCGAGCACGCCTGGACGTACGGGCACCTGGTGGGCGAGCTGGTCCGTCGGGTCGACGGGCGGCCGGTGGGGCGCTTCCTGGCCGAGGAGATCGCCGACCCGTGGCGCCTCGACCTGGGCTTCGGCCTCGGGGCGGCGGACCAGCGGCGGTGCGTGGACCTGTCGTACGGCGATCCGGCCTGGCCGGTGCGGATGCTGGGTGAGCCGGGGTCGCTGCGGGCCCGGGCGCTGAGCAACCCACCCGGCGGTCTCGACGTGGCGGTGGTCAACAGCCCGCTCTGGCGGGGCGCGGAGGTCCCGGCGGTCAACCTGCACGCCACGGCGTCCGCGCTGGCCCGGCTCTACGCGGGCCTGGCCGCCGGCGGCACCCTCGACGGGGTACGCCTGTTCAGCGCCGAGCTGGTCGCCGAGGCCACCCGGGTCCAGTACGACGGCCCGGACCTGGTCCTCGATCGCCTTGCCTGCTGGACGCTGGGGATGCAGCGCGAGCCGGACGGGAGCTGGGGCATGGGCGGGATCGGCGGCAGCAGCGCCTGGGCCGACCCGGAGCGGGGCTACGTCTTCGCCTACGCCACGTCCCACCTGGCCGACCACGACCGGGTGGACGAGCTGGTCGAGGTGCTGCATTCCTGCCTCTGACTCCGGCCACCGTGACCCACCGTCACGATCCCCGGGCTTACACCGACGGTGACAGTGGCCGGAGGGCCGCGCCTCCCACTCGGACGCCTTGCTCTGCTGCCGCGACGGCGACACCTCGCACGAGCAGCAGTTTTCTTCAGGGCGGTTCGGCTGCGGCGCTCAGTCGCCGAGACGGATCGTCACTGTCGCCGCGAGGGCAGCAGAGCAAAGCGTCCGAGCAGGTGGTCAGGTGGCAAGGGTGATCTCACGCTGCATGCCTCCTGTCGGCCGGAGTCGGCGGCCCACTGCCAGTTGCCGGAGTTGTTGGCCACGTCCCCGTCCAGCAGCCAGCGGAAGAAGACGGCCACGCCGGGCCGCCAGTCGAGCCCGAGCACCTTCGTCAGGTAGCCGGCGGTGATCAGCCGGGCCCGGTTGTGCATCCACCCCTCGGCGCGCAGCTGCCGCATCCCGGCGTCGACGATCGGCATTCCGGTGCGCCCCTCGGTCCAGGCGGCGAGGGCGTCCGCGTCGTACCGCCAGTCCTCGCCGGCGCCGCGCCGGTAGGCGCTGGTGGAGATGTCGGGGAAGGCGGCGGTGACCTGGTGGTAGAAGTCCCGCCAGCAGAGCTGCCGGACGAACGGCCCCTCGGTGCCGCCGGCCCGGTTCGCCACGGCCAGCGGCGACAGGCAGCCGAAGCGCAGGTACGGGCTGAGCCGCGAGGTCTCGTCACCGGCCAGGTCGTCGTGGATGTCGTCGTACCGGTCGAGGGTGGGCAGCCACCGCGTGAGCCGGCGCTGCCCGACGCTCTCGCCGCCGACGGCGGCCCCGGGCGACTCGCCCGTCGGCGGCGCGGGCAGCCGGCCGGGCCGCACGCCGTCGGGCAGGGTCACGCGCCGGGGCGCGGCCAGCTCCTCGCGACGGTCGGCCACCGCCCAGGCGCGGTGGTACGGGCTGAAGACCCGGTAGTGGTCGCCGCCGCCCGGGCGCAGCGCTCCCGGCTCGACGATCGTCAGGCCGGGGAAGAGTCGCAGGAAGAGCCGATGCCGATCGCACTCCGCACGCAGCCGGCGCTCCCGACGGCGGGCGTACCGGCTGACGTCGGCGGAGAGCCCCACCCCCTCCGCGCCCACCTCACGGGCCAGCCGGATCGTCTCGGTCACCGGGTCGCCCTGGCGCACCACCAGGTCGCCGCCGCGCCGGCGCAGTTCCTCACGCAGGTCGGCCAGGCTCTGGTGCAGGAAGCGGGTGCGGTTCGGCGACCTGTCGGCCAGCGCCGGGTCGAGCACGTACAGCGGCACCACCCGGTCGAACGCCGCGCAGGCGGTGGCGAGCGCCGGGTGGTCGTGCACCCGCAGGTCGCGGGTGAACAGCACCACCGCGGTCCGCGTACTCACCCCGAGACCAGGCTCGGCCCGGGTACGGCGACCGGGCTCCCGGTCGGGGTGAGCAGGGCCCGGGCGGCCACCGCCAGCCGGCGGCGCTGCGGCACCAGCGCCCGGCGGACGAACACGTCGTAGCCCTGCGCGGCGACCTCGTCGAGGATCCCGCCGTAGAGCGCGTACGCGGTCCGCATGCACGCCTGCGAGGCGGGGTTGAGCAGGGTGATGCCCGGTGCGGCGGCCTCGTAGTGCGCCTGGGCGCGGCTCACCTCGTACTCGATCAGGTCCCGGATCCTCGGCGTGGCGCGGGCCTGTGCCTTCGCGGCGAACAGGTCGTCGCGGGTGACGCCGAACTTGGCGAGATCCTCGTCGGGCAGGTAGGTGCGGCCCCGGTCGAGGTCCTCGGCGACGTCCCGGATGAAGTTGGTGAGCTGGAAGGCGAAGCCGAGCTGGCGGGCCGGCTCGCGGGCCGCCGCCGGGTCGGAGCTGCCGAGGATCGGCAGCATCATGGTGCCGATGACCGCCGCCGAGCCTTCCATGTAGTCGAGCAGGTCGTCGTAGGTCGGGTACGACAGCACGGTCAGGTCCATCGCCATGCTGCGCAGAAACGACGCGAAGTCGGCGCGGTCGAGATCGAAGACGGCGATGGTGTGCAGCACGGCCGGGAGCAGCGGGTCGTCGACCGGCTCACCGTGCAGGCCGGCGACGAACCGCGACGACCACTCGTCCAGCCGGGCGGCGCGGTCGGCGGGCGGCAGCTCCTCGGTGCGGTCGACGATCTCGTCGGCGTAGCGCGTGAATCCATACAGGGCGTGCACGTGACGTCGTTTCCACGCGGGAAGCAGCCGGGTGGCGAGATAGTAGGTGCGACCGTGCCGTCGGTGCAGCTCCTGACAGCGGGCATAGGCAGCGGTGAGATCGGCGTCCACCGGCCCTCCTCGAATTCGACGCAGCAATCGACGCAACTCGTAACCCTAGGGTACGCTCGCTCCCATGGCCAACGACGCAGTCGCGGGTAATACGCTCCGCGTCGCGCCGGCACAGCCGGGAGCGACGGACGATCCGGTCCGCGGCGTACTGGCCGCGTTCACGAAAGAGCTGATCAGGGGGGTGGACGACACCCTGGCGGCGTTCCTGGCCGCCGAGGTCGGCTCACTCACCGAGATCGACGCAGCGATGGGTGGCTTCGCGGCCACCGCGCGCGACTGCGTCCTGGCCGGCGGCAAGCGGCTCCGGCCGACCTTCGCGTACTGGGGCTGGCGCGGGGTGGTCGGCGGCGCGGAGCCGCTGCCGACGGTGCTGCCGGCGTTCGCCGCCCTGGAACTGCTGCACACCTTCGCGCTGGTGCACGACGACGTGATGGACTCCTCCGACACCCGCCGCGGCCGGCCCACCGCGCACCGGGCCGCCGCCGCCCGGCACGTCGCCGCCGGGTACGCCGGCGACCCGGCCCGGTTCGGCGAGGCGGTGGCCGTGCTCGTCGGCGACCTCTGCCTGGTCTGGGCCGACCGGCTGCTCAGCCACGCCACCGTGGCGCCGGCCCGGCTCTTCGAGGTGCGGCGCTGCTACGACCAGATGCGGATCGAGACGATCGCGGGGCAGTACCTCGACGTGCTGGGCGAGCACGATCCGGCGAACTGGTCGGTGGACCGGGCGCTGCGGGTGGCCCGCTACAAGACCGCCAGCTACACCGTCCAGCGCCCACTGCTCTTCGGCGCCTGCCTGGCCGGCGTCGCCGCCGACACGCCACTGATCGCCGCGTACACCCGCTACGGCCTGGCCGTCGGGGAGGCGTTCCAACTCTGCGACGACCTGCTCGGCGTCTACGGCGACCCGGCGACCACCGGCAAGCCGGCCGGCGACGATCTGCGTACCGGCAAGCCGAGCGCGCTGCTGATGCTGGCCCGCCAACTGGCCACCCCCGGCCAGCGGCGGGCGCTGGAGCGGGCCGGCCGGGTCACCGGCGCCCGGGACGTGGCCCGGCTGGCCGAACTGGTCGCCGACACCGGGGCGGTGTCGCGGGTCGAGCGGATGATCTCCGACCGGGTGTCCGAGGCGCTGACCGCGCTGGCCACCGCGTCGATCGACGAGACCGCGCGCACCGCGCTGACCGGCCTCGCCACCGCCGCGACCAGGCGGCCGGCATGATGAGCGACCTTGCGAAGGAGGTGGTCACGTGCGGACCGTGAACGGGCGTACGGATCGGGTGGTGGTCGTCGGCGCGGGCCTGGGCGGGCTGGCGTGCGCGCTGCACCTGGCCGGCAGCGGCCGGCAGGTGACCGTGGTGGAGCGCGAGCCGGTGCCGGGCGGCCGGGCCGGCCGGCTGGCCGTCGACGGGTACGAGTTCGACACCGGCCCCACCGTGCTCACGATGCCCGACCTGATCGCCGAGGCACTGGGCGCGGTCGGCGAGGAACTCGACGACTGGCTGGATCTCACCCCCGTCGACCCCGCCTACCGGGCCTGGTACCCCGACGGCTCGACGCTGGACGTCATCACCGACACCACCCGGATGGCCGCCGAGATCGCCCGGGTCTGCGGCCCTCGCGAGGCCGACGGCTACCTGCGCTTCGTGGACTACGCGCGCAACCTGTGGCACTGGGAGCGGACCGACTTCATCGACCGCAACCTGGACGCCCCGACCGACCTGCTCACCGCCAACCTGGTGAAGCTGCTGGCCAACGGCGCGTTCCGGCGGCTCCAGACGAAGATCAACCAGTTCTTCCGGGACCCGCGTACCCAGCGCATCTTCTCCTTCCAGGCGATGTACGCGGGCCTCGCGCCGCACGACGCGCTGGCCATCTACAGCGTCATCGCGTACCTCGACTCGGTGGCCGGGGTCTACTTCCCGCGCGGCGGCATCCACGCGGTCTCCCGCGGCATGGCCGGCGCCGCCGAGAAGCACGGCGTGCAGTTCCGGTACGGCACCACCGTGAGCCGGGTGGAGACCACCAACGGCCGGGCCACCGGCGTGCTGACCGCCGACGGCGAACTGATCCCGGCCGACGTGGTGGTGCTCAACCCGGACCTGCCGGTCGCCTACCGTGACCTGCTGCCCCCGGCCCGCCAACGGAAGTTGACCTACTCGCCGTCCTGCGTCGTGCTGCACGTCGGCTCGACCCAGGGGTATGAGAAGATCGCCCACCACAACATCCACTTCGGACGGAGGTGGAAGGGCACCTTCGACGAGGTCATCCGACGCGGCGAGCTGATGACCGACCCGTCGCTGCTGGTCACCAACCCCAGCCGGGCCGATCCGGCGGTGGCCCCGGCCGGGCGGCACACCTACTACGTGCTGGCGCCGGTGCCCAACCTGGAACGGGGCCCGTTCGACTGGCGCGGCGACCTGAGCCGGCGCTACACCGACCAGCTCGTGGCGACGCTGGAGGAGCGCGGGTACGTGGGCTTCGGCGCCGGCATCGAGGTGCTGCGTACGATCACCCCCGCCGAGTGGGAGGAGCAGGGCATGGCCGCCGGTACGCCGTTCGCCGCCGCGCACAGCCTCTTCCAGACCGGCCCGTTCCGCCCGTCGAACCTGCACCGGCAGCTGCCCAACGTCGTGTTCACCGGCTCCGGCACCCAGCCGGGAGTGGGCGTACCGATGGTGCTGATCTCCGGGAAGCTGGCGGCCAACCGGATCACCGGTGCCGGGCGGTGAGCGCGCGGAGCGCCGCCCGGCGGCACGGCACAGGCAGGACGGGCGCGATGCACACACCGAACGGGGGGCGGGTCCGGTGACGTCCCGGGAAGGGCACCTGGTCGAGCTGGTCGACGACCGCGGCAACGTGCTCGGCGAGGCCACCGTGGCCGCGGCGCACCAGGCGCCGGGGCGGCTGCACCGCGCCTTCTCGGTGCTGCTGGTCGACCCGGCCGGCCGGGTGCTGCTGCAACGGCGGGCCCCGGTGAAGACCCGGTTCCCGCAGCGCTGGGCCAACTCCTGCTGCGGCCACCCCCGGCCGGCCGAGTCGCTGGTGGAGGCCGCCAACCGCCGGCTGGCCGAGGAGCTGGGCGCCGCCCCGGTCACGCTGACCGAGGTCGGCGTCTACCGCTACTACGCCGAGGACCCGGCCACCGGCCGGGTGGAGTTCGAGTACGACCACGTGCTGCGGGCCGACGTGCCGGCCGACGTCACCGTGCTGCCGGACCCCGACGAGGTGTCCGAGCTGCGCTGGGTCGACCCGGTACGGCTGATGGCCGAGATCGACGCGGACCCCCGCGCGTACGCGCCCTGGCTGGGCGGGGTGGTGAGCCGGCTGCTGCGCGCCGGCGGCCCCGCCGACACCACCACTCCGTCCGGCGTTCCGGCGGACGACGCGTCGGAGCGGTCGGGTGGCCGATGAGGCGCTGAGCGCGGGGGCCGTCGCACGCCGACTGGGCGTGGCGGTCACCACGCTGCGTACCTGGCACCAGCGCTACGGCCTCGGTCCCAGCCAGCACGTACCGGGTCACCACCGGCGCTACACGCCGGCCGACCTCGCGCGCCTGGAGATCATGCGTCGGCTCACCGCGGAGGGGATCACCCCGGCCGAGGCGGCCCGCTGGGCGAAGCAGAGCCCCGGGGTCGGTCCCGCCGCCGGGGTACGGCTGCGCGCCGGAGCCGGTCGGGACGGCGGCGGGCAGACGATCCCGGTCGGCCGGGCCGGACCGGCCGCCCGTGGCCTGGCCCGGGCCGCCATGCGACTGGACTCGGCGGCGATCAGCGAGACGATCGCCAACGCCCTCGCCCGGGACGGCGTGGTCGCCACCTGGGACGGCCTGCTGCGCCCGGTGCTGGCCGGCATCGGGGAGCGGCACGCCGCGACCGCCGGTCTGATCGAGGTCGAACACCTGATGTCCCGGTGCGTCTCCGAGGCGTTCGCCACGGTGGCCCGGCCCGGCCCGGCCGCCGGCCCCGCCCGGATCCTGCTCGCCTGCGCCGACGAGGAACAGCACACCCTGCCGTTGGAGGCGTTGGCCGCCACGCTCGCCGAGGCGGGTGTGGCGTATCGCATGCTGGGTGCCCGGGTGCCGCTCGCCGCGCTGATCGAGGCGGTGAACCGGACCGGACCGGCCGCGGTGGTGCTCTGGTCGCACACCCGCGCCACCGCCGACCCGCGGCAGCTGTCCGCCCTGCTCGGGATGGTTCGACGCCCCCTGCTGGTGCTGGCCGCCGGCCCCGGCTGGCAGGCCGACACGCTGCCCGCCGGAGTGGTCCGGCCGGTCGACCTGACCGAGGCGGTGTCGCTGGCGTTGGCCGTCCGGGACTCACTGGATCAGTCGAGCGGGGCCTGACCGACCCTGCCGGATCGGCGCGTCGTCCACTACCGTCGGGGCCTACCGCATACCCGACCCCCCTCGGAGTGACGATGCGTGCACGCCCCGTACTGGCGGCCGCCCTCGGCCTGGTCCTGCTCCTCGCCGGCGGCTGCGGCGAACCGCAACGGGACCCCCAGCGGGCCGCGGCACCCGCCCCGACCGCGGCGGCGAGTCCATCGGCGGTGGCCGCCCCGTCACCGACAGCGACCCCGCGGCCGACCACGAAACCCAAGCCCCGGCTGCGGCCGAAGCCCACCACGCTGCCCGCGGGCCTGCGGCGCGCCACCGGGGTACGCGCCGTCGCGCTGACCTTCGACGACGGCCCGGACCCGGCGTGGACGCCGAAGGTCCTCGACCAGTTGCGGGCCGCCCGGGTCAAGGCGACGTTCTGCCTGGTAGGAACCGAGGTCCGCAAGCACCCGGAGCTGGTCGTCCGGATCGTCCGTGAGGGTCACCAGCTCTGCAACCACAGCTGGCGGCACGACTTCGACCTGGGCCGACGGCCGGTGGCGGAGATCCGGGCAGACCTGGCCCGGACGAACCTGGCCATCCAGGCCGCCGTGCCGGGCGCCAAGGTGCCGTTCTACCGCCAACCGGGCGGCCGGTGGACCCCGGAGGTGGTGGCGGTGGCCCGTCAGCTCGGCATGCGGTCGCTGCACTGGAGCGTGGACCCGCAGGACTGGGCGAAGCCGACCGCCGCCACCCTCGCCAAGCGGGTGCACGGCGCCGCCCGCCCCGGCGCGATCGTGCTGATGCACGACGGCGGGGGCGATCGCAGCCGCACCCTGGCCGCCTGCCCGCACCTGATCATCGACCTGAAACGGCGCTTCGGCATCGCCCCACCCCGGTGAAACACCCACTCTGAGCTGCGGTTTTGTCGGGGAATGCGCCAGCGGCCATACCGGTTTGGACCACTGACCGGGCATGGCATATGCTTCTCATGCCTCCGGCGGGGCCGGATGGGAGCAAGTCCGCTTAAAGTTGCGAGTGTGCAATGATGGCGGGGCCGCCCTCATCGTCTAGCGGCCCAGGACGCCGCCCTTTCAAGGCGGTAGCACGGGTTCGAATCCCGTTGGGGGCACGGTCCGGCTCACGCCGGATGCAACACCAGCCAGGTCCTGTGGAGCAGTTGGAGTGCTCGCCGCCCTGTCAAGGCGGAGGTCGCGGGTTCAAGTCCCGTCAGGACCGCCAGCGCCGACGCCGCGTGAACCATTGCGCGGCGTTCTGCGTATCGGAGCATGTGACCCTTCGGCGGAGACCCCGCCTTCCGGGTAGCATGGACCGAGCACCACGGCCAGGTAGCTCAGTTGGTACGAGCGTCCGACTGAAAATCGGAAGGTCGGCGGTTCGACCCCGCCCCTGGCCACATAGCCTTTCGCCGGGCTACAGAGGTCCCCACCAGCGGAAACGCCGGTGGGGATCTTGCTTTATGCGCCTCGGCCGCGTTGATCGCCGTTGCCCGTCGTTGACCGCTCTTGGCCGATGATCACCGCCACAAGTTGCACGCTCGCTGCACGCCGCCCGGCGCCTTGCGCATCCCCGTTACCGTGGCCCGGTGCTGCTGACTCCCGTGCCGCTAGCTATCGACTGGCAGGAGATATCGGATCAAGCAACGGTCCTTGGCGTCTTTGTCGCCCTCGCCGTGGGCCTTGCAACGACCGTCGTCATGATCCGCCAGGAGAAGGTCACCCGGAGGGGCCAGCAGCTTCAGTCGGAACACGCGACCGCTGCCGCCGAGCGGGCAGAGTCGGCTGCTCGGCTGACCGAGGAGTGGTGGGTCTCGACGATCTGACCTTCCACGACCTGCGGCACACCCGGCAGACCCTCGCCGCGCAGACCGGCGCGACCTTGGCCGACCTCATGAAGCGACTCGGGCACTCGTCCATGGCGGCGGCTCGCCGGTACCTGCACGCCGTCGACGGGCGTGATCGTGAGATCGCCAAAGCCCTGTCGGAACTCGCCGCGCACGGTGATGTTGCACGGCTGCCCCGGCACATCACCATGCGGCACTAGTTGGTGAGTGCCATGGAAGCCTTTCCCGGGTGTTTCATGAAGCCTGGAACGGGGAGACGGCGCACCGGGCGAGCTGTAGGAGGTTCCCTCGTGACCGAGCAACAGCAGCACATGAACATCGACATGCAGGATGCGCTCCTGATCATTCACCGCGCTGCCGTAAGGCACAAGGACGACCAACTGCACGAGGCGGCCGGAAGCATCAGCCGAGCGCTGGAAAAGCTGGGGCAGCCGTGCCCCGAGAGACCGGAATATCGCCACTGCCCAGTGTGCAATGCCAAGCCTGGGCAGTTCTGCATAGCGGTGCCGGGGCGCCCGTTGGACGACTCGGCAACCACGCACCGGGAGCGGGCGACCGAGGGGGCGTGCGCCTAGTTGCACCCTAGTTGCACGGCAACCTCCGGCGGCTCCCTGACCTAGCCGAAATGCGGGTGCCTGAAAATCGGAAGGTCGGCGGTTCGACCCCGCCCCTGGCCACATAGCCTTTCGCCGGGCTACAGAGATCCCCACCAGCGGAAACGCAGGTGGGGATCTTGCTTTGCGCCCCGGCAGTCCGGCTGTCCGGTCTGCCTCTCGTTGGCCCCGGAATCCCACTAGTGGCTGACCCCTGTCGCCCGTGGATCTCACGGCCCGATCCTGTACCCGAGATCAGGCTGCCTACCGCGCTCCGGCGCGGGCAGCAACTCGTCGCTGAGGTCCCCGCTTCCCTGCCCGAACGCCAAGCCTGGATCGCCATCTACCCGATCCGGCACTCCGCCCCCGCCAGCGACAAGCAGGCCTTCAACCTGTTTCACCGCGAGTTCGAAGCCAGCTACATCGACAACGACTAGTGCATTGGGCCAGGTGACGGCATGACCGACCTGCGGGCCGCGCAGGCTCAAGACGAGAACGAGTTGAACGAGCTGCTCACTAACTGGGGCGTCGACCTGAGCCAGCTCACCTACGTCCATCGGAGCGACTACCCCGTCTGAGGCGGACCGACAGCGTCCCCTGCTTTGCAAAGATCAAGACTGCTGTCGGTCAGCGCCGGTGACCGTAGCTGACCTGCTCGGCTTGTCGGTTGCCGTCGCTCGTCACCCACGCCCGTCGGCCGGCTTGGCTGTACCGATGGCTGTACAGCCATCGTCCCCGCTTCTCATACTCGACCGGTGACTGCTGTGGATCTTCCGGACCGGTTCAGACCCATCATCGAGCAGGTGGGCGAACGGATCGCCGTCGGCGATTTCGACGGCCTAGCGCGGGACTATTCGCGGCCGGACCACGACTTGGGCGTCTGGGCACGCGATTACCCGGCGACGTTCATCCCACTGCCGCCCGAGGCGTGGAACCACGCCGACGCCTACTCCCTTCCTGGCCACGACGCCTGGAAGGTCAACGTCGACCTCTGGTCTCGCGAGGAAGGCCGAAGCGACATGACCTTGGAGGTAACGGTCTGGGAAGAAGCCGGCGCAATCAAGCTGACCATCGATGACCTGCACGCTCTCTAGTAGCGCTGCCGCCCCCACCGCACCGTCAGTTTGAAGAAGCGCGATCAAGTGGTCGTGATGCCCGCAACGCCAGGTCGCTACGGAGAGCCGGTTGCGTCTCGTGCCCGCTCGTGACCGCTGTGCCCCGTGGCTACTGGCCCGTGGGCGGCCCATGACGGTCCGATGATCTGCTGTCCGGACCTTGCCCCGCTACCAGATCGCGAACGTGTTGTCCGACGCCCCGGTACCGGGCCACCGCCCGCGGCAGGTCGTTGTCCTGGATTGCTTGGTTCACCTCGTAATCGAGGCCGCGCATCCCTGTCTCGGCCTCCACGATGCGGGCGAGGGCGTACGCGGTAGCGATGGCAGCATGCGCGCTGGCTGCGGTCGCTGTGTATCGGTAGGGGATTTCGATGGACGCGGAGTTGCCGGCGTAGCAGAGCTGCATGGCGGGGTCTTGGAGCCACAACTCAAGGTGCGTCGGGTATCGATCTTCGTCGGCTGCGCCGATCTCCTGCTGTGCCCGCGCGACGATCCGCCGCCAGCCAGCCTCCTGTTCGTTCGCCAGTTGGAGCAGCGGCACCTCCTCGCTCAAGCGGTCATCGTCTTGACCTGGCATGAGGAAGCCGATGTCGTATCCCATGCTGGGACAGTAGGAGGCAAGCCCAAAGCGTCGGCACTCGGCTCGTCGCCGCTCTGCTGCCATCCGCCGACCGGTGCCAGGACTGCGGCGCCCGGTCGGGGTCAAGGGGTGGCCATAGGCCGTCGGCTTGCCGAGGCGCAGCGCCCTTGACGCGGGCGGGTGGCGTAGAGGATCGGGCATCCGGGGGATGGTCACGCCCTGGTGCTCGCCGTCGATGGGATGCGGACCGGGACCGATAGGAATTCGAGGGCAAGCAGCTCCGCTGCGCGGCAGCCGATCGCCCCAGCCCTCGAAGGTGGTCGCCCTGTCCGGCGATCGTTCCGCCTCGCCCCGCTGGTGCTCCTATGTCCCGTCAGCGTGGCCGGCCGGCCCGGCCGATGCCGGCCGGGGATGTCGGGCGACTGCCCCGGCACATCACCATGCGCGGCTAGCTAGCGGCGGAGCAGCGCAAACGATCCCACCGCCGTCACCAGTAACAGCAGTGACACGGCGAACAGGGCGCGTCCAACCGGAAAGGGCATGGAGATGAGGAAGGGTGCCTGTTGGACCACCAGACCCGCACCGATCATGGCCTGGGCGCTGCCCATGCGCACGGGCTGGGACCGCTGGCTCGGCGTCAGGCGTGCAAGCCGAACCCAGGCTGCGGGAAACCGTCGTGACCTGGCCACACGCACGCCGAGTGCAGCCGCAGCGAGACCGAGGACCACGGCCACCAGGCGCAAAGCGATCATGATCGGGTCCCCGCCATCCAGGCTCATGCGCCCATCATCGGAGGGGCGTCAAGGGTGCAATCGCATGACAGATCGCACGGCAGCCTCCGACGGTTCCCTGACCTGCCGAAATGCACGTGCCTGAAATCGGAAGGTCGACGGTTGGACCCCGCCCCTGGCCACATAGCCTTTCGCCGGGCTACTAGAGCGCCGATCAGCGGAAACGCCGGTCGCCGCTCTTGCTTTGCGCCCCAGCAGTCCGCCTGTCTGGTTTAGCCCTCGTTGACCCCGGAATCCCGCTGCTGGCCGGCTCCTGATGCACGTGCACGGCAACCTCCACCAGCGGCTCATGATCCGTGTCAACGACCATGCGTTGAGCGCCGGGTCCAGGTCGACACCGCGTACCTCAGCCGCGACGACATGGCCGCCCTGTTGCGGCAGATGGAAACGACGGTGCTCGACTCGGCGCTCGCCGAGTGATCTGACTCACTGATGTCACAACCCGCCCGACGCGCGGTGTCTTGAGGCCGAACCTTGGAAAACCGAAGGAGAGGCCATGGCTGGGAACACCGATGTCATCGTGGTCGGCGGCGGATACGCCGGCGTGATGGCGGCCAACCGCCTGACGCGGCGCGACGGCGTGACAGTGACCCTGATCAACCCGCGTCCGGCCTTTGTCGAGCGGATCCGCCTGCACCAGCTCGTCGGCGGGTCGGACGACGCGGTTGTGGACTACCAAAGGATTCTGGCCGGCGGCGTCGGGCTGGTGGTCGACACCGTGACCCGGATCGACACGTCCGGGCGTCGCGTGACCCTGGCGAGCGGCGGCACACTCGGCTACGACTACCTGATCTACGCCGTGGGCAGCGGCAGCGCCGACCCGAGCGTGCCCGGCGCGGCAGAGCACGCCTACCCGATTGCCACGCTGGAGGAGGCGCGGCGGCTGCGGCCGGTCGTCGACGCCGCGCCCACATCGGCCCCGGTGACGGTGGTGGGAGCCGGGTCGACCGGCCTTGAAACCGCTTCCGAACTCGCGGAGCTGGGCCGGAAGGTGACCCTGGTGTGCGGAAGGGTGCTCGGGCCCTACCTGCATCCCCGGGCCCGGCGCTCGGTGGCCGAGCGGCTCACCAAGCTCGGCGTGACCGTGATCGAGGGCCCCGGCGCGACGGTGACGGGCGTGACCCGCGATGCGGTCCAGCTCGCCGACGGCCGCGAGTTGGTCAGCGGCGTGACCATCTGGACCGCGGGATTCGGCGTGCCGGATCTGGCCGCCCGCAGCGGGCTGAGCACGGATGCCTTGGGGCGCCTGCTCACCGACGAGACGCTCACGAGCGTGGACGACACACGCGTCGTCGCGGCCGGGGACTCGGCGGCACCGTCGAACCTGCCGGTGCGGATGAGCTGCCAGTCGGCGGTGCAGTTGGGCCCGCAGGCCGCCGAGACGGTGCTGAGCCGGATCGCCGGCAAGCAGCCCGCCGACTTCAACGTCGGGTTTTTCGGCCAGTGCATCAGCCTGGGGCGCCGCACCGGAATCGTCCAGTACGCCAGGAAGGACGACACCGCGACAGGGGTGTTCCACCTGGGCGGCCGGTCCATGGCGATGCTCAAGGAGACCGTGTGCAGGAGCACCGTCTGGCAGATGGCGCAAGAGGCGCGCAGACCCGGCTCGCTCAACCTCTGGTTCAAGGATCGCCAGCGCCAGGAGTTGCGGCGCGCCAAGGCCGGCGAGGAGCCGGCGGTCGCCGGCCGGCGGACCTAGGGAGAGGTGGCGAGATGAGCGACCACGCCGGTGACCCGGCGACCGAGACCTTCGTTGCCCACCGAAACCTGCTCTTCACCGTCGCCTACGAGATCCTCGGATCGGCGGCCGACGCGGAGGACGTGCTGCAGGAGACCTGGCTGCGGTGGGTCAAGGTCGATCTGGATCAGGTACGCGATCAGCGCGCCTACCTGATCCGGATCACCACCCGCCAGTCGCTCAACCGCCTGCGCAGCATGCAGCGGCGCAAGGAGGCGTATGTCGGTCCGTGGCTGCCCGAGCCGCTGCTCACCGCGGCGGACACGGCCGAGGATGTCGAGTTGGCCGAGAGTGTGTCGATGGCGCTGATGCTCGTCCTCGAGACACTCTCGCCGACCGAGCGCGCCGTCTTCGTACTGCGCGAGGCCTTCGATGTCAGCTACGACGAGATCGCCGCCGCCGTCGGCAAGAGCCCGGCGGCCGTACGCCAGATCGCGCACCGCGCCCGCCGGCACGTCGATGCCCGCCGCCCCCGCAAGGTGGTCTCCCCGAGCGAAAGGCGGGCGGCGCTGGAGGCGTTCCAGCGCGCGGTCGAGACCAGCGACCTGCAGGGCCTGCTCGACGTGCTCGCGCCCGAGGTGGTCGTGGTCAGCGACGGCGGCGGTGTCAAACAGGCCGCGCTGCGGCCGATCGTCGGCGCGGAGAAGGCGATCCGCCTGTTCATCGGCAGCATGCAAAAGGTCGGAGGCACCCTCACCACCGAACCGACCGTGATCAACGGCAGCCCGGCACTGCTTTTTCGCCTCGACGGAGAGATCGACGGCGTCGCCGCGCTGCGGATCGAGGACGCTCGCGTCACCGGCATCTACTACGTCCGTAACCCGGAGAAGCTGTCCCGCATCGAGTCCGAAACCCCGCTCACCCTGCACTGAGACGACCTTGAGCAGCTACGTCTATCGGGTCGATTGCGGGAACTCCTTCACCCCGCGTTCATCAGTTCGTAGACGAACGGGAGCTCAAGAAGGGGGGTTGACCAGGGGAATGGGTACAGCGAGGACTGGGAGCGGCTTGACCCACCGTGACCACTCGGCCTGCCGCTCGTAGCCGCACGCTTGCCAAGCAGGGTGTGCCCCGGCGTTGTCGTCGAGCACCATGGCGTCGACCCGGATACCGCCCAGTCGGTGGAACCGTTCCTCGGCTGCCTTGACCAGCAGGCGACCAATGCCCTGCCGGCGCCGCTCGGGTGCTACTGCCAGCCGGTAGATGTGACAACGCCAGCCGTCCCACCCGGCGATGACCGTGCCGATCAGCGCTGAGTCGTCCACGGCGAGGAGGAGAGCCTCAGGATCGCGTTCGAGAAGCACCTCGAGCGCCTGCGCACTGTCCGGCGGGCGGTGCGCATCCTCGGCAGCGGTCTGCCAGAACTCGAGTACGGCAGCGATGTCGGCGACAGTCGCCGAGCGGATGGTCCAGACGGGCACCGACAAGACGATAAGCGAAAGCCGGCCGCGCGGCGGGGGTGACGGCCGGCGGCGCTGCTGTGCCGCCGCCGGCCGGGTGTTCAGGAGGTCAGTTCCTGGCGTCCACCGCCGGCGGGTCGTCGTTGGTGTTCTTCGATACGAGTACCAGGTCATACGTGTACAGCGCGCCCGGCGCGAGCCACGACCACGAGCCACGCGGCTCCATCACGCGCATCTCCTTGGCCAGGGCCTGCCCGGTGTCCGGGTTGATGATCAGACGCACCTCGACGCGGCCGTTCCCGGGGCTGTCCTGCGCGAACGCAACCGCCTGCCCGGGCCGACCACGCATGTCGTGAACAACTCCCAGCCCGCGCACTCCGGGCACCGTGGCGAGCATCCGGTATGCGGCGGCGCGGACCTCGTTGCTGACCGGCAGGTCGATCACCAAGTGGGCGCCGACGGTGAACAGCCACTGGTCACGGTCGGTGGGCATGTCGCCACCTCCCCCGTCGAAGCGGTTGAGCAGTGCGGCGCGGAGAGCGGGCGGGTCGGTCGGCAGCGCATCGAGTTGCGCCTGCGACACGTTGCGGTCACCGAGGGCGAAGAGGTGTGCGGGGTCCACCCTGTCGCGGTAGACCTTGCCCGGGGCGATCTGCAGGTCGTACGGCTTCGGCTTGGTGATCCTGACAACGGTCGGGGAACCGTTGCGGCGCCAGGCGGCCTCGTCGCCCGGTGTGGCGGGCGCGGCGCCGAGCGGCTGCGAACTTGCCCAACTGCTGTCGGCGCTGGAGCGGGCCAGCCAATACTCGCCACCGGTCTTGTGGAACATGGTGTACGTGCCGTCGGCGGCCTCGACCGGCACCGCGTGGCCGCTCTCCGTTTGGATGTTCAGATAGCGTCCGCCGGTCTGCGGGGCCTTGTCGCTGCGTTCGGCTGCCACGAGCAACAACCGCCTGGAGTCCATCGGCGCCTGCGTGCCGGGCGACGCGACGTCGGGTGCGGCGTCGGGTGCGTTGCGTGGAGCGGCGCCTGGTCCGGGCACGGCCACCACGACCGCGGTGACGGCGGCCGCGGCCACCCCCATCGTCCCGAGCACAGCCAGCCGTACCCGCCCAGGCCTGCGGGGCCGGTCGAGCGCGGCCTGCCCTCCGGCCGCCCGAACGTTGGCCAGGATGCCGGCAACTGCCTGTGCGGTGTGCTCGCCCCGGTTCGGCGGTGGGTCCAGTCGTGCCGGCCGGGCCTTGGCAAGCAGGTTCATGACATCTCGTGATCGGCTCATCGGACCGACTCCTTCGGGACGAGCGTGGCGGCGGGTCGAGGCAATTCCAGGTCGGTGGCGACAGCCATGGCGTCTTTCAAGTGACGCCGGGCGCGATGCAGGCGCACGTAGTACGTCGCTGTAGAGCAGCCGAGGACCCGAGCTGCGTGACCCGGCGTCAGCCCGTGCCAGGCAACCAGCGTCAACAATTCGCGGTCGCCGTCCGACAGCTGAGCCAGAGCAGTGAGCACCGCGGCCCGCTCGGCGACGCCGTCTGCCACGTCGGCGACGGACAGCTCCTCGTCGCTGATCCACGCGCGCATCTCGGCAGCGATGGCCTGCTGCCGTTCCTCTGCGCGGTATCGCTCACCCACGACGTTGCGGGCGACGGCAAGCAGCCACGGTAGCGGCGTCGCCCTCGGCAGCTCCGTCAACCGCCGCCACGCCACCAGGAACGTTTCGGCCACGACCTCATCGGCCAGCTGGCAACCGGCGCGCGTGACGGCACACGCATACACCTGCCGGTAGTGCGCCTGGTACACAGCCTTGAAATGATCGTCCGATTCGGGTTCTGACACTGGCTTCGGCCCTTCCTGTCAGAGTTTCTCGGTCACCAGGAAATGTCTGGGGCCCGCCGCTTCTTACATCGGTCACCGTTTCGACCCGGTCACGCCGGTGAGGATCTTGCTTCGTGCGGCCGTGCCGTGGCCATCGTCGTCGCCGTGCGGGACGCTGCGCGCTCAGCTGACGGCAGCGCCGAACCACCTCGGCAGCTGGCTGAGGAGATCCGCCTGTTCTTCGCCGACCCAGGCCACGTGACCGTCCGGCCGCAGCAGCACGGCGGGCACATCCAATTCCTCGGTGCCGTCGACGACGTGGTCGATCCGGTCGGCCCACCCGGTGACCGAGAGTCGGCCGGTTCGGTCGAGGAGCAGCCCGCGACCATCGTGCAGCAGCTCGTAGAGGCGGCCCCGCTTCAAGCCGATGTCGCGCATCCGCCTGCCGAGCAGTGCGTGCCGGTCGCCGAAGTCGTAGCGGACTCCGATCGCAGTGATCTTCTCGATCAGGTACCGGTGCACGTTCTCGAAGTCCATCAGTTCCGACACAAGCCGGCGCACTGCCTGGGGGCCCGGCTCGGGGGACAGCAGCTGCATCTGTGCCCGGGGGTTCTCCAGCACGTCGGCGGCCACCGGGTGCCGTTCGGTGTGGTAGCTGTCCAGCAGCCCTTCCGGCGCCCAGCCGTTGATCTCGGCGGCCAGTTTCCAGGAGAGGTTGAACGCATCCTGGATGCCGAGGTTGAGCCCCTGCCCGCCGACCGGCGGGTGAATGTGCGCCGCATCGCCGGCCAGCAGCACCCGGTCGACCCGGTAGCGCTCGGCCTGTCGGGTGGCGTCGCCGAAGCGGGAGAGCCAGCGCGGTGAGTGCACGCCGAAGTCGGCACCGGCGAACACCCGCAGCTGTTGCCGGAACTCCTCGATGGTCGGCGGGACCGTGCGGTCCTCGGCCATCCCCTCGGCGGGCACGACGACCAAGGTCGCCCTTGAGGCCACCCGTCCCTGTTGGCGCGGATCGCAGATCGATCGCTGGAGTTGACTATCATCACGGAATGGCGATTGATTGCGCTCCCGGGCTGGCCCCGGCGGTGGCGTTGTTCCGCTCTCTCGGCGACCCGACCCGGCTGGCCATCCTGCGCCGGATCGCGACCGGGGAGGCCCGGGTGGTGGACCTGACCGGCGAGCTGAGGTTGGCGCAGTCGACGGTGTCGAAGCACCTGGCGTGTCTTCGTGACTGCGGGCTGATCGACTATCGGGCCGAGGGCCGCCAGTCGTTCTACGCCCTGACGCGGCCGGAACTCCTGGACCTGCTGCGCTCGGCCGAACAGGTTCTCGCCGCGACCGGCGAGGCGGTCGCCCTGTGCCCGACCTACGGGACGTCGACCGAGCCCTCGGCGGAGGTGACGGCGTGAGCGCCTCGCTGCTGAGCCCCGAGCGTCGGGCGGTGCTGTCCCGGCGCAGCCTTTGGCTCGCCTACGCCACCGCCGGCTACAACCTGCTGGAGGGTCTGGTCGCCATCGCCGCCGGCGCGGCCGCCTCGTCGACGGCGCTGATCGGCTTCGGCTTGGACTCGTTCGTCGAGGTGTCCAGCGCGGCCGTGCTGATCTGGCAGTTCCGCTCCCGGGTGCCCGAGGCTCGGGAACGCCTGGCGCTGCGGCTCATCGGCGCGTCGTTCTTCGGCCTCGCGGGCTGGGTGACCTTCGACGCCGTCCGCTCGCTGCTGGCCGGCGGCGACGCCGACGCCAGCCCGGTGGGGATCGGCCTCGCCGTGGCGTCGCTGCTCGTGATGCCCCTCCTCGTGGCGGCCAAGCGACGCACCGGGCGGGAACTCGGATCGGCAACGGTGATGGCCGACTCGACACAGACCATGCTCTGCACCTACCTTTCCGCGGTACTGCTCGTCGGCCTGGTTCTCAACGCCACCTGGGGCTGGTCGTGGGCCGACCCGATCGCCGCGCTCGTCATCGCTGGCGTCGCGGTCAAGGAAGGCGTCGAAGCCTGGCGGGGTGAACACTGCGACGACTGCGCACCCCTGCCTGCCGTCGACGCCACCGGCGAATCCCCGGGCTGCGCCGATGACTGCTGCACCGACCGGAAGGCGTGACCGGACCGCCGTTGAACACGGGACCGATCGATCAGCCGGATCGTCGATCTAGCCTGTGCGCATGGGCGGCGGCCTGACCTACGAACGACCGGCGCGGCTGGGCCTCCATCGATGGTGGATGCCGCCGGTTGCTCTGGCGGCAGCGGTGTCGGTCGCCGCCGTGACGGCGCCCGGCGAGCCGCACCGTCGGCCAGCGGCCCGACGCCGGTCCCCCCGTCGTCCGGGCCACCGCCGGCGTTCCCTAGGACCCGCGACGGTTTCCCACTCGTCGTCGGAAGCCGCGGAGCTGAGGCGCCGGGTTTCGCGTCAGCGGTCCCGGCGCTGCTGCCCCTGGCGTCGCTGCGCCATGCCGCCCTGGATCGCCTCCCAGACGCTCCGACCGGCCTGCCGCAGCGTCTCGCCCGCCTGCCCGGCGAGCTGGGACGCCTGCGCGGTTCCACCCTGCTGCCGCCCGCCCTGGGTCGATCCGCCACCCTCGGCCTCGCCGCGCGACTCGCGGTCGCCCGCGGTCGTACCCCGGTCGGCGGGCCTGCCCCCCTCGGCGCCCGCCCGGCCGGACGGCGCCGGGCCCAGCGGCGGCTCCTGCGGCGACCCCGCCGGCAACGGACCGGCCGGCGACTCCGGGCGAGGCCCTGCGGGCCGCTCCGGTGCGGTCGGCGCCGGCTCGCCGGCCGTCCGCCCACCTGACGGGCCCTCGGGGCCCGCCGGCGCGCCACCGGGGCCTACGCCGGCGGCCGCGCCGCCCTGCTGGCCAGCCTGGCCCGTCCGAGGTTCGGCCTCAGCGCCCTGCCGCGCCTGCTGCTGCGCCACCTGCCCGGCCTGGCCGGCCTGCTGGCCGGCCACCTGGCCGAGCTGGCCCACCTGCTGGCCGGCCTGGTCGACGACCGGCGTGGCCGCGCTGGCGACCCGGTCGGCCACCCGGTTGACGTCGTTCAGCGTGAGGTTGGCGCTGTTGGCCAGCGCGGCGATGATCTCAGGGTTGCGGTCGATGGTGCTCAACGCCCGGTCCAGGATCTCCAGCACCTTCTCCAGCCGGACCTTCAGCACCGCCTCCGCGCGGACCCCCTCGATGTCCAGCTCCACCTGTTCCAGGTGCACCCGCACGCCGGCGTCGAGCTGGAGCAGGTTGGCCAGCCGGGCGCGCAGTGACAGATCCGCGTCGAGCCCGTCCACCGCCAGCCGGAGCGAGTCGACGGACAGCCCGGGGACGTCCAGCAGGACGTCCGGCTCGACCTTCGGACCCCCGCCGGTCCGGTCCGGTCCACGTGCCGCCGTCCCGCTCTCGCTCATGCTTCCCGCTCCCTCACCCGAGGCCCGGCCGTCGCGCCACGTCAGGCGCGGTTACCCGGTTTCCCGATGGCCATCCGTGGCGAATCCGACACAGTGAGTCTCGATCGACTGTCCGGAAGGGGGCAGTACGCGAAGCTGCACAGCGAGGCATCAGCCGGTATGGTCCGGGCCTATGGGACAGGAGATGGCGGACGTCCGGCAGGACGTCGAGCGGTACGCACTCCGCAGCACCCTCCTCGCCCCAGCCACGGCAGAGCAGGCGTTCGCGGTGTTCACCGGGGCGCTGGCCGACTGGTGGGTCCGCGAATACACCTGGTCGGGGCCGGAGGCGCTGGCCGAGCTGGGGATCGAGCCGAAGGCCGGCGGCATGCTCTACGAGATCGGCCCGTACGGCTTCCGCAGCGACTGGGGTCGCGTGCTCACCTGGGATCCGCCGAAGCGGCTCGTCTTCACCTGGCAGATCGGCCCCGACCGGGTGCCGGTGCCGGATCCGGCGCGGGCCAGCGAGGTGGAGGTGCTGTTCCTGCCCGACGGGCCGGGGCAGACCCGGATCGAGGTGGAGCACCGGCACTTCGACCGGCACGGCACGGCCGCCGAGGGCTACCGGGAGGCGCTCACCGCCGGCTGGCACGAGTTGCTCAGCCGCTACCTGGACACCCTCACCCGATACGACGCCGCGTCGAACTGAGCCGGCGCGGCTCAGCGCGCGATCCCCCGGCCGCCCGTGCCGTCGACCACTCCGCGACCGCCGAGGTCGGCCCGGCGGCCCGCCTCGGCCCCGGAACCGAAGCCGGTGCCGGCCAGCCGGCGGACCCGAGCGGTACGCAGCCTCGGGTAGACCTCGGTCACCCGGCGCGCCACCCGGTCCGAGCGGTCCGCCAGGACCAGCGCCACCGACGGGCCGTCCCGTTCGGCCACCGCGCCCGCCTCGGCGGCCCGCAGCCGCTCCCCGACCACCCGGGCGAAACCGGCCAGCCAGGAGCGGCGGAAGGCGGCCGGATGCTCGCCGGCCGGCACGGCCGTGCCGGACAGCCCATGCGCGGCCTGCACCAGCAGCGACGTGAAGAGCAGGTCGACCCGTTCCAGGTCGCTGGCGAAGCCGAACAGGTGCAGGGCGAAGCCGTCGCCCCGGGCCCGGCGTACGCAGCGGCAGCGCAGCGGGTCGGCGACGGCGGCGAGTAGCCCGGCCTTGTCCCGCGCGTACGGGGCGACGACGTCGACCACCCGGTCGCCGACCGGGTCGGTGGCCGGGTCACGGGCGGCCAGCAGCGCCCGGTCCACGCCGTAGCGGGCGATCAGCTCGGTGGCCTTGGCGGTGAAGGCCGCCGACTCGGCGGGCGTGCAGGCCGGGTCCTCGGCCTTGGCCAGCAACTTGCGCACCTTGCTCAGCATCGCCTCGGACATGTCACCAGAGCTATCACATCGACAGGATGGTCCACTGCGGACGAAGCGCCGGTACCATCACCACGCTCGGCACCCTGTCCGCAACACAGGGTGCACCCCCATCCCTGGAGGCAACCGCATGGCATCCCCGGTCGCCCGCCTGGCGGCAACAACGGCGGCGCTGTCGCTGCTCGCCCTCGGCTCCCCCGCCCAGGCCGCCCCCGAGACCAACCTGTTCGAGTCGTACGCCACCTGCTACGGCGGCGCGGTCCGCTCGTACTTCCAGACCGGCGGCTGGGGCGGTGACGCCGGCCCGTACCGGACCAGCACCCGGTGCAAGGACATCAACGTCCGCAACGCCAGCGAGTTCGGCGTCGAGGCGTGCGTGATCTTCGTGGACAAGACGGACAGGTGCAACTACCGGACGTACCTGCCGTCGAAGTCGGGCTTCATCACCGTGGCGACGAACGTGCGGGACGGGGTCCGGTTCCAGGTCCGCTTCGAGACGCTGCGCTACGAGTACGAGCCGCTGGTGGCGTACCACGCGTACTGAGGGAGGCCGGCGCGGCGCCCGAACCGGGCGCCGCGCCGTCAACCGGCCCGACTGCGCAGGGTGGCCACGGTCGAGCCGGCGAGGGTGAGCAGACAGTCCGGCAGCAGGCCGTCTGCGGCCGCCGCCCCGAACAGCGCCTCGCCGGTGTCCGCGTCGTGGTTGGCGTACGCGCTGACGAAGCGGGCCACCCAGCGGGTGTCGTAACCGGCCTCGTCGATGCCGGGAAAGTCCAGCGCGCAGGAGCCGGGCGGCGGCGGGTCGCCGACCATGGTGGCGGCCAGACACCAGGCCACCCCGTACGCCCCGGCGAGCCCGGACCGGTCGACCACGGCGTCGAACGTTCCCACCACCGCGTCACCATCCCCGGCCAGCGCCGAACGGAGCACGGCGGTCGCGTCGTCGAGCGTCTGGTCAGGTACTTCGGTCACCTGCCGCACAGTAGGACGGCGGGTCAAGCGGTGACCCGGAACAGCCCGTTGATCACGGAGCGTATCCGTGACGGATGGCCGACGCCTACCGGTGGCATCCACGCTCCCACCCGCCGCCCCGGCGCGCTATGGTGCCCAGCGGAACTCCCCAAAGGTAAGGACGACCATGCTCGTAACACGCGGCCCGCGCGCTGCCATCCTGGCGGCGGGTGCGGCGTTCCTGCTCGTCACCAGCGCCTGCGGGACGACCGACAAGCCCGAAGACACAGCCACCCAACAGGTGCGTCTGTACGGCACCGACGGCAACATGCTGAACTCCTTCGCCGGCGAGCTGAAGGAGCGCGCCGACCTGGTCGACGGCATGAAGGGCACGACCCCGCTGACGCCGCTGACGGACGACTTCAAGGACCGGCTACTGGCGGTCGACCCCAAGCTTGCCGACTTCCTCTACGCCGCCGAGGCGTACGACGCGGTCATGATCAGCGCGTTGGCGGCGCAGCTCGCCGGCAGTACGGATCCGGCGGACATCGCCAAGCAGATAGTCGGCGTGACCAACAACGGTCAGCGCTGCTCGGACGCCGAGACCTGCCTGGCCCTGGCCCGCGACGGGCAGGACGTGGAATACCGCGGCCCGTCGCTGACCCGGGCCGGCTTCACGGACGAGGGCGAGCCGGCCACCGCCAGCTACGCGACGCTGCACTTCGACGCCCAGAAGATCAACGACGCGAAGACCGAGTTCGTCGGCGCGGGCTTCGAGACGTCGGCGAGCACCAAGGCCCCGCCGAAGCCCAAGAAGCAGCGCGGCGGCAAGAACGACCGCAGCGACGGCTCCCCGCTGATCCTCGGCGGCCTGCTGCCGAAGACCGGTGACCTGGCCCTGGCCAACCCGCCGCTCGCGGCGGGCGCGGCGCTGGCGGTCAGGGAGATCAACGCGGCCGGCGGCGTGCTGGGCGAGCCGATGGTCTGGATCGACGGCGACGACGGCACCAGCCCGACGGTCGCCAAGGCCACGGTCGCCTCGCACATCCGCAACAAGGTGCAGGTCATCATCGGCGCCGGCGGGTCCGGCATCTCCAGCTCGGTGCTGCCGGACGTGGTCGCCGCGGGGCGGATCCTGTTCTCCCCGTCGAACACCGACTCGGGGCTGACCAAGGCTGAAGACCGGGGCCTCTACTTCCGCACCGCCCCGCCGGACAGCCTCCAGGGCCGGGCGCTGGCCGACGTGATACTGCGCGACGGTCCGCACAAGATCGTCGTGGTGGCCCGCAAGGACTCCTACGGTGAGGGTCTCCAGGAGACCGTCCGCGCCGAGCTGGAGCGGGCCGGGTTCGGCAGCGACCGGGTGAAGCTGCTGACCTACGAGCCTCCGGCGGACGGCGAGGGCGCCGGCGGCGTCGACTTCGTCGGCACCGCGAAGGAGATCAAGAGCTACGCCCCGGAGGCGGTGCTGGTCATCGGCTTCGCCGAGTCCGCCGGGCTGATCCGGGCGTTGGACGACGCGGACGTGCCGATCCGGCACTGAGCACCGACGACGACGGCCGCACCGGGACATCCGGTGCGGCCGTCGCGCGTACGGGGGTGGGTCAGCGGGAGCGGCGCCGGTCCAGGAACTCGGTCATCCGCCGCCGCTTCTCCTCGTCCTCGAAGAGCACCGCCTGGCTGACCAGGTCGAGGTAGGGGTGCGCGGCCGGCGGCGCGTCCACCGCCAGCTTGGTCAGCCGCAGCGCCAGCGCCGAGCCCTTCGCCATCTCGTCGATCAGCTCGTGCGCGCTCGGCAGCAGCTCGGCCGGTTCGGCCACCACCCGGTTGACCAGGCCGATCCGCAGCGCCTCCGCGGCGTCCACCCGCCGGCCGGTGAAGAGCAGCTCCTTGGCCCGGGCCTCGCCGACCAGCGCGGGCAGCCGGTAGGTCGCGCCGGCGCCGGCCAGGATGCCCAGCCGCACCTCGGGCTGGCCGAAGACCGCCCGGGACGTGCAGACCCGCAGATCGCACGCGTACGCCAGCTCGGCGCCACCGCCCAGCGCCGGCCCGTCCACCGCGGCCACGCTCGGCATCGGCAGGGCCCGGATCCGGGCGAAGGCCGCCTGGTTGATCGCGGCGAGAGCATCCAGTCGGCCGCGCTCGCGCAGCTGGCCGATGTCCGCCCCGCCGGCGAAGATGCCCTCCGCGCCGCCGGTGAGCAGCAGCAGCCGGGGGCGGGCCTCCAGGTCGGCGCAGACCTCGTGCAGTTCGCCGATCAGGTCGGCGTCGATCGCGTTGCGCTTCTCGGGCCGGTCCAGCGTCACCACCAGCCGGTCCGGCAGTTCCTCGATCCGCAGCCCGCTCACCGGCCCGCCCCTTCCCCGTCGGCCTTCCGGCCGTCCACCCAGCGGTAGAAACCCTGGCCGGACTTCTTGCCGAGCTTCCCGGCGGCGACCATCTCCACCAGCAGCGGCGGCGGCGCGAAGCGATCGCCGTAGGCGGCCTGGAGGGTGCGCGCGATGTCGAGCCGGACGTCCAGTCCGACCAGGTCGGTGAGTTCCAGCGGGCCGACCGGGTGCCGGTAGCCGAGCACCATCGCCTTGTCGATGTCGCCCGCGCTGGCCACCTCGTCGGCGACCATCCGAATCGCCTCCAGGCCGAGGGTGACCCCGAGCCGGGAGGTGGCGAAGCCGGGCATGTCGCGTACGACGACGGGGTCCTTGCCCAGCCGGCCGGCGAGCGCGACGGCCGCCTCGGTGGTCTCCCGGGCGGTCGCCGGGCCCACCACGACCTCCAGCAGGGCCATCGCCCAGACCGGGTTGAAGAAGTGCAGCCCGAGGAAGCGCTCCGGCCGGGCCAGCGGGTCGGCCAGCTCGGCGATCGGGATGCTGGAGGTGTTGCTGCCGAGCAGCACCGGGCGCAGCCCCTCGGCCTCGCGCAGCACGGCGCGCTTCAGGTCGAGCCGCTCGGGCACCGCCTCCACGACAACGTCCGGCTCCGGCGCGACCTCACCCAGCGCCGCGCGCAGGGTCACCCGGGCCCGGTGCCCGGCGGCCTCGTCGGCGCCCACCTTCCCGCGTTGCACCGCCCGGTCCCACAGCTCACCGAGGCGCGCGGCCGCCGCCTCCGACCGGCCCCGGTCCACCTCGACCAGTTCGACGGCGTGTCCCGCACCGGCGGCGACGTAGGCGATCCCGAGCCCCATCGTGCCGGCACCGACGACGACAAAACGACCACTCATGACGCTCCCTCGCTGCGCGCGGCGACGCGCCGGGGTCTCCGTCGCGCCCTGCCGCCCACTCCTGGGTGCGACCCTATGCAGCAGTGCCCCGGGCGGCATGCGTGGGGGACCGCCGGACCGGGTACAGACGGCCCTCAACGTCAAGGGAAGGACGTAGCGCATGAGCCAGGCACCGGAGACCGTGGACGGCACCGGCACCAGCGAGGGTGGGGAGACCGTGGAGACGCGCGGCGACGAGCGCGTCGACCTGCTCCGCGCCGACACCAACAACGACGGGAAGACCGACGTGTGGGTGGTGGACACCGACGGTGACGGCAAGGCCGACCTGTTCCAGTTCGACACCGACGGTGACGGCAAGGTCGACATCACGATGGTCGACATCGACGAGGACGGCACCCCGGACGAGGTGGTCGACGGCGACGGCGGGCTCCCGCCGGAGCAGCTGCCCCCGACCGTGCAGGTCTAGGTGCGCGCCGGGGCCCCGGTCCGGGGTCCCGGCGGCGCGGTTCAGCCCGCCAGCCGCAGGGTGGCCAGATAGTACGGGGCGTCCCGGTCGTCCACGTCGGTCAGCCGCCAGGCGGTGTCCCGGACCAGGTCGGCCAGTTCCTCGGCCGAGCAGACGAGGTAGTCGAACCATTCCGTGCCCAGCTCGCGGTAGCGCAGTCGCAGCCGCAACTGGCCGCCGAGCCGGCCGCGCCGCCGGTTGAGTTCGTGGTAGCCGGTGTGCACCGGGTCCTTCGTGCCGTACGGGTCGGTGCCGTGCGCGATGACCTGCGCGCCGGGGGCGGCCATCGCGGCGAGCGCGGCCAGGAACGCCGCCGCCCGGTGCCGCCCCTCGATCAGTCCCAGGTTGTTGCCGAGCAGCAGGAACGTGTCGTACCGCCGGCCGTCGGCGGAGTGCTCGTCGACCGTGCCGAGGACGAGCTCGCGCACCCCCCGGTGCCGGCACACCCGTAGCGCGCCGACCGAGGTGTCCAGTCCGGTCACCGGTACGCCGCGCTCCTGGAGAAGCAGCGCGATCCGCCCGCCCCCGACGCCGATGTCGAGCGTCGCGCCCCGGACCCGGTCCACGGCCCGGTGGTCGTACGGCTGCCAGTCCTGCGGCCCGTCGAGGTAGTGCGCGGCGGGCGCGCCGTTGATCAGCCCGTCGTCCCGTTCGATGATCTCGATGACCGGTCGAGGCAGCCGCCCGCCGACCAGCGGCCGGGGACCGATCCCGGTGTGCACGGCGTACGTGTCGCGCAGCATCTCGCCGAACACGTCGCCGATCCTCGGTTCCCCGGTCACGGGGTTCACGCTATCCGTGCGGCCGGACCCTGTCGCGGTCGTATCCTGGGCGGCGTGACCGACCTGGACCGCCTGGCGGCGGAGAAGTACGTCCTGCTGACGACGTTCCGCAAGGACGGTCGGCCGGTGCCGACCCCGGTCTGGGCGGTGCGCGACGGCGACACGCTGGCGGTCTGGACGGCGGCGGACTCGGGCAAGGTGAAGCGGATCCGGCGCGACGGCACGGTGACGCTGGCCCCCTGCGACGTGCGGGGCCGCCCGCGCGGCACGGCGGTCCCCGGGCACGCCGTGCTCAGCTCCCCGGAGGAGACCAAGCGGGTCCGTGACCTGATCAAGCGGAAGTACCGGCTGCTGGGCCGGCTCAGCCTGCTGGGCAGCCGGCTGCGGCGGGGCGAGCGGGGCACGATCGGAATCCGGATCACCGTCCAGGAGTGAGCGTCGGAGCCCGGACATGGTTCAGGGGCGGTGGATCGTCACTGTCGCGACGTCCGCCCGCCCCTGAGACCTAAACGCTTCTCGGTGTCGGTAGGTCAGTCTCCCTGACGCTGCTGCGGGATCTGCCCCTGAAGCAGGGCCCGAACCTCCGACTCGCGGTACCGACGGTGGCCGCCCAGGGTCCGGATCGCGCTGAGCTTTCCCGCCTTGGCCCACCGGGTCACCGTCTTCGGGTCGACACGGAACATCGACGCCACCTCGGCCGGCGTGAGTAGCGGCTCTGGTTCGTGCGTTCGCGATGCCATCGGTCACTCCTCCACATGTATAGACATCGGCCGGGGTCCCGCCGGCCGACGCGTCTCCCATGGTCCGGCTAGTCCCCGATGTCCGACATGGGCCGAACGGCCGAAGGTCCCTAGACGGACGGATGAACCATGCCCGATTTATCTGACTTTTACACGGCAGAAAGTACCTTATTCGGACTCATGATCACGGTTCGTGATGCGTCAACTACGAAATTGCCTCGTATCTGACAGCATGGCTGGGTGGATTCGTGGTCAGTTGCACCGCTCGAGCAGCTGCACCGCACGCCAGCGGGCCACCAGCCGGTCGTACGCCGCGGAGGCCTCCTCCGCCTCGCCCCGGGCGAGCCCGGCCAGGCCGGCGGCGACCAGCTCGGTCGAGTCGTCCGCGGTCAGCGTCTCGTCGGAGAGCAGCTGCACCAGGCCGCCGTAGTCCAGCTCCACCACCGAGCGCGGATGGAACTCCTCCAGCCAGCGGGCGGCCTCCTCGACCGCCTCGGTGATCGGGGCGTCCCCGACCGACTTGCGCAGCACGGACAGGGCCCGGGACGAGCGGCGGCGGGCCTTGGAGATCTCGGTGCGGTAGCGCAGCGCCCGCCGCCCCGGCTGGGTGACCAGGTCCCGCTCCGCCGGCTCGAAGAGCACGAACCACCGCAGCGGCACGCCCCAGGTGGCGATCTGCTCGTGCAGCCGCGGGACCCCGTGTTCGAGCACCCGCGCCCCGCTGCGCCAGTCGTCGACCACCGCCTTGGCCTGACCCGCCAGCACGGGCGGGACGAACGCGTCGGCGAGCACCGACGGCACCCCGTCCCGCGCGCTGAGCGCCGCCTCGGCCACCCGGATCCGCAGGTTCCACGGGCAGACCAGCAGCGTGTCGTCGGCCTCCAGGACGTACGCCTCGTCCGGCAGGTCGGGCAGCCGGGTCCAGCCGGCGCCGAGCGCCTCGATCACCGAGGTGCGCTGGCGTCCGGGGCCCTCCAGCGGGGCGACCGCCCGCCCCTCCCGCACGTAGCGCCGCCAGTACGACTGACGGTCCCGGTCGAAGGCGGTCAGCGGCTCGTAGACGCGCAGGTAAGCAGCGAAGAGCGACGGCACGGCGCGATCCTCCCACGAGACGGGGCCCCACCGCCGTCAGCGCCCGGCAGGCATGACGTGGACGGCGGTGCGGCGTGGACCGATATTAGGCTCAGCAGCACCGGCAGCATCCCGCCGGCGTCCAGCAGGTCCGCGTCCCACAAGGGCGCACACCGAAACAGGAGCAAGCCATGGGCGTATTCGCGAGCACCGACGATCCGGGATCGACCGGTCACGAACAGGTCGTCTTCTGCCAGGACAAGCAGACCGGCCTCAAGGCGATCATCGGCATCTACTCGACCGCGCTGGGCCCCGCGCTCGGCGGCACCCGGTTCTACCCGTACGCCAGCGAGGAGGCGGCGCTGGCGGACGTGCTCGACCTGTCCCGCGGCATGGCGTACAAGAACGCCCTCGCCGGGCTGGACCTGGGCGGCGGCAAGGCGGTCATCTGGGGCGACCCGGAGCAGACCAAGAGCGAGGCGCTGCTGCGCGCGTACGGCCGGTTCGTCGAGTCGCTGGCCGGCCGCTACTACACCGCCTGCGACGTCGGCACCTACGTCGCCGACATGGACGTGATCGCCCGGGAGACCCGCTACGTCACCGGCCGCAGCGTGGAGCACGGCGGTGCCGGCGACTCCTCGATCCTCACCGCCTGGGGCGTGTTCCAGGGCATGCGCGCCGCCGCCGAGCACGTCTGGGGCGCGCCGACGCTGGCCGGCAAGCGGGTCGGCGTGGCCGGCCTGGGCAAGGTCGGCAAGTACCTCACCAAGCACCTGCTCGACGACGGTGCCGAGGTCGTGGCGACCGACGTCAACCCGAAGGCCCTGGAGTGGGTGCGCACCACCCACCCGCAGGTCGAGCTGGTCGACGACGCCTCCGCGCTCGTCGCCGCCGACATCGACGTGTACGCCCCGTGCGCGCTGGGCGGCGCCCTCAACGACGACACCGTGCCGGCGCTGCGCGCCAAGGTCGTCACCGGGGCGGCCAACAACCAGCTCGCCCACCCGGGCATCGAGAAGCTGCTCGCCGACCGGGGCATCCTCTACACCCCCGACTACGTGGTGAACGCCGGCGGCGTGATCCAGGTCGCCGACGAGATCGAGGGCTTCAACTTCGAGCGGGCCAAGCTGCGCGCCACGAAGATCTACGACACCACCCGGGAGATCCTGCAGCTCGCCGACGACGAGGGCGTGCCGCCGGCGGTGGCCGCCGACCGGCTGGCCGAGCGCCGGATGGCCGACGTGGGCCGGCTGCGCAGCATCCTCCTGCGCTGACGACGGGTACCCGGGGTGGGGGCACCGGCCCGCGCCCCGGGGCACCCCCGAGTAAGCTCCATTCGGGGAGTTCGTCACGATCTGTCCGGTGTCACGGCCGGCCCCGGCATCCGCTCCTTACCGGGTACACTCGGTGACGGCCGGATCGCTGCGACGCGCAGGGCCGGCTGACGGTAACCCGAGGTGCCGAACGGTGGCATCCCCATGTACCGTAAGAGCCACGAGAGATGCCTGACGTCATCGGGGCCCGCCTTCGGGCTGCCCCGCATTCTGTGCGAGGGGGTCGAGCCATGGGGCGCGGCCGTGCTAAGGCCAAGCAGACGAAGGTGGCCCGGGAGTTGAAGTACCACTCCCCGAACACCGACCTCACCGCCTTGCAGCGCGAACTGGCGGGTGCTGGTAAGTCTGAGCAGAACTTCGACGACGACTACAAAGAGTATGTCGACGACGATGATGAGGATCACGCGGACGACGACCCGGATCTCTGGGTTCCTCCGACCCGCTGACCTCCGGTCGCATCTGAGCACGCGGTAACTCCCCGCGTGCTCACGCATGTGCCCGACAGAAGCGGCGCCACGACCGACGATCAGGGACCTCGCCCCGCCGGAACGCTCTCCGGCCGGCCGGCAGGTCCCTGATCGCGGCCTGTTCAGCGCGGGCGGTTGTTCCAGTTGTAGAACGTCGGGATGTTCTCGAAGTGGTTCCACGCGCAGACCGCGCTGGCGCCGTCGGAACCCGACACCTCCGCCCGCGACCGACGCGCGGCCTCGGCCTCGTGGAGCAGGGCGGTAAGCCCCGGGGCGGCCTGCCGGACCCGGTCCACGACCGGATCGACGGCACCTCTCCCGACGTGCTCAGGCTGCCGGTGACTCGTGGTCTCTGGCATGCTCCAACACTCCCTCCAATAGGCGGATCTTGCTGTTGCGGCAGTGCTCGGTCTCCGTACCGTCAAAACGCCCCAGCTCGAAGTAACGGTTGGCCGCGTGGCCGCCACCGCAGAAGCCGAAGTACGGGCAGGACGACCGGCAGGCCTCGACCCCGGTCAGGAACTCGCCGACCCACGGCGTGCCCGCCGCGCCGGCCAGGATCTCGGCCAGCGGGGTCGCCAGCACGTTGCCGCTGCTGAAGTCGCCGTAGCGGGGGTGGGTGAAGCCGGCCAGCTCGGGGGAGAGCACGGTCACCGACCCGTCGTGGCCGATCGTGGGGATCGGGTCGAGCTGCCGGGGCAGCAGGTCGTCCGCCGCGCCGTCCAGCACCGCCGCGGCGTAGCGCAGCGACCACTCCACCTCCCGCAGATGGATGCGGGGCGCCCGGCGCCAGGCCGCGACGAGCTCCGCCCAGAACGCGGTCACCGTCGCCGCGTCGTGCGCGTTGCCCCGGGTGTTGACCCCCTCGGTCTCCTCGATGTTGACGCCGAGCACGTCGCAGCCGAGGTCGAGGAAGTAGTCGTACAGCTCGGTGGCGTAACCGGGGGCGGGCCGGCTCACCACGGCGAGCGCCGAGAACGGCAGGCCGTGCCGGCGCAGCGCCGCCACCCCGCGCACGATCCGGTCGTACGCCGGCTGCCCGGCCCGGGTCACCCGGTCGCCGTTGCGCTCCCGGGCGCCGTCGACGCTCACGCTCACCCGCACCCCGTGCTCGACGAAGAACGCGCACCAGGCGTCGTCGATCAGCGTGGCGTTGGTCTGGACGTGGTGCTCCACCTGCGGCCCGAACGGGGCCATCAGGGCGGCCAGGTGCTCCCGGCCGGCCGCGAGGGGCTCACCGCCGTGCCACACCACCGAGAACCGCCCGGTGGCCGCCCACGGCTCGACGGCGGCGGCGACCGCCTCCGCGACCGCCACCGGCATCCGCCGGTCGACGGCGCGGAACGGCAGGTAGCAGTAGACGCAGTCCAGGTTGCACAGGGTCGTCGGCTGCATCACCACGTACGAGGGAACGCCGGCGATGCCCCGCATCCCCGTCACGGGCTGTGCCCGAGCAGCCATCGGCCCTCCTCCCCCGTGCCTGAGGCCCTTCAGGCTAGGCGGCGATGGCCACTCGGGTGAAGCCCTGATCAGGTGCCCGGATGATCAACGCAGCGTGATCACCCGCGGGTGTGCTGCCCGATCATCTGCACGTTGCCGGAACCCTCGATGATCTCGCCGGCCTGCCAGGCGTCGACGCCGCGGCCGGTCAGGGTGGCCAGCGCCCGGTCGGCGTCCTCGGCCGAGACGATAGCGAACATGCCGACGCCCATGTTGAAGGTCGCCTCCATCTCCGGGTCCTCGATCCGGCCCTTGGACTGGATCAGGTCGAAGACCGGCTGCGGCTTCCAGGTGGAGCGGTTGACCACCGCGTCGACGTGCTCCGGCAGGACCCGCACCAGGTTGCCCGGGATGCCGCCACCGGTGACGTGGGCCAGCGCCCGCACCTCGGCCTCGGCGATCAGCTTGAGGCAGTCCTGCGCGTAGATCTTGGTCGGGGTGAGCAGCTCCTCGCCGAGGGTGCGCTGCCGGCCGAAGTCCTCGATCACCACGTCCAGCCGCATCCGGCCCGCGCCGAGCAGCACGTGCCGGACCAGCGAGTAGCCGTTGGAGTGCAGGCCCGAGGAGCGCATGGCGATCACCACGTCGCCGACCTCGACCCGCTCCGGGCTGAGGATGTCGCTCTCCTCCACCACGCCGACGCCGGTCGCGGAGATGTCGTACTCGTCGGGGCGCAGCACACCCGGGTGCTCGGCGGTCTCGCCACCGAGCAGCGCGCAGCCGGCGTACCGGCAGCCGTCGGCGATGCCGGCGCCGATCTCGGCGACCTTGTCCGGCACGACCTCGCCGGTGGCGATGTAGTCGAGCAGGAAGAGCGGCTCGGCGCCGCAGGCCACCAGGTCGTCGACGACCATCGCGACCAGGTCGATGCCGACCGTGTCGTGGATGTCCATCTGCTGCGCGATCACCAGCTTGGTGCCCACGCCGTCGGTGGACGAGGCCAGGATCGGGTTCTTGTACTTCTTGGTGTCCAGGCGGAACAGCCCGGCGAAGCCGCCGAGGTCACCCATGACCTCCGGCCGCCGGGTCTGCTTGACCTTGGACTTCAGCAGCTCGACCGCGCGGTCGCCCGCCTCGATCGACACACCGGCGTCCGCGTACGAGACCGAGCGTTTGCGCGCCGTGCGGCCGGAGCCGGCCGTCCAGGGCTGGCGGTCGCCGCCGGCGCCCGTCGGGCTGCTTCCTGCGCCGCTGCGCTCGGACACGTGCGTCACGGTTCTCCCCTTTGGTTCTCGGTGCCGCTCGGGGTGCCGGGCGGCGCCGGTGGTGCTACGGGTGGACGGTCGCGCCGCCGGGAGTGGCGACGAGCGGTGGGGCGGTGTGCCCGAGGTCGGCGGAGGGCTGGTTCGTGACCCGCCGCTCCACTCCTTCGAGCACGTGCTTGCCGATCAGGTTCCCGGCCGGCAGCTCGATCGGGTACTCCCCGTCGAAGCAGGCACGGCAGAGCCGGGTCTTGGGCTGCTCGGTCGCGGCGATGAGACCCGGGAGTGAGACGTACCCGAGGGTGTCGGCGCCGATCGACCGGCGGATGCCCTCGTTGTCCAGCCCGTTGGCCAGCAGCTCGGCGCGGGTGGCGAAGTCGATGCCGTAGAAGCACGGCCAGTTGACCGGCGGGGAGGAGATCCGCACGTGCACCTCCAGCGCGCCCGCCTCGCGCAGCATCCGCACGATGGCCCGCTGGGTGTTGCCGCGCACGATCGAGTCGTCGACCACCACCAGCCGCTTGCCCCGCACGTTCTCCCGCAGCGGGTTGAGCTTGAGCCGGATGCCGAGCTGGCGCAGGGTCTGCGACGGCTGGATGAAGGTGCGCCCGACGTACGGGTTCTTCATCAGGCCGGCGCCGTAGGTGATGCCGGACTCCTCGGCGTACCCGATCGCGGCCGGCGTGCCGGACTCCGGCACCGGGATCACCAGGTCGGCCTCGACCGGGTGCTCCTTGGCGAGCTGGCGGCCGATCTGCACTCGGGCGGAGTGCACGTTGCGCCCGGCGATGGTGGCGTCCGGGCGGGCGATGTAGACGTACTCGAAGAGGCAGCCCTTGGGCTCCGGCGCGGCAAACCGGGCCGACCGCAGCCCGTCGGCGTCGATGGCGATCAGCTCGCCCGGCTCGACCTCGCGGACCACGCTGGCGCCGACGATGTCCAGCGCGGCCGTCTCGCTGGCCACCACCCAGCCGCGCTCCAGCCGGCCGAGCACCAGCGGGCGTACGCCGTGCGGGTCGCGGGCCGCGTAGAGCGTCGACTCGTCCATGAAGACGAAGCTGAACGCGCCCCGCAGCTGCGGCAGCACCTCCAGCGCGGCGGCCTCCACGGACAGGTCGGGGCGGCTGGCCAGCAGCATGGTCACCAGCGAGGTGTCGTTGGTGGCGCCGTCGGCGACCAGACCCCGCTCGGCGACCTCCTTCTGCAGCTCGGCGGTGTTGACCAGGTTGCCGTTGTGGGCCAGCGCGATGGTGGTGCCGGAGGTGGTGGACCGGATGGTCGGCTGGGCGTTCTCCCAGGTCGAGCCGCCGGTGGTGGAGTAACGGGCGTGCCCGATCGCGACATGGCCGCGCAGGCTCGCCAGCGTCGGCTCGTCGAAGACCTGGGCCACCAGACCGAGATCCTTGTAGACCACGACGCCGGAACCGTCGCTCACCGCGATGCCGGCGGCCTCCTGGCCCCGGTGCTGGAGCGCGTAGAGGCCGAAGTAGGTGAGGTTGGCGACCTCCTCGCCGGGGGCCCAGACACCGAAGACGCCACAGGCGTCCTGCGGGCCGGGCCGTTGGGGATCAAGGTCGTGGCTCAGCCGGCCGTCGCCTCGGGGCACCCTGCCGCTCCCTCATGCTGGTCTGGAACTGGCCTGGCGGAATCAGAGGTGCTGATCCGCGTTCCTCGGCCGGGACCACTGTCGTCGCCTGACAGTGTACGCGAATGACAGTCGATACAGATAGTCACGATTTGGCTCCAGCGCGTCACCACGGCGGACGGTGGAGTCGCTGCTAGAGGGGTAGCTGTGCGGACAGATCCGCCCGGTTCCCACTCACCTGTACGCGACCCTCGGTGACGGCCTCGGCCCAGGAGAGGCGTCCGGTCGCCAGCGCCAGCCAGGTCGCCGGATCCATCTCCACCACGTTCGGCGGGGTGCCCCGGGTGTGTCGGGGGCCCGGAAGGCACTGAACTGCACCGTAAGGTGGGACACGCACCTCCACCGATCGGCCGGGGGCGCGCTCCGCGAGGGCGGTCAACAAGGCACGGACCGCCTCTCGGTACACCGGCCGTTCGGGCGTACGCCCCTCGTCGAGCGCCGACAACGCCGCCGCGACCGCGGCGGACTTAATGTGCGGAGAGGACACGACGGGACGATACGACTCGATGGCGGAGGCCACGACGCTGGCCCTGGGTCGCGCTGATCCGGTCAGACAAGGCATAGTTGCCGACGGCGTATTCGTACCGTGATGATCCCGGGCCCACCCGGCCCGGGGAGTCAGCCCGGAAGGCGGTGGACGTGTCAACACACCGACGTGCCTGGAAGCAGCGGGCCGGTGTGGTCGTAGCGCTGGTTGCCGGCGCCCTGCTCACCGTCCCCGCCACACCGGCCCTCGCGGCCAAGATCACCTCTTCCGACGGCTCGGTCACCATCGACGCCGGCCGCAGCAGCCGCATCAGCGTCCAGGTCAACCCGGACGGCGACGAGAAGACGGCGAATGTCAGCATCACCGGTCTTCCGCAGGGCGTGTCCTGCGGCGGCTGCGGGGAGATCGACTTCGGCCTGATTCCCGGGTCGCAGCGGGTGACCCTGACCCTGTCGGCCAGTAACGACGCGCCGGCAGCCAACGGGACCCGGGCCACCGTGCGCGTCGAGGGCGACGGGGGCTCCGACTCCAAGCCGCTCAGCGTGACCGTGAACGCCAAGGCGGCCCCGCCGACCACTCCGCCGCAGAACCAGACGGTCAAGTCGATCTCCGGCAAGGTGGTGGTGGCCGCCAACGGCGACGCGGTGCCCAACGCCGTGGTGCTGCTGCTCGATACGCAGGGACACCAGTACCAGACCACCAGCGACGGCAGCGGCAACTACCGCTTCAGCGGCTCCAGCACGCAGCCGATCAGCCCTGGCCGGATCGACCTCGGCGCCACCAAGGACAACATCCGCGCGACGAAGACGATCAACGCGAGCGCCGGTCAGAGCCTGACCAGCCAGCGGATCGCCCTGGCGCTGAAGGTCGAGGTCTCCCCGAGCGCCACGCCGTCGGCGACCGAGGAGCCACTGCCCACCGACGAGGCGACCGAGGAGGCCGCTGAGGAGACCGAGGCGGCTGCCCCCGGGCAGTCCCAGGCCGCGTCGGACGACGGCGGCGGCTTCGGCTCCTTCATGATCATCCTGCTCGGTGGCCTGCTCGTCGCGGCCGGCGTCGGCACGATCGTGCTGCTCTGGATGCGACGCAAGAACGCCGACGAGGACGACGACGCCCCAGCCGGCGCCGCCGGCGCGGTTCCCGGCGCGCGGGGCGCGTTCCGGGGGGCCGACGACCAGACCCGCGTGGTCAACCGGGCCGGGGCGGCCGGGCCGGACCCGACCATGGTCGGCGGGACCGCGCTCAGCGACGCGCCGACGATGATGCACCGCCCGGTCGTGGACGACGTCCCGCCGGACCCGTACGGGGCTCCGCCGCAGTCGTACGGCGCCGCGGGCGCCGCAGCGGGCGGCTGGGCCGGCAGCGGTTACGGCGACGAGCCCGCCCAGGGCGGATACGGCCAGCAGAACGGCTACGGCAACGCCCCCTCCTCCGGTGGCGGCTACGGCAACGCGCCCGCCTCGGGTGGCGGCTACGGCGGCGCCCCGTCCGCCGACGCCGGTTACGGCGCGGCCGGCGCGGCGGCCGTCGGCTACGGCAACGCTCCCGCCTCCGGCGGGGGCTACGGCAGCCGGGACTACGGCGCACCGGCCGGCGGCCCGGGCTACGGCGGCCAGGACCAGGGTGGCGGCTACGGCGAGCGCTACGACGAGCCCACCGGCCGGTACACCGGGGAGAGCACGGGCGCGTACGCCCCGGCGGCCGACCCGTACCCGACCAGCACCTACCAGCCCGACCAGGGCCACGGCTACGGCCAGCCGGACCCGGCGCCGTACGGCCGGGGCCAGGAACCGGCCGGCGGCTACGGCGGCGGCAACGGCTACGGCGCGCCGGGCGGCGGCTACGACGCCGGCGGCCAGCAGCCGGGCTACGACAACGGTTACGGCGCTGCCCAGGGCGGGTACGACCAGCAGGGCGGCGGCTACGGCGCCGGCCAGGGCGGGTACGACCAGCCGGCCGGCGGCTACGGCAGCGGCCAGGGTGGCTACGGCCAGCAGGGCGGCTACGACCAGGAGCCGCCGCAGCAGCGCACCGGCGGGTACGACGACCGGGGCTACGACCAGCAGCAGGGCGGCGGCTACTACGGCGACCAGGCCCAGGCGGGCCGGGGGCGGCCGGACGCGGCGCCGCAGCAGGACCGCGGCGGGCGCCGCCTCGACTGGCTGGACGACTGACCCCCCGGGACCGACGTGGAAAGGGCCGCCCGGAGCACCGGGCGGCCCTTTCACATGTGCCTGGTCAGGCGGCGGAAAAGACGCCCTGGCGCAGCAGCGGCACCACCTCGGAGGCGCCGACCCGCACGGCGATCTCCACGTCGCCGGCGAAGCCGCCCTCGATCAACTCCCGCCCCGAGACGCAGCCGCGCACCGCCGCCGGAACGTCGGGGGTGCTGGCCAGCGCGGCGAGCGCCATCGCCGCCTCCACCGAGAGCCCACCCGGTACGCCGGACAGGGCGTCCAGCACACTCGCCGCGCCCAACTGGTCCTCCACCGAGGGGCGCAGCGAGCCGTCCGGCCAGCGTTCGCCGGCGGCCACCACGCCCACCGGGGCGTCGGTCGAGCCGTACCCCTGGCGGCGCAGCCAACGCCCGACGGCGCGGGCGTTGCGCAGGCAGGCCGCGACCACCGGCAGCCCGGTGGCGCTGGCGGCGGCGCTGATGGCGGAGCCGTTCGGCGACGGCAGCACCAGGTCGGTGACGACCGGCGCGGTGCTCAACGCGGCCGGCGAGAGCGACCACGGGTGCTCCGGGGTGGTCTGCCGGCGACCGACGGCGGCGACCGCGCCGACCCGCCGCGCGAAGTCCGCCGCCTGCGCACCCCAGGGGAAGGGGTGCACCCGCATGCCCCGGCCGACCGCCACCTCGACGGCGGTGGTGAACGAGAGCACGTCCACCACCACCAGCACGGCGCAGACCCGGCCGAGCTCGGCGGCCCCGGTCAGCCCCCAGTCGAACCGGGCGCCGGAACCGGGTTGGGCGTAGACGGCCCCGGCCAAGGCCTCAGCGCTTATCGGGCGCGGAGGACTGCTCGTCGGCACCCGGGTCGGACGGGGCCGCCGAAGCGTCGGGAGCCGTCGCATCTGCGGTGACCTCCGTGGTCGGACGCTCCCGCTCCGCCGCCTCGACGGCGGTGGGCTCGGCGACGGTGCCTTCGGCGACGCTGCCCTCGGTCCGGGGCGACTCGTCGGCGGCCGGCTCCGGCTGCGCGTCCTCGTCCGCCTCGGCCCGGTCGGCCTCCGCGTCGGCGGCGGTCGGCACGTCCACCGGCTGCCCGGCGGTGGCCGGCGCGACGGTGGTGGTGCCGGTCCGGGTCGCCTCGACCTCGACCTGCGCTGCCTCCGCGCCACCGAAGAGCCGCGGCAGGGTGGCGGTGTGCACCTCGCGCAGCTCGTCCAGGCCGATCCGGAACTGGCCGTGCACCTCGAGGGCGCCGCCCGCCGGGTCGGTCACGCCGATCAGCTCCCACGGCACACCACGCTCGCCGCAGAGAGCGGTGAACGCCTTCTCGCGACCGCGCGGCACCGAGACCAGCACCCGGCCGGCCGACTCGCTGAACAGGAAGACGAACGGCAGCGAACCGTCGGCGAACCGCTCCGGCACGGCGATCCGGGCACCGACCCCGCGCCGCAGGCAGGACTCGACCAGGCTCTGGGCGAGACCACCGTCGGAGAGGTCGTGCGCGGAGCTGAGGTGACCCACCCGGGCCGCCTCGGCCATCAGTTCGGCCAGCACCCGCTCGCGGGCCAGGTCGACCTGCGGGGGCATGCCGCCCAGGTGCTCGTGGGTCACCCAGGCCCACTCCGAGCCGGAGAGCTCGACGTGCGTGTCACCGAGCAGGAAGAGCTGGTCGTGGTCGCCACCGGCCCGCGGGACGAAGCCCATCGGCACCCGGTCGGCGACGTTGTCCAGCACGCCGAGCACGCCGACCACCGGGGTCGGGTGGATCGCGGCGGCACCGGTCTGGTTGTAGAAGCTGACGTTGCCGCCGGTCACCGGGATACCCAGTTCGAGGCAGCCGTCCGCCAGGCCGCGCACGGCCTCGGCGAACTGCCACATCACGCCCGGGTCCTCCGGCGAGCCGAAGTTGAGGCAGTTGGTCACGGCGATCGGCTTCGCGCCGGTCACCGCCACGTTCCGGTACGCCTCGGCCAGCGCCAGCTTGGTCCCGTTGTACGGGTCGAGGCGGGCGTACCGGCCGTTGCCGTCCACCGACAGGGCCACCCCGAGGCCGGTGCGCTCGTCGATCCGGATCACGCCGGAGTCCTCCGGCTGGGCGAGCACGGTGTTGCCCAGCACGTACCGGTCGTACTGCTCGGTGACCCAGGTCTTGTCGGCCAGGTTCGGCGACGCGATCATGCGGAGCAGGGTCTCCCGCAGCGCCTCCGGCGTGCTCGGCCGGGGCAGGGTCTCGGCCCGGTCGGCCTGGAGCAGGATCAGGTCGGCCGGCTCGCGCATCGGGCGGGCGTAGACCGGGCCGTCGTCCACCAGCGAACCCGGCGGCACGTCGACCACCACGTGGTCGTTCCAGGTGACCAGCAGCCGGCCCGGCTGCCCGTCCGGGGACGGCGCGGTGACCTCACCGATCGCGGTGGCCAGTACGCCCCACTTGTCGGCGGTCTTGAGCACCGCCTCCAGCTTCTCCGGGGCGACGACCAGCAGCATCCGCTCCTGGGACTCGCTGGCCAGGATCTCGTGCGGCTCCATCGAGGGCTCGCGCAGCGGCACCCGCTCCAGCCACACCCGCATGCCGGTGCCGGCGGAGGCGGCGGTCTCGGTGAGCGCGCAGGTCAGGCCGGCGCCGCCCAGGTCCTGGATGCCGACGACCAGCTCGGCGTCGTACAGCTCGAGGCAGGCCTCGATCAGCAGCTTCTCGGTGAACGGGTCACCCACCTGCACGGACGGGCGGCGCTGCTCGCTGCCCTCGTCGAAGGTGGCGCTGGCCAGCACCGACACGCCGCCGATGCCGTCCCGGCCGGTCTTGGCGCCGAGCAGCACCACGATGTTGCCCGGGCCGGTGGCGTCCTTCTTCTGCAGCCGGTCGACCGGCAGCACGCCGAGGCAGAGCGCGTTGAGCAGCGGGTTGCCCTGGTAGCAGGGGTCGAAGACCAGCTCGCCGCCGATGTTGGGCAGGCCGAGGCAGTTGCCGTAGCCGCCGACGCCGGCGACCACGCCGGGCAGCACCCGGGCGGTGTCCGGGTGGTCGGCCGCGCCGAATCGCAGCGGGTCCATCACGGCGACCGGGCGGGCGCCCATGGCGAGGATGTCCCGGACGATGCCGCCGACGCCGGTCGCCGCGCCCTGGTACGGCTCGACGAAGCTCGGGTGGTTGTGCGACTCGACCTTGAAGGTCACCGCCAGCTCGTCGGAGATCCGCACGACGCCGGCGTTCTCACCGATGCCGGCGAGCAGCCGGTCGCTCGGCGGGGCCTTCTCGCCGAACTGGCGCAGGTGCACCTTGCTCGACTTGTAGGAGCAGTGCTCGCTCCACATGATCGAGTACATGGCCAGCTCGGACTGGGTGGGGCGCCGGCCGAGGATGTCCCGGATCCGGTCGTACTCGTCGTCCCGCAGGCCCAGCTCGGCGTACGGCTGGAGCTCCTCGGGAGTGCCGGCGGCCTGCGACACGGTGTCCACGCCCGCGGTCCAGTCGGCGGCCGGCGCCGAGCCGGCGTGCCGGCCCGCGTCGGCCGGGCCGCCCTGCGGCGCCACGGAGGCCGCGCGCGGCTCAGTCGGGGCAGCCGGGAAGGTACCCGGTGTCTCCCGTACGACCGGGTCCGGATGGGTGGTCATGACGTCTCCTCGCTGCGCTCGTGGCCGCCCGTCGGGCGGTGGAGCCGACCGATGATCCCGCCGCGCACGGTCACGCCGGCGCCCCCACCAGGTGCTTGAGCACCGAGGTGAAGAAGCCGAGACCGTCCAGGGAGGGGCCGGTGAGCGCCTCCACCGCGTGCTCGGGGTGCGGCATGATGCCGACCACGTTGCCGGCGGGGTTGGTGATCGCGGCGATGTCGCGCTGCGACCCGTTGGGGTTGCCGCCGACGTAGCGGGCGACGACGCGCCCCTCGCCCTCGAGCTCGTCCAGGGTCGCGGTGTCCGCGACGTAGCAGCCCTCGCCGTTCTTGACCGGGATCAGGATCTCCTGACCGGCCTGGAAGGCGTTCGTCCAGGCGGTGCCGGCCGACTCGACGCGCAGGATCTGGTCCCGGTTGCGGAAGTGCAGGTGCTGGTTGCGGGTGAGCGCCCCGGGCAGCAGGTGGGCCTCGCAGAGGATCTGGAAGCCGTTGCAGATGCCGAGCACCGGCAGGCCGCCCCGGGCCGCGTCCACGATCGTCTCCATCACCGGGGCGAACCGGGCAATGGCGCCGCAGCGCAGGTAGTCGCCGTAGGAGAAGCCACCCGGGAGAACGACGGCGTCCACCCCGTGCAGCTCCGCGTCGCCGTGCCAGAGCCGGACCGGCTCGGCCCCGGCGATCCGGACGGCCCGGGCCGCGTCCCCGTCGTCGAGCGAACCGGGGAAGGTCACCACACCGACGCGGGCGGTCACGGGTGTGCGCCCACGGTCTCGTCCGCCTCGACCACCCGGACGGTGAAGTCCTCGATGACGGGGTTGGCGAGCAGCTTGTCGGCGATCTCGCGGGCCCGGTCCAGGTCCGGTTCGCCGGTGAACTCGATCTCGATCCGCCTGCCGATCCGGACAGAGGCGACGTCACTGACGCCGAGCCGCGGCAGCGCGTTTGCGACGGCCTGGCCCTGAGGATCGAGGATCTCGGGCTTGAGCATGACGTCGACGACGACGCGAGGCACTGGGCACTCCTGACTGTGTACGCAGTTGGGTGCCGGCCCACTACGGGCGAGCGCAGCCAGCGTACCTGGCAGATTCCGGTCCGGACGCACCGGCCGGGGGCAGTTCAGGCAGTGATCGACATAACGACCCGTCCCGACGGAGGGCCGATGCGGGTTCGTTGCCGGGCCGATGCGGTTTCGTTGCCCGCCACGACGGCGGACCGCCGCCGCCACCCCACTGACCAGGCAAATCCCGGTGGGTGTTCGCCAGGGCTGACCAGTTCCCGACAAACACGGACGAGCGCGCCTCGAACCCCTCGCGTCACATCCGTTAATCTCGATTAACTCTTGTGAACGGGACTCGCGGACTCTAGCCTACATCGACAGATGTCGATGCTTTTGATGTCCCCGGCGGGTCACCCCCGCCCGCCGCGGCCGACGCTGCCCGGCGACCCCGGGCCCCTGACCAAGGAGTTCCCCCATGCGCCTTCGCCCCCTGCTCGCGGTGCTGACCACCGCGCTCGCCGGCGTCCTCGCCACCGCCTCCGGCGCCACCGCCGCCCCGGCCGGCCCCCAGCCGATCATCGGCGGCAACACCGTCTCCTCCGCGCCGTGGGCCGCCGCGGTGTTCAGCAACGGCTCGTTCACCTGCTCCGGCAGCGTGATCTCGTCGCAGTGGGTGCTCACCGCCCGGCACTGCATCAACGGCTCGATGTCCGTCCGGGTGGGCAGCGTCTACCGCTCCTCGGGCGGCGTCACCCGTACGGTCAGCGCCACCTACACCCGCTACGACCTCGCCCTGATGCGCCTGTCCAGCCCGGTCACCACCAGCGCGGTGACGCTGGCCAGCAGCAACCCGCCGATCGGCTCCACCAACTCGATCTACGGCTGGGGCATGACCTGCTACAGCGGCTGCTCGGCCGCCAGCCAGCTCAAGACCGCCACCGTCCAGGTGACCAGCACCAGCGTCACCGACGCGTACGGCGGGCAGGCGATCCGCAGCACCGAGATCAGCGGCAACGCCTGGCGCGGTGACTCCGGCGGCCCGCAGTTCTACAACGGCCGGCAGGTCGGGGTCGCCTCCACCGCCGACGGCGTGAGCATCCAGAACTACGGCAGCGTCGCGTACAACCGGGCCTGGATCACCTCGGTTTCCGGTGTCTGACGGTTAGCGCCGTGGCGGCGCAGATGGCCGGCCGAGCGCCCGCCGTCCGCGCCGCCTGGTTTTGCAGCATCCGATCAGGTGAACACGGCTCGCGAACGGCCCGGGCGTGGACTGACAGCATCGGAACCGTGCTGGTCGTGACGACGGATCAACTGCCTGGCTACGAGATCCGCCAGATCCTCGGCGAAGTGGTCTCATCGATGGCCCGGACGCGCAACCCGTACCGCGAGGGGGTCAAGAACCTGCGCGGTGGCGCGTACGACCCGATGGCGCCGGACAACCTCACCCGGTGGCGAACCGACTCGGTGGCCCGGCTCGGCGAGGAGGCCCTCCGGCTCGGCGCGAACGCCGTGGTGGGGATGCGCTTCGACAGCCGCGACTGCGGCGAGATGTGGATGGAGATCTGCGCGTACGGCACGGCGGTGGTCGTCGTACCCAAGGTGCCCGACGTCATGCCGAGCGACCAGCCGCTGGTCGCGGCGGAGACCGCCCACGAGCCCGGCTTCACCGAGGCCCCCGGCGGCATCGCTGAGCCGGCGAGCGCCCCGAACCTCTCCACCGCCGCTGACACCCCCACCCGCAAGACCTGACCCCCACCCTGGTTGATCAAGGAGTTCGCGTCGGATCGATCTCGGATCCAGACGCGAACTTCTTGATCACCGGAGCAGGGCGCGGGCGGCGTCAGGGATCAGAGGATGGGCGGCGGGGAGTAGGTGGCGGCCTCGGGGTGGGCCGTCACGACCGCGGTGATGCGCTTGGTGACCGCGTCGACCTGGGCCTGGGCGGCGCCGGTGAAGGTGGTGGGGTCGGCGACCAGGGCGTCGATCTCGGCCCGGGTCAGGCCGAGGCGGCCGTCGGCGGCGAGGCGGTCGAAGAGGTCGTTCTCGGCGGCGCCCTTCTCCCGCATGGCGAGCGCCACGGCGACCGCGTGCTCCTTGATCGCCTCGTGGGCGACCTCCCGGCCGACGCCCCGGCGCACCGCCGCCACCAGGATCTTGGTGGTGGCCAGGAAGGGCAGGAACCGCTCCAGTTCCCGGTTGATCACCGCCGGGTACGCCCCGAACTCGTCCAGCACGGTGAGGAAGGTCTGGAACAGCCCGTCGGCGGCGAAGAACGCGTCCGGCAGGGCGACCCGGCGGACCACCGAGCAGGAGACGTCCCCCTCGTTCCACTGGTCGCCGGCCAGCTCGCCGACCATCGACAGGTAGCCCCGGATGATCACTGCGAAGCCGTTCACCCGTTCCGACGAACGGGTGTTCATCTTGTGCGGCATCGCGCTGGAGCCCACCTGGCCGGGCTTGAAGCCCTCGGTGACCAGTTCCTGGCCGACCATCAGCCGGATCGTGGTGGCCAGCGAGGACGGCGCGGCGGCGACCTGGGCCAGCGCGGAGAGCACGTCGAAGTCGATGGAGCGGGGGTAGACCTGCCCGACGCTGTCCAGCACCCGGTTGAACCCGAGGTGCCCGGCCACCCGGCGCTCCAGCTCGGCCACCTTCTCCGCGTCGCCGTCGAAGAGGTCGAGCTGGTCGGCGGCGGTGCCGACCGGACCCTTGATCCCGCGCAGCGGGTAGCGGCCGATCAGGTCCTCCAGCCGCTCGTACGCGATCAGCAGCTCCTCGGCGGCCGACGCGAAGCGCTTGCCGAGCGTGGTGGCCTGCGCGGCGACGTTGTGCGAGCGCCCGGTCATCACCAGCCCGGAGTGCTCGTGGGCGAGCCAGGCCAGCCGGGCCAGGGCGGCGACGACCCGGTCCCGGATCAGCTCCAGCGAGCGGCGCACCTGGAGCTGCTCGACGTTCTCGGTGAGGTCCCGGGAGGTCATCCCCTTGTGCACGTGCTCGTGCCCGGCGAGCGCGCTGAACTCCTCGATCCGGGCCTTCACGTCGTGCCGGGTGACCCGCTCCCGCTCGGCGATCGAGGCCAGGTCGACGTCGTCGACCACCCGCTCGTACGCCTCGACCACCCCGTCCGGCACGGCCACGCCGAGGTCGCGCTGGGCCTTCAGTACGGCGAGCCAGAGCCGCCGCTCCAGCCGTACCTTCTCCTCCGGTGACCAGAGGGCGACCAGCTCGGGTGAGGCGTACCGGTTGGCGAGCACGTTCGGGATCGTCGTCACGTGCCTCATTCTCTCGTACGCACAAGCGCTGGCCACGCCGGGCGGGTGGCTAGGCCCACTTCACGGGTCGGCGGTAGGACACCCCGGTCCCGCGATCCGCCACGAGGGCGGGCAGCTGAGCGTTTCGTAGGGCAGGCTCGTTGATCGAGAAGAAGCCGAGGTCGCCCACGCTGGCCCTGTGCCGGGCCACCCCGCCGCTCCCCGGCGGCATGGCCAGGTAGATCCGCTGCGAAGGCTTCACCCGCCGGGCGGCCACCAGTGCGGGCACGAGGTCGGTGTCGGCGCTCACCAGAAGTGTCGTGTCGGCGACCTCGAGCGCCGCGTCGGCGACCATCATGGCCCCGAGCGCCACGTCGGTCTCCTTCTCCTCGTAGCTCCGGTACATCCGACCGCACTTGCACATGTAGGGCTGACCACAGCGGTGACAGTTCCGGATGGTGCGGTCCTTGAAGCGGCCGAGATGCACGTCGAGCAGGGGGCCGTTGCGCGTCTTCATGGCCTCGATGTAGTCGAGTTGGTTCTGCGCCGCCGCTGGTTCGTTCTTCACGATCGCCGAGAAGTAGCGAACCACCCTCACCTGGTCCTTCGGTCGCAGTTGACGAACAAGCTCTACGACGTCCAGCCACAGGTGTTTGCGGCCGTACTTGTTCTTCATCCCGTAGTACAGGTTGAAGCCGTCGATGTACGCAGCGACCGTGGCCACGTCCACTCCTGCACAGCCACGAGGGTGTATGGTTGTCCCATACGACGCCGAGAGATACGGCAGGAACGGCCCCGCAAGGGGCCGTTTTTTTGTCCGCGTGAGGCCCTGTCACCCTATCCAGGCCAGGGCAAAGGCCCACCGACTCACGATTGCGGCCGTTCGCCCACCAATCGGGCATTAGGCTCTTTCACCGGTCTGATGACTGCTGTCCCCCTGCAGCCCCCTCTGCGTCACGCGGGGCGTCCGGTGAGCGCCCGCCACAGTCCCGCGCAGGCCTCCTCCTCGGTGTCGAAGACCTGCCGCACGTCCCGCGTCCCGCGCTCGTACAGGCCGATCTCCCAGCGCCCACCCGCCGACCGGCGCAGGAACCAGAAGTCGGGCGGCACCGGCACGTGCTCGTGCACCCCCTCCAGCTCGAAGGCGTCCGGCGACAGTCCCGTCGCCAGCAGGGCGTTGCGCACCTCGTGCCGATCCACTCCCGACCTCCCGCTCCGCACCGGCCGCTCCGGCGGTCGCCGCTGCGGTGACCGCCCACCGGGTCAGCAGACGTGTACGGCGGGAACACCGCCACCGGTACCACCCCGCCGGGGCACACTGTCGGTCACGCACCCGCCGCCGGCCAGCGACTCCTCCACGAGGAACTGGTGGTCGACCAGCCACTGCACGGTCAGGTTCGCGCCGGCCTGCGGCAGGTAGGCCGGGTTCAGCTGGAACTGGGTGCCCAAACCGGGCTGGGCGAACCACGGCGCGGTCGGGCCGGAGTCGACGTCGAACGGCTTGAGCACGCAGTAGGTGTGGTAGTTGGCCAGCGGCGCGGCCGACGGAAGCGCCGGCCGCGGCGCGGGAAGTGGCGGCGTGTCGAGGCTCTGCGGCGCCAGGGAGCGGGCGCTGGCCGGGGTGCCGAGCGGGGCCAGGAACGCGCCGCCGGCGAAGCCGAAGCGGTCCAGGCGGTACCCGGCCAGCAGGGCCTGCCGGGTCTTGAGCGGCGTGCCGTCCGGCGCGACGACGAAGCCGTTGGCCGGCGGGAAGACGTACCCGGCAGGGGTGCCGGTGGTGTACCGGGCGAGGAACTTGTTCTCGGTCAGCTCGCCGAAGCGCTGGTAGCCGGCGAGCAGCGGCCCGAGCGGCGACGCGGTGGGCAGTTGGGCCGGGCCGAGCAGCGGATTGTCGTCGAGGTACCGGGTGGTCGGCGGCGCGCTCGGCGGCCGGCCGGGACGGCAGAGGCTCGGCCCGGCCGGCGACTGCGGCCGGTCGTCGCCAGGGCGCACACCAGGCGGGGCGCTGCGGCGGACACCAGGCGGGTCGCCGGGACGGCCGCCGGCGTCGCCCGCTTCGGGTGCGCCGTCGTCGGGGTGGGTGCCGGCCCGCGCGACCACGTCGGGCGCGGCGGCCTGATCGGCGGGCCCGGGGAAGAGGATCAGCGCCGCGCCGGAGAGCAGGGCGAGCAGCCAGCGTCTGCGGTCCACGACGAACCTCCCGATGAAGGACGGCCAACGCCTTCATCGTCTGGAGGGCGGTGCGAGAATGTGAGCCTTTGTGCCTTTTGTCGCCGAACGGGGGACCGCTACCCGCTCGTCGCGTGGACGAGCCGGGTAGCCGCGCGGAACGGTCAGCGCTCCAGGATCGCGGTGACGCCCTGCCCACCCGCCGCGCAGATGGAGATCAGCCCCCGGCCGCTCCCCTTCTCGGCGAGCAGCTTCGCCAGGGTGGCGACGATCCGGCCGCCGGTGGCGGCGAACGGGTGCCCGGCGGCCAGCGAGGAGCCGTTGACGTTGAGCTTGTCGCGGTCGATGGATCCGAGCGGGGCGTCCAGGCCCAGCCGGTCCTTGCAGAACTCCGGCGACTCCCAGGCCGCGAGCGTGGCCAGCACCTGCGAGGCGAACGCCTCGTGGATCTCGTAGTAGTCGAAGTCCTGCAGCGTCAGCCCGGCCCGGGCGAGCATCCGGGGCACCGCGTACGCGGGGGCCATCAGCAGCCCCTCGTCGCCGTGCACGAAGTCGACGGCGGCAACCTCGGACCAGGAGAACCAGGCCAGCACCGGCAGGTGGTGCTCCCGGGCCCACTCCTCCGACGCGAGCAGCACCGCCGACGCGCCGTCGGTGAGCGGGGAGGAGTTGCCGGCGGTCATGGTCGCCTGGTCGGCGTCCGGGCCCTTGGCGCCGAAGACCGGCTTGAGCGAGCCCAGCTTCTCCAGGGTGGTGTCCGGGCGCAGGTTCGCATCCCGGGTCAGCCCCAGGTACGGCGTGATCAGGTCGTCGAAGAAACCCTTGTCGTACGCGGCGGCGAGCCGCTGGTGCGAGCGGAGCGCCAACTCGTCCTGCGCCTGCCGGTCGATCTGCCAGCGCACCGCCGTCCGCGCGGCGTGCTCACCCATCGACAGCCCGGTACGCGGCTCGGCGTTGCGCGGGATCTCCGGCTTGAACGGCTGGTGCGGCCGCAGCTTGGCGGCGATCTTCAACCGCTCGCCGAGGGTGCGGGCGGAGTTGAGCTTCAGCAGCGTGCGGCGCATGTCCTCGTTGACCGCGAGCGGCGCGTCGGAGGTGGTGTCGACGCCGCCGGCGATGCCCACCTCGATCTGCCCGAGGGCGATCTTGTTGGCGACCAGGATGGCCGCCTCCAGGCCGGTGCCGCAGGCCTGCTGGATGTCGTACGCCGGGGTGTGCGGGTCGAGCTTCGAGCCGAGCACCACCTCGCGGGTCAGGTTGAAGTCCTTCGCGTGCTTGAGCACCGCGCCGGCGACCACCTCGCCGACCCGCTGCCCGGCCAGGCCGAACCGGGCCACCAGCCCGTCCAGCGCCGCGCCCAGCATGTCCGCGTTGGACGCGTTCGCGTAGCGGGAGTTGGACCGGGCGAAGGGGATGCGGTTGCCGCCGATGACCGCGACCCGCCGGATGCTCTGCACGATCCCGCCTCCGTTTCAGGACTTGCCCACAACCTACTGGCCAGTAGGCTACGCCTATGACCGACAGGTACGCGAGCTTCGTCCAATCGGGGGCCGGCCGCGCGCTGGTCAAGCGCCTCGGGCTGCCCGATCCGCCGCGACTGCGCCGGCACACTCCCGGCGATCCCCTCGTCGAAGGGCCGGTGCTGCTCGGGGCGGCCACCGGGGGCCGGCTCGCCGAGCCGGTCGGCAAGATCCTGACCGCCGCCGCGGTCGAGCTGCGCGATCCCGCCGCCGTCGCCGAGGCCACGCGCTTCGGCGCCCTGGTGTACGACGCCACCGGCATCACCGACTCCACCGGCCTGCGCCAGCTGTACGACTTCTTCCACCCGCAGGCCCGCGCGCTGCTGCCCAGCGGTCGGGTCATCGTGCTGGGCACCCCGCCGGCGGAGTGCGACTCGCCCCGCGAGGCGACCGCCCAGCGGGCCCTGGAAGGGCTGACCCGCAGCATCGGCAAGGAGTTCGGCCGCGGCGTCACCGCCCAGCTCGTCTACGTCACGAAGGAGCCTGGTAACGCCTCGGACGGCCCGGACCTCTCCGCCGGCACCCTCACCAGCCTGGAATCGACCCTCCGTTTTCTTCTCTCGGGCCGGTCCGCGTACGTCTCGGGGCAGGTGGTCCGGGTCGGTGCCGGCACCGCCGAGCCGCCGGCGGACTGGGACCGCCCGCTCGACGGGCAGGTCGTCCTCGTCACCGGAGCGGCGCGGGGCATCGGCGCGGCGCTGGCCCGGGTGCTCGCCCGCGACGGCGCCCAGGTCGTCGCGCTGGACATCCCGGCGGCCGGTGACGAGCTGGCCGCGGTGGCCAACGAGATCGGCGGCAGTGCCGTCCAGCTCGACCTGACCGCCCCGGACGCTCCCACCCGGCTCGCCGAGCACCTCGCCGGCCGGCACGGCCGGGTCGACGTGGTGGTGCACAACGCCGGCATCACCCGGGACAAGACGCTGGGCCGGATGGACGCCGACCGCTGGGACCAGGTGCTCGACGTCAACCTCTCCAGCCAGGAACGGATCAACGACGTGCTGCTGGCCCGCGACCTGATCCCGGCCGGCGGGCGGATCGTCTCGGTCTCCTCGATCGCCGGCATCGCCGGCAACCGGGGCCAGACCAACTACGCCACCAGCAAGGCCGGCGTGATCGGGCTGGTCGAGTCGCTGGCCCCGGCGCTGCGCGGGCGCGGGATCAGCGTCAACGCGGTCGCCCCCGGGTTCATCGAGACCCGGCTGACCGCGCGTGTCCCGCTGACGCTGCGCGAGGCAGGCCGCCGGATGAACAGCATGTCGCAGGGCGGCCTGCCGGTGGACGTGGCCGAGACGATCGGCTGGCTGGCCTGGCCGGCGTCCGGCGCGGTCAGCGGCAACGTGGTCCGGGTCTGCGGCCAGAGTCTGCTGGGGGCGTGATGGCGAGGAAGAGGAACAAGCGGCCGGAGGACGGCCCGGCGGAGAACCTCTCCGTCGGGGACCTGATCGACGGGCCGACCGAGGTGATCTCGGCGGCGGACCTGGCCGCCGTCCGGGCCGCCTCGTCGAAGCACGACGTGAGCCTGGAAGCCACCCACGACCTGTCGGCGTACGCGACCACGGACCTGTCCGCGCACGCCGCCCCGGCGGGACGGGCGCGGGTCGAGCTGCCTCGAATGCCCGCACCCGGCGCGCTCTACCGCCGGGCGCTGCGCGACGCGGTGCCGGTCATCGGCCGGTCCCGCCGCCCGGACGCCCCGCCGGAGGTCGAGCTGGCCGTCGCCGGCGTCACCGTGGACCGCGCGCACCTCGCCGACTACGACCGGGTCTGCGGGTTCCGGCTCTCCGACCGGCTGCCGGCGACGTACCCGCACGTGATGGGTTTTCCGCTGTCGCTGCGACTGATGACCACGCCGGAGTTCCCCATCGCGCTGACCGGCGTGGTGCACGTGGGCAACCGGATCACCGTGCACCGCCCGATCGAGGCCGGCGAGACGCTGGACTTCGTCACCCACGCGGAGAACCTCCGGCCGCACGAGCGGGGGCGGCAGGTCGATGTCGTCCTGGTCGGGTCGGTCGGCGGCGAGGAGGTCTGGCGCGGCGTCTCGACGTACCTGGGCAAGGAGCGCTCGGCCGACGGTGGTGGGCGGCGCGAGCGGGGTGAGCGGCCCGCGCCGCCGGCCGCCACCGCCCACTGGCGGGTCGAGCCCCGGGTCGGTACGGACTACGCCCGGGTCTCCGGCGACCACAACCCGATCCACACCTCCCGGCTCGGGGCGCGGCTGCTCGGCTTCCCCCGCCCGATCGCGCACGGGATGTGGAGCAAGGCCCGCTGCCTGGCGGCGCTGGAGAGCCGGCTGCCGGAGGCGTACACGGTGGACGTGGCGTTCAAGCTGCCGGTGCCGCTGCCCGGCACCGTGGCGTTCAGCGCCACCCCGGCCTGGGACTTCGCCCTGCACGACGCGCGGACCGGCCGTCCGCACCTGGTCGGCACCGTCCGCTGAACGACGGGGGGCGTGCGCGGCGGCGGTCGGCGGTGGCCTGATCCGCAGACTCCGCCCGGGGGCGGTGGTCGAGCCCGGAGCATGAGGGCATGGAGTCCGTGCTCGACCTGCTCCACCACACGGTCACCTCGCCGTGGGTGTACCTGGTGATCCTCGTGGTCACCGCGGTCGACGCGTTCTTCCCGGCGGTGCCCGGCGAGACCGTGGTGATCACCGCCGGGGTCTTCGCCGCCGGCGGTGAGCCGAACATCGTCGCGGTGATCGTGACCGCCGCGCTCGGGGCGCTCGTCGGCGACCACATCTCCTACGGCATCGGTCGGGGTGGCGGCGCCCACCGGCTGGCCCGGCTCCCGGCGGAGAGCCGCCGCCGGACCAGTTCCGAGTGGGCCCGCCGGGCCGTGGACCGGCGCGGCGGGATGATCCTGATGACCTCCCGGTACGTGCCCGGCGGCCGCACCGCGGTCACCCTGACCATGGGCGCGGTCCGCTACCCGCTGCGTTGCTTCCTGCTCTTCGACGCCTTCGCGGCCGGCACCTGGGGGACCTACTGCGCCCTGCTGGGCTACTTCGGCGGCCTGGCCTTCGAGCGCGACCCGATCAAGGCTCTGCTGGCCGGCGTCTGCCTCTCCCTCGCCGTCACCGGGCTGGTCGAGTCGGCCCGTTGGCTGCGCCGCCGCGCCAACCGCCGCGCCCACCGCCGCGCCGTCGCCCGCCGCTGACCGTCGCCCGCCGGCGTGGCCGTCAGGCCGCCGGGGGTCGCCAGGTGGCGCCGCGCAGCAGTTGGCCGGCGCCGAGCCAGGCGACGTTCATCATCCGGGTGGCGGTCTTCTCCGGGTCGGCCTCCGGATGGTCGGCGAGCCAGTCGGCCAGCGACTCGGTCGCGCCGACCAGGGCGTACGCGACGACCTCCAGGTCGGTCTCGCTCACCTCGCGCCCGTCGGCGCGCAGCGCGTGGTCGAGCATCCCGGCGACCACCTCGACCAGCCGGGCGCGCATCGTGGCCAACTCCGCGGCGAACGGCTGCGAGCCCCGGGCCTGCCGGTAGAGCACCGCCCAGCCGTCCCGGTGCGCTCCGACGAAGCCGAAGAAGGCGCGCAGCCCCCGCCAGAGCCGCTCGTCGGCGGGCAGGTCCGGGGCGGCGGCCCCGGCGATCGCCTCCATCATCCGGGTGCCCTCGCGGTGCAGGCAGGCGACGAAGAGCTCCTCCTTGGTGCCGAGGTAGGCGTAGACCATCGGCTTGGAGATGCCGGCGTCCTCGGCGATCTCGTCCATGCTGGCGGCGTGGAAGCCGCGCCGGGAGAAGACCTTGACCGCCGCGTCGAGCATCTGCTGCTCGCGTACGGCCCGCGGTAGGCGCTTGAACGTGGGTGTGCTGGACACTCTTGCGAGCATACCTACTCGTGCGTAAGGTTACGCCCGAGTAACCAAAGTCGGCCCGCCCGAGAGGTGCATTCCCCCATGACTGACTTCGACCCGGCCAACTTCGCCAACGTCGGCCCCAAGGAGTTCGCGCAGCTCGTCAAGTCCACCCCCGACGACAAGATCGCCGAGGTGATGTCCGGCGACCTGCGCGGCAAGATCCTCAGCGAGGTCTTCGGCCGGATGCCGCAGCTGTTCCGCGCCGACCGGGCCGGTTCCACCAACGCGGTCATCCACTGGAACATCACCGGCCGGCCCGACGGTGGCACCGACACCTACGAGGTCGCCATCGCCGACGGCACCTGCACCGTCAACGAGACCCCGCAGCACGACCCGAAGCTCAGCCTCACCATGGGCCCGGTGGAGTTCCTGAAGATCGTCTCCGGTGGCGCCAACCCGGTGATGATGTTCATGACCGGCAAGCTCAAGGCCAAGGGCGACCTGGGCCTGGCGGCCAACATCGCCAACCTGTTCGACATCCCCAAGGCCTGACATGGCCGAGTTCTCGCTCGACCTGAACGAGGAACAGCGGGATCTACGCGACTGGGTGCACGGCTTCGCCGCCGAGGTCGTGCGCCCGGCCGCGGCCGAGTGGGACGCCCGGGAGGAGACTCCCTGGCCGATCATCCAGGAAGCGGCGAAGGTCGGCCTCTACGGCTTCGAGTTCCTCGCCACCTGCTGGGCCGACCCCACCGGCCTCTCCCTGCCGATCGCCAGCGAGGAACTCTTCTGGGGTGACGCGGGCATCGGCCTGAGCATCTTCGGCACCGGCCTCGCGGTCGCCGCCATCTACGGCGCGGGCACCCCCGATCAGATGGTCGAGTGGGTGCCGCAGTGCTTCGGCGACGTCGACCAGCCCGCCGTCGCGGCGTTCTGCACCAGCGAGCCGGAGGCCGGCTCCGACGTCGGCGCGATGCGTACCCGGGCGGTCTACGACGAGGCCACCGACGAGTGGGTGCTGCGCGGGCAGAAGGCGTACGCCACCAACGGCGGGATCGCCGGGGTGCACGTGGTCACCGCCTCGGTCGAGCCGGAGCTGGGCTCGCGCGGGCAGGCCGCGTTCGTCGTACCGCCGGGGAGCGCCGGGCTGAACGCGACCCGCAAGCTGCGCAAGCTGGGGCTGCGCGCGTCGCACACCGCCGACGTCTTCCTGGACGACGTACGCGTGCCCGGGCGTTGCCTGCTCGGTGGCCGGGACGCCCTGCTGGAACGACTCGACCGGGCCCGCTCCGGCCGGAAGGCCTCCGGCCAGGCCGCGATGCGCACCTTCGAGCTGTCCCGGCCCACCGTCGGCGCGCAGGCGCTCGGCGTGGCCCGGGCCGCCTACGAGTACGCCCTGGACTACGCGAAGGAAAGGGTCCAGTTCGGACGGCCGATCATCGAGAACCAGGCGGTCGCGTTCGCGCTGGCCGACATGAAGATGGAGATCGACGCCGCCCGGCTGCTGGTCTGGCGGGCCTCCTGGATGGGCCGCAACAACCGCCCCTTCACCGCCGGCGAGGGCTCGATGTCCAAGCTCAAGGCGGGCGAGGTGGCCGTCGCGGTGACCGACAGGGCGGTGCAGCTGCTCGGCGGCGCGGGCTTCCTGCGCGACCACCCGGTCGAGCGCTGGTACCGGGACGCGAAGATCTACACCATCTTCGAGGGCACCTCGGAGATCCAGCGGCTGGTCATCTCCCGCGCGATCTCCGGCATGCAGATCCGCTGACCCGTCACCGTCGGTGGTGGCGTCCGCCACTGCCGGGTGTCCACCAGTTGGCAACTGCTCGCACCGGTTGGGCTCCGGCAGGGATCCAGTGCATGATCGAAAGGTGACGTCCGGCTGAAGGGCCCCCTGCGGGGGCCCTTCACGCTCACCCCCCGGAGAAGGAGGCCGCCACATGGACCTGCCGTTCGTCGTGGCCACGCTGACCCGGCGGGGGCTGCTCACCCCGGGCCGGCCGATCCGGGTCGCCTCCCAGCTCCAGGCGCTGCGCAAGTGGGGTTGGAGCCTCGCCGGCGAGCTGCGCCAGGCCGCCGCCCGCGACCCGGGCCGGGTCGCCGTCCTCGACGAGCAGGGCACCGAACTGACCTACCAGGAGCTGCTCGACCGGGCCGAACGGCTGGCCCGGGCGATGCGGACCGGGCTCGGCGTACAGGCCGGCGACCGAGTCGGGGTGCTCTGCCGCAACCACCACGGGCTGATCGAGGCGGTCGTCGCCGCCACCGTGCTCGGCGCCGACGCGGTGCTGGTCAACAGTGGCCTCTCCGCCGCCCAACTGGCCACCGTGACCGAGGAACAGCGGCTCCGGGTGCTGGTCCACGACGACGAGTTCGCCGACCGGATCCTCGGCCTCCCCGCCGAGGTGCACCGGGTGGACGAGCGCGGCCTCGAGGAGCTGATCGCCGGCGCGCTCCCCGGCGACCTGCAACCGCCCGAGCGCGACGGCCGGACGATCGTGCTCACCTCCGGCACCACCGGCGCGCCCAAGGGCGCCCGTCGGCCCACTCCCAACGGCTTCGGCCCGCTGGTGTCCATCATCGACCGGATCCCCCTGCACACCCGGGACACCGTGATGATCGCCGCGCCGCTCTTCCACACCTGGGGGTACGCCGCCCTCCAGGTCGCCTTCGCGCTGCGCGCCACGATCGTGCTGCACCGCCGGTTCGAGCCGGCCGCCACGCTGGCCGCCCTGGTGGCCCACCAGTGCCAGGCGCTCTTCGCCGTACCCGTGATGGTGCAGCGACTGCTCGACGTGCCGCCGCCGGACCCGCGGCCGCCGCTGAAGGTGGTCGCGGTCAGCGGCTCGGCGCTGCCCGGCGGGCTGGCGCCGCGGTTCATGGACGTCTACGGCGACGTGGTCTACAACCTGTACGGCTCGACGGAGGTCTCCTGGGCCTCCATCGCCGGCCCCGCCGACCTGCGCGAGGCGCCCACCTCCGCCGGCCGGCCGCCGCACGGCACCCGGCTGGCGATCCTGGACGACGACGGCCAGCCGGTGCCCGACGGGCGGGTCGGGCGGATCTTCGTGGGCAACGAGATGCTCTTCGAGGGCTACACCTCGGGGGCGCGGCGGGAGACCCACGACGGGCTGCTCGACACCGGCGACCTCGGCCGGATCAACGCCGACGGGCTGCTCTTCGTCGACGGTCGCGCCGACGACATGATCGTCTCCGGCGGGGAGAACGTCTTCCCGTCCGAGGTGGAGGATCTGCTGGCCCGCCTCCCCCAGGTCCGGGAGGCCGCCGTGATCGGCGTACCCGACCCGGAGTACGGGCAGCGGCTCGCCGCCTTCCTCGGCCTGCACCCCGGCGAGGTGCTCGACCCCGAGGCGGTCCGCGAGTACGTCCGGCACTACCTGGCCCGGTTCTCCGTACCCCGGGACGTGATCTTCGTGAAGTACCTGCCGCGCAACGCCACCGGCAAGGTGCTGAGCCGGGAACTGCGCCGCTACTACGGCTGACCGGGGTACCCCCCGAGCCACCGTCCCGGGTACGCCGAGGGATTCTCCCCGATGCTCCCGGTCAGTCGGGGACGGCGATCCGGCCCTCGACCGCGGCGGCGGCGATGTCGGTGCGGTGGTGCGAGCCGGCCAGCCCGACGCCGCGTACCAGGGCGTAGGCGGCGTCCCGCGCGGCGGCGAGGTCCGGGCCGGTGGCCGTACCGCAGAGGACCCGGCCCCCGGCGGAGAGCAACGCGCCGTCCGCGGCCCGGCGGGTGCCGGCGTGGATGATCCCGGCGCGGTCCGCGCCGGTGATCACATCACCGGTACGCGGGGAGGCCGGATAACCCTCGGCGGCGACCACGACCGTGACGGCGGCGCCGTCGCGCCAGCGCAGCGGCGGGTGCGCGGCCAGCGTGCCGGTCGCCGCGGCGTGCAGCAGCCCGGCCAGCGGGGTCTCCAGCAGGGCGAGGACCACCTGGGTCTCCGGGTCGCCGAAGCGGGCGTTGAACTCGATCACCCGGGGGCCGGCGGCGGTCAGCGCCAGGCCCACGTAGAGCAGCCCGGCGAACGGGGTGCCTCGGCGGCGCATCTCCGCCAGCGTCGGGTGCACGACGTCGCGCATCACCTCGTCGACCAGGCCCGGCGGCGCCCAGGGCAGCGGCGCGTACGCGCCCATGCCGCCGGTGTTCGGGCCGCTGTCGCCGTCGCCGACCCGCTTGAAGTCCTGCGCCGGGAGCAGCGGCAGCGCCGCCTCGCCGTCGGTGACCACGAAGAGCGAGACCTCGGGCCCGGCGAGGTACTCCTCGACCACGACCCGGCCGCACTCCTGCGCGTGCGTCAGCGCGGCCTCCCGGTCGTCGGTGACGACGACGCCCTTGCCGGCGGCCAGCCCGTCGTTCTTCACCACGTACGGCGCACCGAACTCGTCCAGGGCCCGGGCGGTGCTCGCGGCGTCCGTGCAGGTGTGGGCGCGCGCGGTCGGTACGCCGGCGGCCGTCATGATCTCCTTGGCGAAGGTCTTGGAACCCTCCAGCCGGGCCGCCTCGGCCGACGGTCCGAACGCCGCGATGCCCTTGGCCCGCACCGCGTCCGCGACCCCGGCGACCAGCGGCGCCTCCGGCCCGATCACCACCAGGTCGGCCTGCACCTCGACCGCGAGCGCCGCCACCGCACCCGGATCGGTGGCATCCACCTCCCGCAGCTCGGCGAGACCCGCGATCCCCGGATTCCCCGGCGCCGCGATCACCCCCGCAACGCTCGGGTCACCAACCAGCCCCAGCGCGAGCGCATGCTCCCGCCCCCCACCACCCACAAGAAGAACCCGCACGCCGGCGATCCTACCGACCCCCCTTCCCACCCCGTTGATCATGAAGTTGTTGCCCACCATGTCGGCGTGTCATGACAACAGCTTCATGATCAACGGCGACGACCGGCGGCGGCGATTGCTTGGCGGACGGTCCGGGGGATGTAGTTGGGGTCGAGGGTGTCCTGCCAGGTGAAGCGGAGGATGGACCAGCCGGCGTTGATCAGGCGGTTCTGTCTGCGGCGGTCGGCGAAGACCGCCTCGGGGGTGTCGTGTGCGGCTCGGCCGTCGGCTTCGGCGATCAGCCTGGGACCACGCCAGCCCAGGTCCCCGATGCCGAGCAGGTAGCCGTCGTCGTCCCGCACCGCCAACTGCAGCGCGTCCGGCGGCACCTTGCCGTCGACACAGCGCAGGCGAGCCCGGGTCTCCAACGGCGACTGCGCACGACCGTCCGCCTCCGCCAGATAGCCACGGGCGGCTACGGCGCCTCGCCGACCGCGGATGAGTCGAGGGACATCCAGCAGATCGTCCTCGGTCACGAGCCGGCGATTCAGGGCCGAGTCGAGCAGCGAGACCGCCGGATAGCGGTCTTCTCTCAGGATCAGGTCAGCGACCGTGCGCAACGGGGCGCTGGCCGAGATGCCGTCGATCCGAACCAACTGGCGCTCACCGATTGCCAGTTGATGGACGATCACTTCCGGATGAGCCAGTCGCGCAGGCCGGGCTACCCGGCCCGGGACCGAAAGATGAATCTCCTCGGTCGACCGACAGCCGGCGATACCGTGCGGCTCGGCAGCGGTCCGCAGGACGGCAGCCGCCGAGGGACCGAAGGAGGCGACGGCCGCACGCACCCGCGCCTTCCTCGGCACGCCGTCATGCAGGTCGGCGTCGACCAGGTAACTGGCCCGGGCCACCGCACGCCAACGGCCCGCCCGACACAGTCGCTGCACCTCGTGCACCGTGAGGCCGGCCGCCCGCGCCTGCGTCAACGTGACAATTCCGTCCCGCCGAGCCGCGACCCGCCGCACCACCGCCAACGCATCCACACCAACCGACTGTCCCGGTCAGCAAGGCGCCCCAAAACCCCCTGTGGAAAACCCCGCCCCCCTGTGGACAACCACCCACCACCCGGGCGCGTCGATCATGAAGTTATTGCCCCGACACGCCGAGGCGGGCGGCAATAACTTCATGATCAACGAGGTGGGCCCCAGGGGTTAGGGGAGGAGGGGGTGGCGGACTACGTTTTCTTCGCGGCCGGGGCCTACGCCCACCACGCTGACTCTGGTGCCGGTGATCTCTTCGATTCTGGCGATGTAGCGGCGGGCGTTCTCCGGGAGGTCTTCCTCGGTTCTCGCCTTGGTGATGTCTTCCCACCAGCCGTCGAGCTCTTCGTAGATCGGCTTGGCGTGGTGGAAGTCGGTCTGGGTCATCGGCATGTCGTCGAAGCGCTCGCCGTTGATCTCGTACCCGACGCAGATCGGCACCTTCGCCATGCCGGTGAGCACGTCCAACTTGGTGACCACCAGGTCGGTGACGCCGTTGAGGCGGCAGGCGTACCGGGCGACGACCGCGTCGAACCAGCCGCAGCGGCGCTCCCGGCCGGTCGTGGTGCCGTACTCGTGGCCGATCTTGCGTAGGTGCTGGCCGTTGTCGTCGAACAGCTCGGTCGGGAACGGCCCGGAGCCGACCCGGGTGGTGTACGCCTTGCTCACCGCGATCACCCGGTTGATCGCCGTGGGCGGGATGCCCGCGCCCACGCACGCCCCACCGGCCGTCGGGTTCGACGAGGTCACGAAGGGGTAGGTGCCGTGGTCCATGTCGAGCATGGTGGCCTGGGCGCCCTCCAGCAGCACGGTCTCGCCGCGGTCCAGCGCGTCCCAGAGCATCACCCGGGTCTCCGCGATGTACGGCTTGAGTCGCTCCGCGTACTGCAGGTACTCCTCGATCGTCGCGTCGACGTCGATCGCCTTGCGGTTGTAGATCTTGAACAGCAGCTGGTTCTTCTCGCGCAGCGCGAGTTCCAGCTTCTTGCGCAGGATGCCCGGGTCGAGCAGGTCCTGGAGCCGGATGCCCATCCGGGCGACCTTGTCGCCGTACGCCGGGCCGATGCCCCGGCCGGTGGTGCCGATCCGCGAGCTGCCGAGGTAGCGCTCGACCACCCGGTCCAGCGCCCGGTGGTGCGGCATGATCAGGTGCGCGTCGCCGGAGATGCGCAGCCGGGAGACGTCCACGCCGCGCTCGGCGAGCCCGTCGATCTCGGCGAGCAGCACCTTCGGGTCGACCACCACGCCGTTGCCGATGACGATCATCGCGCTCGGCGAGAGCGCCCCGGACGGCATCAGGTGCAGCGCGTACTTCTGCCCGTCCGGAGTGATCACCGTGTGACCGGCGTTGTTGCCGCCGGAGTAGCGCACGACGTAGTCGACCCGCTCACCCAGCAGGTCGGTAACCTTGCCCTTGCCCTCGTCGCCCCACTGAGCGCCGATGAGCACGATCGCTGGCATCTTCTCCGCCTCCAGAAGGCTCGGGTGCCAGGTGGCGACCGGTTGGCGAGCCCGGGGTGTCAGGCTAACAAGTAGTGACGGCGGGACCGGCAGGGGTCGCGTCGAGAGGCAGGAGGCCCGGAGTGTACGACGTGGTGCTGCTCACCCTCGGCTCGGAGCGGGACGCTCCCGGTGGGGGCTGCGGCAGCGGCGGAGCCTGCTGCGGTGGCGCGACCGAGGCTGCCGGCGCGGAAGCGTCGGAGCCGACCGAGGAGCGCTGCGAGACGCCGCGCGTACCGGTGCTGGCCTGCGCGGACGCGCTGACCGCCCGGGGCGCTCGGGTGGAGACGGTCACCGCCCGCTCGGACGCCGAGATCGACGAGGTGCTGGCCCGGCTCGACGCCCCCGCCCGCCCCGACGGCCTCACCTGGCCCGACCCCGACTCCAAGACCCGGCTGGTCGTCGCCACGGCCAGTGACGCCCAGTTGCGCGCCGTGCTGCGCCGGCTGGTCCGGCGGTACGCCCCACCGCCCAGCCGCCGCCCGGCGGACCTGGCCGGCAACCGTACGGTGCCGGACCTGCCGCCGATCGGCGTACTCCCGCTCGACCCCGCCCGGAGCGGGACGCAGGGTGACCTGGCGGCGCAGCTCGGGCTGCCCCGCGACCCGGCGGCGGTGGCCGTCGCGGTGCTCGACGGCACCGCCCGCCGGCTCGACCTGCTGCGCAATGACGCCGGCTCGGTGACCCTGGACGGCGCGCTGCTCGGCGCGGCCGACGACGCGGGGCGCCCGCTGCACTGGCGCGGCCGGGTCGAGGTGGACGACGCGGTGCTCTCCGACGGCGAGGACCCGATCCTGGCCTGCGCGATCGGCAACGCCGGCGGGTACGCGGCCCTGGACGGGCTGCCGCTGCTGACCGCTCCGGACCCGACCGACGGCCTGGTCGAGGTGGCGGTGGCCGTGCCGGTGGTGACCCGGAAGGCGTTCGGCCGGAAGCGGATCCGGTTCGAGGTCCGCCGGGCCCGGGGCCGGGCGGTCGCGGTCGTACCCCGGGACGAGAAGGTCCCCTTCCTCGACGACGGTGTGGAGGGCGAGTTGAGCCGCAAGCGGTCCTGGTGGACCGAGGCGGGCGCCTGGGCGGTCTGGACGAGCTGACCCGCAACGGCGTTCCACTACGTTCCGTGACCGGAACGGGACGGCCTATCCTCGGCAGGAGGAATGGGGAGGAACCGTGGTGGACGAGAACGCCGACCGGGGCCGGCTGCCCGGCCCGCATGCGGTGCCGGAGCGGGACATCGAACCGCTCTGGCCGCCCGACGCGACCGACACCGCCCCGACCTGGGGCGTCCAGGCCTCGCCGCTCTACCCGTCGCTGACCGCCGAGGTCAACGCCGCCCCCGCCGCCGACGGCTGGGCGGCACCCCCGCCGGACGGCGACTGGGCGTCCCTGCGCGCCGACGAACCGGCCCCACCGCCGATGCCCCCGGGCCGGTACCCGGCCGGTCCCGACGCCTGGCCCGCCACGCCGGCCGACACTGGCGAGGAATACGCCTCCCAGCCCCCCGCCGCCGACACGATCGGCGCGGCGGCCAGCCCGACAACTGCGGCCACGGACGACACAGCCACCGACCCGAGCGCCACCGCCGAGGGTATCTTCGCCGGACCGGGCATCCCGGCCACCAACGGCGCCGCACCCGGCCCGACCATCCACACCACGAGCGGCACTGCCGCCGACCCGGGCCTCCCAGCCGCGAGTGGCACTGCCGCCGGCCCGAGCCTCCCGACGGCCAACGGCAGGACGGCCGAACCCGGAACGGTGGCCGAGGCGGGCGTGCCGGCCGGGCATGCCGTCACGGCCGCCGGAGCCGGCCCGGCGACCGGGGAGGCCGAGCCGCAGGCCCGAATGGTGGCCGAGGCGGGCGTGCCGGTCTGGCCCGCCGTCACGGCCGCCGAAGCGGGCCCGGCGACCGGTGAGGCCCGGCCGCAGGCCGAGCCGGCGGAGGGCGCCCGACGGCCGGCGCACCCCACGCCGGCACCCAGGGTCGGGCAGCCCGCCCCGGTCGACCTCGACCTGCCCTTCACCCTGGACCAGCCGATCACCGCGCCCCCGCCGCACACCGCGCCGGGCACCCCGGTCGTACCCGTGGCGAACATCCCGCAGGCGGCCCGGGAACAGGGCGAATCGCCGTGGGCCCAGCCACCGCAGCGCACCGCCGCCGCCAGCAACGCCGCAACACACGGCGACGCCGCGATGCACGGCGACGGGGCGATACCCGGCGATCGCGGCGGAGCCGCACTCGGGGCCGAGGCGATCGGCAGCGCGGCGGTGCCCGGCCAGCCCGCGGAGCCCCCGCGCCCGGCGCCGAAGCTGGGTCCGTTCCCGCCCTCGCCGGGCACGCCGCTGGCGCCGCCCGGCCCGCACCCGCTGACGGAGTATCCACCGGGGCCCACGCTCGCGGTGCCGCCTGCGCACGCCGGCCCGCCGCAGCCCGGGCCGATGCCCCCCGCGCCGCCGGGGCCGCAGCCGCCCGCCGGGTGGTACCAGCAGTCCTGGCAGGAGGGCACCCCGCCGACCGGGCTGCCCCGGCAGTCGTACCCGGAGCCGCCGGTGCGGGCGGCGCAGGGCGGCTACCCGGACCCGGGCTGGACGCCGGACGACGCACCGGCGCCGACCGCCGAGGACTTCGCCCGCCGCCGGCAGGCCCGCCCCGCCGACCCGGTCGCCACCATGGGGGTACGGGCGGTGGTCAACAAGATCGGCCTGAAGCTGCCGCCGGGGCGGCACGAGCAGGAGATCAAGCGGGACGTCGAGATGGTCCGCCGCAACTTCGGCGGGCTGCGCCAGGTGACCGTGGTGAATCCGAAGGGCGGCGCCGGCAAGACGGTGGCCATCCTGCTGCTCGCGATGACCTTCGGTCAGAAGCGCGGCGGGTACGTGCTGGCCTGGGACAACAACGAGACCCAGGGCACCCTGGGCATGCGCGCCCAGCAGGACTTCCACTCCCGTACGGTCCGGGACATGCTGCGCGACCTCGGGCAGTTCCAGGGCGCGCACGGCCGGATCGGTGACCTGTCGCAGTACGTCCGATCGCAGGGCGAGGGGATGTTCGACGTGCTCGCCTCGGACGAGTCGGCCACCGGCGGCGAGATGCTCACCGCGGCGGCCTTCGCGGAGATCCGTGAGGTGGTCAGCCGGTTCTACAAGCTGATCTTCGTGGACACCGGGAACAACGTCCGGGCGCAGAACTGGCAGGCCGCGATGGACGCCACCGACCAGTTGGTGGTCACCATGTCGGCCCGGAACGACTCGGCCGAGACGGCCGCCCGGATGCTCGACCACCTGGAGCAGAGCGGCCGGCAGCGGCTGGTCCGGCAGGCGGTGACGGTGGTGTCGATGCCGCCGTCCCGCAAGGAGATCGACCTGCCGGCGATCCAGGAGCACTTCGCGGCCCGCACCCGGGCGGTGCTGCTCGCGCCGTACGAGCGGCTCATCGACACCGGGGAGCCGATCCGGTACGGCGCGCTCTCCGCCGCGACCCGGGACGCCTGGCTCAAGATCGCCGCCGCCGTGGCCGAGGGGCTGTAGACGCGACGGCCGGCCCGGTCAGCGCCGGGCCGGCCGTCACGACGGGTCACTCGCTGGCGAGGGCGTCCCCGGCGGCCGGGTCGCAGTCGCGCAGGAACTGCGCGCAGCGGGCCGCCTCGTCCGCCTCGCCGATCTCGCCCGCCGCCCGGGACAGGACGTACAGGCAGCGGAGGAAGCCCTGGTTGGGGCCGTGCGACCAGGGCACCGGCCCGTGGCCCTTCCAGCCGCTGCGGCGCAGCTGGTCCAGGCCCCGGTGGTAGCCGGTGCGGGCGTAGGCGTACGCGGGGATGACCTGGCCGGCGTTGAAGGCCCGGGTCGCCAGCACCGCCCAGGCCGCACTGTAGGTCGGGAAGCGGGCCGCGACCTCGGCGTACGCCTCGTCGGTGCCCTTCTCGGCGGCGGCCGCGAGCGTGGCGTCGGCCTCTTCGTGCGCGGGCAGGAGGGTGGCCGGTGGCTCAGGCAACAGGTTCTGCATCGTCCCATTCAACCGGCTTCGCCCCACCGCGCGCGAGAGGATCGGCCCAGTGCGCTGGCTGAACGGGGGAGGCGTCCGTCACGCCTGCGGCCCATGCCGCCGCGAGATGTTTTCCATTACAACTATTAATCCGGAGCCTCCCCAGGACCCGGTTACGCAGGAGCCCGGCGGTCGAGACCGCCGGGCTCCTGTCGTCCCGGCCCCCCGGACCGGCAGGTTTGGGCCATTGCCCGGCCCGGGCAGGATGGCCTGGTGCCGACCCCACCTCCCGCGGACGTCATCGCGCCGCACGACACCAGCCACGACGAGATCGAGACCCGCGCCGAGTTCGACCGGCGGCTGGCCAGCGGCAGCCTCGCCGGCCTGACCGTGCAGGGGCTCCGCCTCGACCTGGACCCGATCCCCGACCTGACCCGCACCGAGGTCGCCGGCACCCTCTTCGTCGGCTGCCGGTTCGCCTCCCGAGAGGTCGGCGCCGACCTGGTCCGGCGGGGGGCGAACGTGGTGCCGCCCTTCTCCGGCCTGCCGTACCCGACCCAGCCGTCGCACCTCTACACCCCCGAGGAGCTGGCCGCCGGGTTCGCCGAGGGCGGCTTCGCCGGGATGTATGACACCCGGGTGTACGCGCACTTCCGCGAGCACGGCGGCGCGCTGCCGGACGTCCGGGAGGCGCTCGGCCAGCGGCTGCACGACCACGGCGTGGACAACGCGCTGGTCGACGCCACCCGGTCCTGGCTGGCGACGCACGGGCCGCAGTCGGTGGTGGGGGTGATGGGCGGGCACGCCGTGCAGCGCGGCAGCGTGCCGTACCGGATGGCGGCGGTGCTGGGTTGGGAGCTGGCGCGGGCCGACCGGCTGGTGGTGACCGGCGGCGGACCGGGCGTGATGGAGGCGGCCAACCTCGGCGCGTTCCTCGCGGGTTGGCCGGCCGAGGAGCTGACCGCCGCGATCGACCTGCTCGCCGTGGCGCCGGACTTCACCGACCACGACCGCTACACGGCGGCGGCGCTGGCGGTCCGCGAGCGGTACGCGACCGGGCCGGCCATCCCGCAGCAGCGGGTGCCGGAGCTCGACTGGGCCCGCTCCGGCGGGCTGGCGATCCCCACCTGGCTGTACGGGCACGAACCGGCGAACCTCTTCGCCGGGCGGATCGCCAAGTACTTCTCCAACGCCATCCGGGAGGACACGATCCTGCGGCTGGCCCGGGGCGGGATCGTCTTCGCGCCCGGCCGGGCGGGCACCGTGCAGGAGGTGTTCCAGGCGGCGACGAAGACCTACTACGGCACCGACGGGGCGAGCGGAGCGTACGTCTTCCTGGACCGCGCGTACTGGACCCGGGAACTGCCGATCGAGTCGCTGCTGCGGCCGCTGTTCGCGGCGTCCCCGTTCGGTGACCTGTCGACCACGGTGCACCTGACCGACGACGTCCGGGAGGCCGTCCGGGTGCTCACCGCGACCGCCTGAGACGCCGACGGCCGGCTCCCGGGCGGGGAGCCGGCCGTCGCGCTGACCGCTGTTACTTCATCTTGGTGCCGGTCGAGCGCAGGTGCTCGCAGGCCTCGACGACGCGGGCGGCCATGCCCGCCTCGGCGGCCTTGCCCCAGACCCGCGGGTCGTACATCTTCTTGTTGCCGACCTCGCCGTCGACCTTCAGCACGCCGTCGTAGTTGCGGAACATGTGGTCCGCGACCGGCCGGGTGAAGGTGTACTGGGTGTCGGTGTCGATGTTCATCTTGACCACGCCGTAGTCCAGCGCCTCGCGGATCTCCGACAGCAGCGAGCCCGAGCCGCCGTGGAAGACCAGGCTGAGCGGCTTCTCCTTGCCGTACTTGGCGCCGACCGCCATCTGGATGTGGTCGAGAACCTCGGGGCGGAGCTTGACGTTGCCCGGCTTGTAGACGCCGTGCACGTTGCCGAAGGTCAGCGCCGCCATGTAGCGGCCCTTCTCGCCGAGGCCGAGCGCCTCCACCATGGCCAGGCCGTCCTCGACCGTGGTGTAGAGCTTGTCGTTGATGGCGTTCTCGACGCCGTCCTCCTCGCCACCGACCACGCCGACCTCGATCTCGAGGACGATCTTGCCCTTGGCGGCCTCGTCGAGGAGCTGCGCGGCGATCTCCATGTTCTCCGCCACCGGCACGGCCGAGCCGTCCCACATGTGCGACTGGAACAGCGGCTCCTCGCCGCGCTTCACCCGCTCCTGGGAGATCCCCATCAGCGGCCGGACGAACTTGTCCAGCTTGTCCTTCGGGCAGTGGTCGGTGTGCAGCGCGATGTTGACCGGGTAGTTCTTGGCCACCTCGCGGGCGTACGCGGCGAACGCCACCGCGCCGGTGACCATGTCCTTGACCGACGGGCCGGACAGGTACTCGGCACCACCGGTGGAGACCTGGATGATGCCGTCGCTCTCCGCGTCGGCGAAACCCTTCAGCGCCGCGTTCAGCGTCTGCGAGGACGTCACGTTGATCGCCGGGTACGCGAACCGGCCGGACTTGGCCCGGTCCAGCATCTCCGCGTAAGTCTCGGGGGAAGCGATGGGCATGTCGAACGCTCCTTACTTACCGCTCTCGGCCGAGCTGGCCGCTGTCTTCCATCGGGTGCGCCGGACCGCGCTGTCCACCGCCGGCAGTATCCCGTAGAAGGTGGCGGCGGGCACAACCGCCTCCCCTCACCGGTCCTCCAGACTGTCCGGTACGGCGACGCTGATCAGCCAGCTCACCACCGCCATCACGATGGCCCCCCAGAAGGCGGCCCAGAAACCGTCCACCCGGAACGGCAGGTCGAGCCCACGCGCGATCCAGTCCGTCAGCAGGAACAGCAGCGCGTTCACCACCAGCGCGATCAGGCCGAGGGTGAGCAGGTAGAACACGCAGCCGACCACCTTGATGACCGGCTTGAGCACGGCGTTGACCACGCCGAAGATCAGCGCCACCACGATCAGGGTGAACGCCGTCTCGGCGCCGTTGGTGCCGGTCACGTCGACGCCGGGCACGATCAGCGTGGTGACCCACAGCGCGACCGCGGTGATCGCCAGCCGGATCAGGAAGCCCACGCCTCCATCCTGGCACCGCCGGGAGGCCCCGGTGGGACGATCCACCGAGTCCGCTTGCCGCGCCCACCGGGCACCCGCGCCGCGCAGCCCGTACGGTGTGGGGGACAGTCCGCCGGAAGCAGGGAGGGACGATGGGTCAGCCCGACGAGGACTTCGCGCCGAGCGACCACCTCAGCCCGGAGGAGCGCGACCTGGAGGCCGAGCCGGCCGACGCGGTCGAGCAGGCCGCCTCGATCGACCCGGGCGACGCCGAGACCGAGCCGCACCGTGGCCTGGAGGTCGGCGACTGGGACGCGATGGAGCAGGCCCGGGTGGTCACCGGCGACGAGGACGACTACCGCTGAGCCCCCAGGGCGGTCACCCGGTCGGGGTTCGCCGCCGCGAACTCGGCCAGCCGGTCCTGGCGTAGCGCGGTCAGCAGGGCCGGTGCGGCGCGCTCGTCGAGCAGCAGGTTGCCCGGCCGCTTCGGCGAGTCGACGGTCGGCACGGCGAGACCGACCGGGGCCGCCCGGGACGCCTGCACGGTACGCGTGAGAAGGTCCGGCAGCGAGGCGTCGCCGGTGTCGGTGACCAGGTCCGGGCCGAGGGCGGCCAACAGCCGGCTCAGTGCCACCGGATCGTGCAGGGCGTCCCCACTGTCGAGCTGCCGCACCAGCCCCGCCGCGTACCGCTGGGCGTTGCGGTCCCGGTCCTGGCCGCCCCAGGTCATTCCGAAGCGCTGCCGGAGCAGATCGACCGAGGCGGTGCCGTCCAGCCGCTGGCAGCCGGCCGGGAAGACGCGTCGGGTGTGCACCGAGCGGACCTGCTCCGGCAGGCAGACCTCCACCCCGCCGACGCCATCGGTGAGTCGCCGCAGCACCGGGTACGTCAGCACGGCGCCGGCGTCGATGCGTACGCCGATGGTGTCGGCGACCACCCGCCGGGTCAGGTCGTAGCCCCGGCGCAGGTCGGGCCGTGATGCGGTGGCGCCGAACTGGAAGGAACTGTTCAGCTTCTGGGTACCGTGCCCGGGGATCGCCACCATCAGGTCGCGCGGCAGGGACACGAGGTAGAGCCGGCTCCGGTCCGCCGGAACGTGCACCAGCAGCACCGAGTCGGCGCGGGGGACGGCATCGACGCCGCGGACCCGCGGATCGGGGACGCCGTCCACCCCCAGCAGCAGCACGTTCAGCGCGCCACCGGGCGCGACCCGGTCGGCGAGGAACTCCGCGGTGGCGGTGCGCCCGCCGAGCGGCGGGACGACCCGCGGCACCGCGAGGCCCAGCAGCCCCAGCACCGCCAGCGCGCCGGCCCCGGCCTGGAGCCGACGGTGCCGGCGACGACGGCGTACGACGATCCGGTCGACGGCCGCGCGCAGCGGCCCGGCCGGCGGGGTGAGCGACTCGTGCCGCGCGAAGGCGGCCCGCAGCTCCTCCTCGACGGTCATGAGCAGACCTCCAGGTGTTCGGCGCGCAGCGTGGCCAGCGCCCGGGAGATGGACGAGCGGACGGTCCCGACGGCGCAGCCGAGGATCTCGGCGATCTCCGCGTCCGGCAGGTCCTCGTAGTAGCGGAGCACCAGGCTGGCGCGCTGCCGGCGGGGCAACCGGGCCAGCAGGGACCAGACCTGGTCCCGGTCCACGGCGTCCTGCGCGTGGTCGGCGGCCGGCGGCGTGGAGTTGTCCGGCTCGCCACGCAGCAGCACCCGACGCATCCAGGAGCCCCGCCGCCAGTCGACGTACTGGTTGGTCAGCATCCGGCGCACGTAGCGCTCCGGGGAATCCGCCCGGGCCACCCTCCGCCAGTTCAGCTGGACCCGGACCATCGTGTCCTGCACCAGGTCCTGCGCCTGGTGCGGATCGCCGGTCAGCATGACCGCGTACCGCAGCAGCGCGGTCAGCCGCGAGTCGGCGAACTCCTCGTACGTCACTGCACCTCCCGGTGTTCCGACCTTGATGACGGGAGTGGGCGCCCGAAACGTTGCGCCGCCCGCTCGCCGGGCGCGGCAGGCCGGCGGAGAGTGACATCCGTGAGAGGCTGACCACGCTCCGCCACCGATCGGGAGGACAGTCGATGCTCCGGCACTCCATCCGGCGCTGGCTCGCCGCAGCGGCCGTCGCGGGCGCGTTCCTGGCCGCCACCGCCGCTCCCGCGATCGCGGCCGGCGAACTCCGGATCGCCGCCCGGGACCTGCTGGTCGCCCCGGGACACACCGCTCCCGGCGCGGTACGGGTCGACGGCAACCCCGGCCCGGCCGGCAGCCCGGTGACCCTCGACATCGAGCTGTCCGAGTGGGACTCGCTGGGCACCTTCACGGTGACCGACGACGGCGGGTGGGACTGCGTCCGGCGCGCCGACACCCTGCGCTGCCTGGGCGCTTTCGGCAGGTGGAGCCGGACGCCCACTCTCTACTTCCAGCTCGCCGCGCGGGCCGACGCCCCGCTGGACCGGCGGGCCGAGCTGACCGTCCGGGGTTCCTCGGTCGGCGGCACGGCCACCCGGAAGATCACGATCAGCGTGGTCGAGGGGGTCGACCTGGTGACCGAGCCGAAGACCGCGCTCCGCGCCGGGCCCGGCGGCACCGTCGACCTGACCAGCACCGTACGCAACGCCGGCCCGGTGCCGGTGCACGGCGCGGTGCTGACCCTCGACGCCGACATGGACGTCATGTCGGTCGACAACTTCCGCAACTGCCGACGTGCCGAGGCCCGACCCACCATCTGCCGGTTCGACACCGAACTGGTGCCCGGAGTCAGCTACCGGCTGTCGGCACCGCTGCCGCTCACCCTCAAGACGTTCCTGCGCAGCGGCCTCGTGCTGCCCAACCGCCTGCAGTGGTGGACCGTCGACGACTGGGCGCTGGTCGAGCAGGACCCGGACGTGCCGCTCCCGCCGGACACCCCCGGTACCGGCGACGAGTTGCGTCTGGTGGCAGAGCCGACGGGGCGGCAGACCGACACCGCCGCCTGGAACAGCTGGACCGCGGTGAGCATCACCGTCACCGGCGACCGGACCGCGGATGCGGCCGCCGTCGGGGGACGGGTCAGCGCCAAGGTCGGCGACCGGGTGACGGTGACGCCCGGATTCCGCAACCTCGGGCCCACGGCGGTGGAGACCTGGCGGGAGATCCCGCTGGTGCGGTTCCGCGTCCCCGACGGCACCACCGCGGTCGAGGTGCACTGGGGGTGCGCGCCGATCGGCGCCGGCCCCTGGAAACCCGGCGACACGTACGGCCAACCGGGTGCGCGGGAGTACGGCTGCAGCGGCCCGGGCGACATTGCCGGTGTCGGCGAAACGGTCTCGTACTTTGTCACCCTGCGGGTGGACCGGCTGCCGCGGCCGACCGCCGGGCGAGTGACCATCGACGTCGAGGCCGACACCGACCCGGCCAACGACCGGGCGGAGATCATGCTCGTCCCGCCCGGCGGGAGCGGCGGCAACGGCGGTGGCGACGACTCGCTGCCCATCACCGGCGGATCGACCGCGCTGACGATGGCCGTCGGCGGGCTGCTGCTCGCCGCCGGTACGACGGGGGTCCTGCTGGCCCGCCGCCGACGCACCGACTTCGTCGCCTGACCAGCACCGCGTCACGCCCCGTCGCCGCGCTGGCGACGGGGCGTCGCCGGGGCCTGCCCGTTGCGCCGAAGATGCTCAGCCGTTCGGCTCGTTTGCCTGGTCCGGGTGCCATTCGGGGTGACGCGGTGTTTTAAGGAGTCCTTAAGATCCGCAGGCTCCACCTGTCACCCCCACGGGAGGAACCCCCAATGCTCACGCACTCCACCCGGCGCTGGCTCGCCGGGTTGGGCGTCGCAGGCGCGTTCGTCGCCGCCTCCGCCACCCCCGCCCACGCGGCAGACCCCCTGGAGATCGCCGCCTGGGACGTCCTGGTCGCTCCGGGACACAGTACGTACAACTTCATCGCCACGTACATCGCCGGCGAGAAAGAGCTGAAGAGCGCGACCCTGGACCTGGATCTGTCGGAGGTCAACGACGTCGCCACCATCGAGCTGGCCACCTCCGACTGGGAGTGCGTCCCCTCCGGCGACACCCTGCACTGCGAGGCGGAGGCCGAGGATTGGGGCGTGCCCAGCCTCGACTACTACCTGACCGCGAAGGCGGACGCGAAGCCCGGACAGAAGGCCGAGCTGGGCATCAAGGCGGCCGGCGGCGGCAAGACCGCCAGCAGCAGCGTCACGGTCACCATCGCCGAGGGCGTCGACCTCCAGTCCGAGCCGGAGGCCACGGTCGACGGCGATCCGGGCGCCACCGTGGGGCTGCCCGGCGACGTGGTCCGCAACTCGGGCGACAACACGGCGCACGGCGCGGTGCTGCGGCTGCAGACCGACTACCTCAGCTCGTACGTCGGTAACTTCAGCAACTGCGAAGACATCGAGTACCTGGCCGTCATCTGCACCTTCGACACCGACCTGGAGCCGGGCAAGAGCTACCGGCTCTCCGAGAAGCTCCCGGTCACGCTGGACAAGGGCGCCCGTACGGGCAGCGAGCTGGAGAACTACGTCGACTGGTTGACCAAGGACGACTGGGCCCAGATCATCGACGACCCCGACTTCCCGCTGCCACCGGGCACCCCGGGCACCGGCGGCAAGCTCAGCCTGGTCGAGCTGCCCGCCGCCCGGCAGGCGGCCGTACCGCAGACCGACGTGGACCAGACGAACAACTTCACGGTGGTCGACATCAAGGTCGGCGGCAACAACCCGGCCGACCTGGCCGCCGTCGGCAGCACCGCCACCGGCAAGGTCGGCGACAAGGTCACGGTGACCGCCGGCTTCACGAACCTGGGTCCCGCCACGGTGGACGCCTGGCGGCTCACCGAGCCGATCGTGACCGTGGAGATCCCGCCGGGCACCGAGGCGATCAAGGTCTCGGAGGAGTGCGCGCCGTACGACAAGGACAGCGAGGAGCCCTGGAACCCGTGGGATCACGCGGGTGAGCCGGGTGCCGACCTGTACGGCTGCATCTCCGCGGGTGACCCGGAGCCGGGCGTGGGCGGCTCGTACCCGTTCACCCTGCGGATCGACGAGCTGACCGGCCCGACCTCCGGCAAGGTCACCACCCACCTCGACGGCGACCCGAAGGCGGACAACAACGAGGCTGCCGTCGTCATCAAGCCGGGCAACGGCAACCCGGGCTCGGGCGACGGTGGCAACGGTGGCGGCGACGGGGGCTCCCTGCCGATCACCGGTGAGAACACGGGCCTGATCGCCGGCATCGGCGGCCTGCTGCTCGCCGCCGGCGTCGGCGGCTACGTGGTGGCCCGCCGCCGCCGGACCCGCTTCGTCGCCTGATTCACCGCACCATCCGGCGCGCCCGCCGACCAGCCGGTCGGCGGGCGCGCCATCGGGCGCGACCGGTGACACCGGACGCGTCCACCGACTCTTCCGCACCACCTCACGGGAGGAACCCCCATGCTCACGCACTCGACCCGGCGCTGGCTCGCCGGGCTGGGCGTGGCCGGCGCGATCGTCGCCGCCGCTGCCACCCCCGCCTCGGCCGAGGAGTCGGCCGTCGACCTCGGCCTCTACTTTGCCGACACGACCCTGGCCGTCGACTCCGAGGGCAAGATCGACTCGCCCATCCTGTACAGCTCCGAGCCGGTCGTCCTGCACGGCCTGAGCGTGCGCTACGACTACCGCGACCTCGCCGGCACGGTGACGGTCAAGCCCGAGGGCATGCCGAGCGGGGACTGCACCTCGCCGGAGGAGAACGTCCTGGTCTGCACCGACCCGTTCGAGGTCGGTCTGGACGACTGGGGCATCGGCGGCTACTTCAGCGTGGTGCTCGCACCGACCGGCGATGCCAAGGACGGCGACACCGGCGAGCTGAAGGTGACCGTCGGCGCGGAGGGCGCCACCTCGGCCACCCACACCGCCACGGTGCGGGTCGGCGAAGGCGTGGACCTGGCCGGCCGCACCGAGGTGAAGCGGTCAGCGGCGCCGGGCGGCACCTTCACCGCGCCGCTGACGGTCCGCAACGTGGGAACGACCACCGCCAAGGGTGCCGTGGTCATCTTCGACCACGATCGGGCCGTCCGCCCGAGCGAGAAGTTCAACAACTGCACCTACGAGGGCGACGAGCTGCGTACCTGCCGCTTCGACAGCCTCATTGCGGCGCCGGGCGAGAACTGGACCTCGGCGGTGAACTACACCCTGGGCAAGGACGCCTACGCCCCGGGCAAGGAGTACGGCTACCACAACTGGATGACCGTGGCCGAGTTCGAGGACTTCGCCGCGTACCTCGACAACCTGGGCATCTCGGTCGGCAAGCCGGGTAACGGGGGCAACCTCACCCTGACCAAGGCGGGTGCCCTCAGCGGTTTCCAGGCCGACACCAACCCGGACAACAACTGGTCCGGCATGGAGGTCTCGGTCACCGGCAAGAACGGCGTGGACCTGGCCGCCATCGGCGACTCGGTCACCGGCAAGGCCGGCGAGGTCGTGAACGCCACCGTCGGCGTTCGGAACAACGGCCCGGCATCGCTGGACTTCAACCGTTCCGGCAGCCCGGTCACGAAGATCGACGTCACCGTGCCGACCGGCACGACCGCGGTCGAGGTGCCGGAGGTCTGCGTGCCGTTCGACGGCGAGCAGGGCGACTGGGACAACGCCGGCAAGCCGGGCGAGAAGACGTACCGGTGCTGGCCGGACGTCTACATCGCCGCGGGCGAGGAGCAGACCGTCGAGTTCGGCCTGCGGATCGACAAGGTCGTGCCGAACGCCACCGGCACCGTGACGATCAACGCCAAGTGCGAGTGCGAGGGCTTCACCGAGGACATCAAGCCGGCCAACGACACCGCGAAGCTGCTGGTGAACGCGACCGGCGGCAACGGCGGCGGCAACGGCGACGGCGACGGCGACGGCGGCACCCTGCCGATCACGGGTGAGAACACCGCCCTCGTGGCCGGCATCGGCGGCCTGCTGCTCGCCGCCGGCGTCGGCGGCTACGTGGTGGCCCGCCGTCGCCGGACCCGCTTCGTCGCCTGACCCACCCCGCACCACCCGCACCACCCGGCGCCCCGTCGACCCCTAGGTCGGCGGGGCGCCGCCGTCCCCCGCCAAGGCGAACCACCGTCGCACGCCGCTCAACCCGAGGTCGGGTTTCCGGGGGAGCCCCACCCGCGCAGGGATCAAGCCTGACCGCCCGGAGCGGGTGGGGCTCCCCCGGAAACCCCACCCACATAAACAGGGCGACGCAAGATCGAAACCCCTGAGACCATGAACGGCGTGCTGCTCACCCTGACCACCACCCACCGGCCGGCGACCGACCTCGGGTACCTGCTGGTCAAGCACCCTGACCGGGTCCAGTCCTTCGAACTGCCCGCGGGCACCGCGCACGTCTTCTACCCCGAGGCGGACGAGGACCGCTGCACCGCCGCCCTGCTGGTCGACATCGACCCGCAGCGGCTCGGCGTGGGGCGGCGTGGCGGCCGGAAGCAGGCCAGCACCCCGGAGAGCTTCACCCTCGGGCAGTACGTCAACGACCGGGCGTACGCCGCGTCCAGCCTGCTCGCCTCGGCACTGTCCACGGTGTTCCGGTCGGCCCTGCGCGGCGAGTCCCGGGACCGCCCGGAACTGGCCGGCACCGCGATCCCGCTGGAGGTACGGGTGCCGGTGCTGCGCTGCCGCGGTGGCGCCGACGTGGCCGGGCGACTCTTCGCCCCGCTGGGCTGGACGGTCACCGCCACCCCGATTCCGCTGGACGAGCAGCACCCCGACTGGGGTGACAGCCGGTACGTCGACCTCGTCCTGACCGGCACCCTCCGGGTCGCGGACGCCCTCAACCACCTGTACGTCCTGCTGCCCGTGCTGGACGACGCGAAGCACTACTGGGTGGCGCCGGACGAGATCGACAAACTGCTCCGCGCCGGCGCGGGCTGGCTGGCCGACCACCCGGAGCGGGCCCTGATCACCCGTCGCTACCTGGCCCACCGCCGGGCGCTGGCCGGGCAGGCGCTGGCCCGGCTGACCGAGCTGCGCCTCGCCGACGAGCCCGTGCCCGACGACAGCATCGACGAGCCCCCGGCCGACCCGGGACCCGTGGCCGGCGTACCCGGATCCGACACCGGCACCGCGCAGAGCGATGCCGGGGCAGCGGGACAGGTGGGCGGAGCAGCCGGGACGGCGGACGTGGCCGGACCGGGGCGGGCGTCGCTGGCGGTACGGCGGCGCGAGGCGGTGCTCGCCGCGCTCGCGGCCAGCGGGGCGACCCGAGTGCTCGACCTGGGCTGCGGTGGTGGCGCGCTGCTCACCGCCCTGGTTGCCGACCGGCGCTACACGGAGGTTGTCGGCACCGACGTCTCCACCCACGCGTTGACGCTGGCCGCCCGTCGGCTGCGCCTGGACCGGCTGCCGGAGCGGCAGCGCGACCGGATCCGACTCTGGCAGTCCGCCCTCACCTACCGGGACGACCGGCTGCGCGGCTACGACGCGGCGGTGCTGATGGAGGTGATCGAGCATCTCGACCCGCCCCGGCTGCCGGCGCTGGAGGACGCGGTGCTGGGCCACGCCCGGCCGGGCATCGTGGTGGTGACCACGCCGAACGTCGAGTACAACGCCCGCTACGAGGGGCTGCCGGCGGGGCGGTTCCGGCACGCCGACCACCGCTTCGAGTGGAACCGTGCCGAGTTCGCCGCCTGGGTCGAGCGGGTGGCCGCGACGTACGGCTACACCGCCACGATCGGCGGCGTCGGGGAGGAGGACCCGGAGGTGGGCACCCCCACCCAGTTGGCCGTCCTCACCGCGGCGGAAAAGGTAAACACCACGACCGACCGGAAGGAGGAGCGCCGATGACCACCCTCGACATCCCCGAGCTGGCCCTGGTGGCGCTGGTCGGCGTCTCCGGATCGGGCAAGTCGACCTTCGCCCGCCGGCACTTCCTGCCCAGCCAGGTGCTCTCCTCGGACATGTTCCGGGCGATGGTCGCCGACGACGAGAACGACCAGTCCGCCTCCGCTGACGCGTTCGAGGCGCTGCACCACATCGCCGCCACCCGGCTGCGTCGGGGCCGGCTGACGGTGGTCGACGCGACCAACCTCCAGTCGCACGCCCGGGCCGCGCTGGTCCGGGTGGCCCGCGAGCACGACGTGCTGCCGGTGGCGATCGTGCTGGACGTGCCGGAGGCGCTGGCCTGGGAGCGGACCCAGGGGCGCGCCGACCGGACCTTCGGCCGGCAGGTGCTGACCCGGATGCAGCGGGACCTGCGCCGGACGTACGGGCTGCTGGCCCGGGAGGGCTTCCGCAAGGTGCACGTGCTGCGCGGGGTCGAGGAGATCGAGACCGCGGAGATCCGGTACGAGAAGCTCTTCAACGACCGGCGCGAGCTGACCGGGCCGTTCGACATCGTCGGTGACGTGCACGGTTGCCGCGAGGAGCTGGAGGCGCTGCTGCTCCGGCTCGGCTGGTCGCTGCGCCGCGACGACGCGGGCCGCCCGGTGGACGCGGTGCACCCGGCTGGTCGTACCGCCGTCTTCGTGGGTGACCTGGTGGACCGCGGCCCGGACTCCCCCGGCGTGCTCCGCCTGGTGATGGGGATGGTGGCGGCCGGGCACGCGATCTGCGTGCCGGGCAACCACGAGCAGAAGCTGCTGCGCAAGCTGCGTGGCCGGGACGTGCGGCTCACCCACGGCCTGGCCGAGACGATGGCCCAGCTCGACACAGAGGACCCGGCGTTCGTCGCGGAGGTCGCCGCCTTCGTCGACGGCCTGGTCAGCCACTTCGTGCTGGACGGCGGTCGGCTGGTGGTCGCGCACGCCGGCCTGAAGGAGGCCTACCAGGGCCGCGCGTCCGGCCGGGTCCGCGCGTTCGCGCTCTTCGGGGAGACCACCGGGGAGACCGACGAGTACGGCCTGCCGGTGCGCTACCCGTGGGCCCGCGACTACCGGGGCTCGGCCATGGTCGTGTACGGCCACACGCCCACCCCGGAGCCGGAGTGGGTGAACAACACCATCTGCATCGACACCGGCTGCGTCTTCGGCGGCCGGCTCACCGCCCTGCGCTACCCGGAGAAGGAACTGGTCGCCGTACCGGCGGTCAAGGAGTGGTACGCCCCGGTCCGCCCGCTGGTCAGTGCCCCGGCCCGACCGGACACGGTGCTGGACCTGACGGACGTCACCGGCCGCCGGCACCTCGTGCACGCGTACGGGACGCTGACCGTGCCGGCGGAGAACGCCGCCGCGGCGCTGGAGGTGATGAGCCGGTTCGCGGTCGACCCGGGCCGGCTGGTCTGGCTGCCGCCGACCATGGCGCCCTGCTCGACCTCCACGGTCCAGGGCTTCCTGGAGCACCCGGCGCAGGCGTTCGAGGACTACCGGGCGGCGGGCGTGGACCGGGTGGTCTGCGAGGAGAAGCACATGGGCTCGCGGGCGGTGGTGCTGGTGGAGCGGGAACCCACCGGTGGGCCGTTCGGCGGCGGCGTGGTGCACACCCGCACCGGCCGGCCGTTCTTCGGCGCGCCGCTCGACGAGGAGCTGCTGGCCCGGGTACGCGCGGCGGTGACCGCCGCCGGCCTCTGGGCCGAGCTGGGCACCGACGCGCTGCTGCTCGACTGCGAGCTGCTGCCCTGGTCGGCGAAGGCGGGCGGGCTGATCCGCGAGCAGTACGCCAGCGTCGGCGCGGCCGGCCGGGCGGCGCTGCCGGCGGTGCTCGCCACGCTGGACGCCGCCGCGACCCGGGGGCTGCCGGTGGACGGGCTGCGGGAGCGGATGGCCGGCCGCCACGCCGAGGTCGACGGCTACTCGGCGGCCTACCGGGCGTACGTGGCGCCGACCGACGGGCTGCGTGGGGTGACCCTGGCGCCGTTCGCGGTGCTGGCGGGGGCCGGCGTGAGTTTCGCCGACCGGGACCACGGCTGGCACCTCGACCTGGCCGACCGGCTCTGCGCGGCCGACCCCGAGTTCTTCACCCCGACCCGGCGGCAGGTGGTCGACCTGGCGGACGCCGCGGCGGTGGGGGCGGCCACCAACTGGTGGCTGGAGCTGACGTCGGCCGGGGGCGAGGGCATGGTGGTCAAGCCGTACGCGGGGCTGGCCGCCCGGTCTTCGCGTGGCTCGCTGCTCCAGCCGGGGATCAAGTGCCGGGGTCGGGAGTACCTGCGGATCATCTACGGCCCGGGTTACACCGCCCCCGACCAGCTCGCCGCGCTACGCCGCCGTTCGTTGGGCCGCAAGCGGGGCCTGGCCCTGCGCGAGCACGCCCTCGGCCTCGCCGTTCTCGACGCGTTCGCCGACAACGCCCCCCTCTGGCGCCGCCACGAACTCGTCTTCGCCATCCTGGCCTGCGAATCCGAACCCGTCGACCCCCGCCTCTGACCCGCCCCCATCCTCAAGATCCGCGCACTTTCAGAGAAAGCGTGGCCATTTCGCGCTCCATGGCCACGCTTTCCGTGAAAGTGCCGGCACGGGAGGGGGCGGGAGGGGTGAGGCGGGGTGGGGGGAGGGGCGGGTAGCCTGTGTGGCCGTGGACACAGGTGAGAAGAGTCGGGTGGTCGTCGAGACCGTTGCGTTGAATCCGCTCGACCCCAAGGAACTGTTGCAGACCTTCGGGCTGATCGGCGTCTGGGTGATCCTCTTCGCCGAGACCGGCCTGCTGGTGGGCTTCTTCTTCCCGGGCGACTCGCTGCTGTTCCTGGCGGGCGTCGCGGCGTCACCGGTGGCGGACGCGATCTTCGGCAACGGCACCCGGCTCTCCCTGGTCGGGCTGCTGATCGGCGGGCCGATCTGCGCGATCGTCGGCGCCCAGCTCGGCCACTGGCTGGGCTCCAAGTACGGCCGGCGGATGTTCGACCGCCCCAACTCCCGCCTCTTCAAGCGGGAGTACGTGGAGAAGGCGGAGTTCTACTTCCAGAAGTTCGGCCCGGCGAAGGCCGTGGTGCTGGCCCGGTTCATCCCGATCGTGCGGACGTTCCTCAACCCGGTGGCGGGCACGCTCGGCATGCCGGCCAAGCAGTTCTTCCTCTGGAACGTGGTCGGCGCGATCCTCTGGGTCGACGGCATCCTGCTGATCGGCTACCTGCTCGCCGAGCAGATCTACAGCGCGATCGGCGACAAGATCGACCGGTACATCCTGCCGGTGGTCGCGTTGATCATCCTGATCTCGGTGCTGCCGATCTTCTTCGAGTTCCTGCGCGACCGGAAGGCCCGCAAGCGCGGCGAGGCCGTCGCGGTGGTGGCGGCGGCCAGCGCGGCCGGCGCCGTCGACGCGGTCCGCGACACCATCGAGCACCACCTGCACCACGACCAGCAGCAGCACCCGTACCGGCAGCAGCCGCCGCAGGGCGAGCGGCGCTACCCGGACCACGGCCAGGGCCGCTGACCCTCGCCCACGACGAACGGCCGGCCCCGGAAGGGACCGGCCGTTCGTGCCACCGTCAGGAGCCGGTGGGACGGATCAGCGAGCTGGCTGGTGACAGGCAGGAGTCACCACCCGATGACGCCACCCCTGGTACGTCACCGGACGTCGCCCCGGTCGGGGACGACGCGCGGACACCGGGTCAGCGGGCCTTCTTGGTGGCCCGCTTGCGCGGCGGGGTCAGCAGATCCGCGATCGTGGCGATCGCGGACGGCACCAGCCGGTAGTAGGCCCACACACCGCGCTTCTCCCGCTCCAGCAAGCCGGCCTCGGTGAGGATACGCAGGTGGTGGCTGACCGTCGGCTGCGAGAGGCCGAGCGGCGCCGTCAGGTCACAGACGCACGCCTCGCCCTCGGGGGCCGACTGGATCAGGCTGAGCAGCCGGAGCCGGGCGGGGTCGGCAAGGGCCTTGAGGACCCCCGCCAGCCGCTCGGCATCGGCACGTTCGATCGGCTCGCCGGCAAGCGGCGAGATCTGAGGCATGGTCATTTCAGCCAACGCAGTTCCCACGTATTCCATCCTTCCACCAGCAGCATCGATCCGCCTGCATATCAGCAGATCCGAATCGGCAAATTTTTACGCCACAAGGCCGAGGTCAGCCAACGTATAGGCCGCCCGATACGGCAGTCCGGCGGCCCGTACGGCGTCCCCGGCTCCTCGATCAACAATAACCGCCACACCAACGACCTCCGCCCCGGCCTCGCGCAGCGCCTCGACGGCGGTCAACACGCTGCCGCCCGTCGTCGAGGTGTCCTCCACGGCAAGTACCCGCCGACCGGCCACTTCAGGCCCCTCGATCCGCCGTTGCAGACCGTGCGCCTTTCCCGCCTTGCGAACCACGAACGCGTCCACCGGTCGGCCGCTCTCCGCCGCGGCGTGCAGCATCGAGATCGCGATCGGATCCGCGCCGAGGGTCAGCCCGCCGACAGCTTCATAGTCCCAGTCCGCGGTCAGCTCGCGCATCACCCGACCGACCAGCGGTGCAGCCTGGTGATGCAGCGTGACGCGGCGCAGATCGACGTACCAGTCCGCTTCGCGGCCCGAGGAGAGCACCACCCGGCCGTGGACCACAGCCAGGTCGGAAATGAATTTACGCAGGTCGTCGCGGTGCCCCATGGCGATAGAGGGTACTGCGCGAGTCTGTGCGCCGGATGTGGGGTCCACCCGGGTCAGCCTCGTGGGCGACCGATGGGTGGCGATGGACGGCTACGCTGTGCGACCACGCTGGAATCCCGTACCCTGCCGGCGCCGCCGTCACGGCACCGGCCGGGGCGGCGCGGGTCAGCCGTCGGTCGACTCGACCCGTCCCCGGCGGTCCCGGTAGGCCATCCGCAGCAACCGTCGCGGCGCGTGCCGCAGGCCGGCCACGGCGAGCTTGTACTTCCAGTCCGGAACGCTGATCTGCTTGCCTTTACGCAGGTCACGCAGGGCGCCGTCGACCACGTCGTCGGCCCGCAGCCACATCCAGCGGGGCGTGCCGGACATGTCGATGCCGTTGCGCTCGTGGTAGCCGGTGGCGGTGTAACCGGGGCAGAGCGCCATCACCCGTACGCCGAGCGGGCGCACCGACAGGTCGACGGATTCGCTGAAGCTCGTGACCCACGCCTTGCTCGCCGGGTACGTCGAGCCGGGCATCACCGGACCGAAACCGGCGACCGAAGAGACATTTATCACTATCCCGCTTCGTCGATCCGTCATCGCACCGAGGGCGGCGAGGGTGAGTCGCATGACGGCGTGCACGTTGAGCCGCAGCAACCGCGTCTCGTCGGCGACGGTGGATCGTACGAACGGCCGGTTGAGGCTGAGCCCGGCGTTGTTGACGAGCAGCCCGATGGGGGCGGTGACGTCGGTGAGCCGCCGTTCCACCGCCGCGCATCCGTCGTCGGTGGACAGGTCGGCGGGGAGCGTCTCCACCCGGTGACCGTGCCGGGCGGTCAGGTCGGCGGCCACCTCGGCGAGCCGGGTGGCGTCCCGAGCGACCAGCACCAGCTGCCACCCGTCGGCGGCGAGCCGGCGGGCGAACGCCTCGCCGATGCCGGCGGTGGCGCCGGTGACCAGCGCCCGTCGCTCGGTGGCCGGGGTTTCGGACGTCACGGGCGCTCCTCAGCGGGACGGCGGCGGAGCCTGCGGCGGCGGGTACGGGCCGTACGGCAGCGGCGCCGGGGGCGGCGTCGGCCGGGCGCGGCCGAACCAGCCGTTCGCCGCGGGCAGCGCCAGCAGCACGGCCACCACAAGGTAGCCGAGCACCTGGCCCACGGAAAGGGCCGCGTTCAGCGGGAGCCACCAGGACGGGTAGGCGTCGCCGAGCAGGCCCAGCAGCTCGGCGGTGCTCTGCTCGTCGGTGCGCACCGGACCGGCCCGCTGACCGACCAGCGCGGCCAGGCCGCAGCAGCCGCAGAGCAGCCCCAGCCCGGCGACCACCCAGGTCGCCACCCGGGCGCCCCGCCGGCCGGCGAGCAGCCCGGCGGCGAGACCGACCAGCAGCAGGCCGACCAGGACGGTGAGCACCGCCGAGAGGATCGTGGTGACCCGCAGCAGGGTGACCACGCCGTCGACGTCGTCGGGGTCCGCGCTCGTACCGGCGGCGGCCGACCGGAGCCGGTCCACCGTGCCGCCGAGGGCGAGCAGCGCCGCGACGGCGTACGCCCCGGCGGCGAGGGCCATCAGCCCGAGCACCGCCGCGGCCAGCGTGACGGCGGCGGGCCGACGCGCCGGGGCCTGATCCGGGTACGACACGACGATTCCCTCCGGTAGGCGTCGGCTTGCAACCTACTCGGAGGGAATCGTCGGCGTCGCTCGTACTCGCCCGTCAGCTGCCGGTCGGGCGGGTCGGGTCGGACGGTGGCACGTCCCCGCCCGGCCGGTCCTGCCCCTGCGCCGGTCCACCCTGCTCCGGCTGACCGGCCGGCGGCGCGGCGGGCGCGTCCGACGAGGGCGAGGACGGGGCCGACGGCGGCTGCCACGGCGAGGCGGCCGGTGGCTGGTCCGGCGCGGCCGGGTAGCCGGGGGCCGGCGGGTACCCGGGCTGGCCGGGGGCCGAGGGCTGGCCCGGCTGCGCGGGCGGGTAGCCCGCCTGCGGGTAGCCCGGGGTGGCCGGGTAGCCGGGGGTCGCCGGGTAGCTCGGCTGGCCGGGGTAGGCGGCGCCGGGGACCGGCGGCTCCCACACCTGCTGCGGCTTGCGGAAGAACTCGTTCGCCTTGGGGAGCGCGAGCAGGATCAGCGCGGTCAGCAGGGCGAGCAGGGCGATCACCGCGAGCAGCGTGGTCACCGGGCCGTACCAGGACGGCAGGGCGTCCTGCAGCCGGCGCTGCACCTCCTCCGCGCTCGGGACGTCACCGTCGGTCGGCGCGCCGCTGCCGGCGAGGCCCCCGGCGGCGTTGCTGGCCGTGCCGAGGCCGCAGCAGCAGAACATCAGGCCGCCGAGCACCCAGGTGGTGATCCGGGTGCCGTTCACGCCCCGGTTGTTGAACCGGCCGAGCACGGCGAGCACGATGGCCAGCAGCAGCCCCACGATGGCGCCGCCCAGGCTGAACGCGACGGCGAAGTCCGCCACCCCCTGCACCCCGTTGGCGGAGGTGCCGCGGTAGGCCTCGTCCATCACCTCGCGGATGGTGCCGATGGTGGTGAGCGCGATGATCAGGTTGATCACCTGGATGAGCGCGAACAGAATCAGCAGATAGCTGGAAATCGTCACCACGGCCGGCCGGACGCGGGCCGGTGTGTGCTGGGAATCGACCACGATTCTCCTTCCCCTAGATCGCGCCCACACCGTATCCACTGCGGCCCAGCGGCGCGCGCACCAAATACCCGGCGGCCGGCGACGGGGTCAGTAGCCGCGCCACTCCGCGCGGGCGTACTCCAGCACCCTGGGCTGGAGCAACGTCGACGCGGGGACGTCGAGGCGGGCCCGGTCGGCGGGGAAGGCGGCCGCCGCCCGCAGCACCGACGGGTCGAGGAACCGCAGCGGCGGCGCGTCCGCCGGCAGCTCCAGCGCGGGCAGGGCGGCCCCGGGGGTGGCGAGCAGGAAACCCCAGTCGCCGAAGGAGGGCACGTCCACGTGGTACGGCACGGTGGCGAAGCCGGCCTCGCGTATCGATGCCTCGATCGACCAGTACGACCGGGGCGCGAAGTACGGCGACCCGGACTGCACCACCAGCCGCCCGCCCTCGGCGAGCGCCGACCGGATCAGCGCGTAGAACTCGACGGTGTAGAGCTTCGCCGTGGCGGTCTCGTCCGGGTCGGGCAGGTCGGCCACCACCACGTCGAACCGTTCCGTGGCGGTGCGCAGCCAGCCGAACGCGTCGGTGTTGACCACCCGGACCCGGGGGTCGGCGAACGCGTCACCGTTGAGCCGGCGCAGCTGCGGCTCGGCGCGGGCCAGCGCCACCACCGCCGGGTCCAGGTCGACCACGGTCACCCGGCGGACGTCCGGGTAGCGCAGGATCTCCCGGACGGCGAGCCCGTCGCCGGCCCCGAGCATCAGCACCTCGCCGCGCGGGCCGCCCATGGCGGGATGCACCAGGGCCTCGTGGTAGCGGTACTCGTCGACCGAGCTGAACTGGAGGTCGCCGTTGAGGTAGAGGCGCAGGTCGGTGTCGGCGTGCCCGACCTCCCGCACCGACCGGGTGAGCACGATCTCCTGGTAGCGGCTGCGCTCGGCGTGCACCACCGGGTCCCGGTAGAGCTGCTGCCGGGCGGTCAGCTCGAAGTCGGCGGCGGTGATCCAGGCGTACGAGAGGCCGAGGGCGACCACGACGGAGCCGGCGGCGAGCACGACCCGCGCCCGGCGGCTCAGCTCCGCCCGGAACACCGTGCAGACCAGCGCGAGGCCGGCCACCGCGTTCACCGCGCCGACCACCAGCGCGCCTTTGAGCTGGCCGAAGAGCGGCATCAGCAGGAACGGGAAGGCCAGCCCGCCGAGCAGCGCCCCGACGTAGTCGGCGGCGAACAGGTCGGCCACGGCGCTGCCGGCGGACTGCTCGCGGATGCGTTGCAGCATGACCATCAGCAGCGGGATCTCCGCGCCGATCAGCAGGCCGAGCATGAACGCGGTGCCGACCAGCGCCGGGCCGTAGAGGTCCAGCCAGGCGAAAGCGGCGTAGAGGCCGAGCACGGAGAGCCCGCCGAGCAGCGCCAGGGTCAGCTCGACCACGGCGAACGCGGCGGCGGCCCGGGACTGCAACGGCTTCGCGGCGAGGGCGCCGACGCCCATCGCGAAGACCATCACGCCGAGCACGATCGAGGCCTGCCCGACCGCGTCGCCGATCAGGTAGCTGCCGAGCGCGACCAGCGCCAGCTCGTAGACCAGACCGCAGGCCGCGCAGACGAAGACCGCGAGCAGGACGCCCGCCCGGGCCGCCCGCCGGCGCGCTGCGGCGGCCGGCACGTCGGTGGTCACGCCCGCTCCGGGGTACGCGTCACCGCCGTCGCCGCCCCGGCGCGCTGCGCGGGCCCGACTCCCCGGCGCTTGCGACCACTCCGGCTCGGCGCGTCTGGCGCCGCGCCGCGACCCGGAGCAGTCGTCCGGCGACGCTGCACCAGCCCGACGATGACCAGCAGTGCGGTGACCAGCAGCAGCCCGGCGGCGGCGAGCAGGTAGCCCCAGCGGTCCCGCCACAGGTCACTGCCGGACTCGGGCAGCGGCGACGGCTCCGTCGCGGCCGGGGCCGGGGTGGCGGCCGGCTCGACCGCCCCCGCCTCGACGGCGAGCAGTGGCAGCATCACGGCGGCCCGGGTGACGGCCCAGCCCGGATCGTCGATGAAGACCTTCTCGGTGATCCCGAGCCGCTCCAGGCCGTTCGCGATGCGCAGCAGTTCCGCCGTGGAGAAGTCGCCAGAGCCGTTGACGTCGACGTAGGCGTTGTCGTCGCTGTCGCTGCTCTCCGACGGGTAGTAGATCCGGACACTCACCTGCAGCCAGCGCGGGCAGGCCGGGTTGTCCTCGACCGCCACCCCGTCGCCCAGGTTGGAGCCGACGCTGACCGGGTCGCCGTAGCCGAAGTGGTCCTTCAGCTCCCAGCCGTAGCAGACGCCCTGGCTGGCCGAGGAGCGCGCCAGGATCGCCACGCTGTCGTCACGCTCCTGTGCGGCCGGCGGCGGCACCGTGTCGGACCCGTCGTCGCCGTTGACGATCGCCCCGGCGGTGCAGGCGGCGACGGTGCCCAGCAGGCCCACCCAGATCAGGGCCTGCTTCCACACCGGAATCTCCGCGCTCTTCGCCGGGCTCTTCGCGCCGGTGGTCGCCGAGCGCCCGGCGGCGCCCGGCCGCTTCGCGGCGGTCATCAGCTGATCGCGGCGGCGATGATCGCGCCGGTGGCGAGGTGGACGACGGCGGAGACCCAGACCGCGGGGTGCGGCTCCGGGTCGACCAGGATCTCGCCGAGCCGGCCCGGCGTCGCCGCGTCGAGCAGCAGGAACGCCGCGGCCATGATGACCAGGCCCAGGATTCCGTACGCGGCGGCGCCGACCAGCCCGAGGACGAAGTCCTCGGCGCTGGCGGCGATCGCGGCAACCACGATGACGCCCACGCCGGCGAGGTTCGAGGCGAGCAGCAGCGCGGCGTTGCGGTTGCGCTCGGTCCAGATCAGCTCGTGGAGTTTGCCGGGAGTGGCCACGTCGACGAGGACGTAGCCGACGGCCATCAGGACGACGCCGACCACGCCGTAGGCGAGCGTGACCAGCAGGTCGGTGACCAGGGTCTGCACAGGGAGCTCCAGGGGTGTCGTTCGGGTCGGCTACTTGCCGCTGCCGGGGCCGCCACCCCGGACGGTGCTGCCCCGGCCCCAGCCCCAGTGGTTGCCCACCGTGGAGTGGTAGCGCGGGTAGGCGGTGCGGAGGCTTTCGAGGAGGATCACCGAGCCGGTGGCGATCGGCAGGATCACCACGGAGTCTTCGTCGTAGCGCAGGTAGACGCCGCTGCCGTCGACGTACTGGTCGGCCGGCTGCCAGGCGTTCGTCACGTCCTGCGCCACCTGGCTCGGGGTCTTGTTCGAGGTGTACGCGATCGCCTCGCCGCCGATGTCCCGGCTGGTCGCCCGGGTGTAGCGGTCCTCGACGTAACCGCGGGGCGAGAAGTTGCCGTAGAAGACTGCGAAGGCGGCGACCAGTGCGCCGATGACCGCGAAGGCCACTCCCACCACGAACCAGCGCCGGTACGTCATCGCAGTGCCACCACCGTCTCGGTCAGGACCAGCTCGTTGGTCTGGGGATACGCGTGCCAGGTGCGCCAGCCGACCGACCCGTCCGGCCGATCGGGCCGGACGGCCAGCGCGGTGACCGCGTCCGGGTCGCCGGGGAAGACCCCGACCAGCGCGTACGGGTCGTCGGCCAGCTCGGCGCGGAGCGCGGCGACGCGGGCCCGCAGCTCACCGGCGGGCGGCCGGAGCACCGTGGCGGTGAACCGGTAGCCGTTGGGCTCGTCGTGCAGCGTGCCGGGCAGGTGCGGCGGCCGCCCTGGCAGGCAGGCCACCGTCTCGGTGAGCCCACCGCTCGGGGTGGGCAGGACGACCTGGTGCGAGGCGCCGAGCAGGCGCAGCCGCAGCCGGACGCCGCCGGGCAGGTCCACCTCACGGACGGCCAGGGCCGGCAGCTCGGGGTCGCCGAGGGCCAGCCCGAGGTCCGCGGCGCTGGTGTCGACGTACGGGGTGTCGATGCGGACCAGCACGCCCTCAGTCCACCTTGTCCGGGCCGGCCTGCGGGTAGACCATCACCTCGGAGCGGTGCAGCGGCTCACCGAGGGCCACCTCCCAGCCGGCCTCCCCGTACGCCTCGAAGGCCAGTCGGGCCCCGCCCTGCGCCCGGTAGTCGTGGTAGCGGACGGTGCCCGTCGGGTCGAGGCCGGTGGTGCCGGTGGCTGAGTAGCGGGCCTGCCCGGACTCCTCCCAGGAGTAGCGGCGGCCGGCGAAGTCCAGCGTGGGCGCGCCGGGCGTGACGGTGGCGCCCGGTTCGGCCTTCCAGAGCACCAGCTCCAGGTCCGGGTCCTCCTCGACGGAGAGCCACCGCTTGGCCCCACCGGCGTCGTCCAGCAGGTGCTCGGCCCAGCTCCAGGCGCCCTCGACCAGGTGCACCGAGCCACGGATCGCGTACGACACCTGCCGGATCTCGACGATGTCGCCGGGCTTGAGCTTGCGCGGGTCCCCCCGGAGCGCGTCCGCGTCGGTGTCCCGGAACGGGTCGCCCGGTGCCGCCGGCCCGGTCCGCTTCCGCTGCCGGGCGAGGGCGATCAGGGCGATCACCACCCCGGCGACCCCGACCAGACACCCCACCGCCGCCACCAGGTACGCCACCGAACCGTCCACCCCGACCGCCTCCCCACGCGTCGGCGGAGACGGTAACAACCCCGCGCACCTGGGGAAACACGTCCATCTTGAGTGAGCGGCCAGTCACTCAGCGTCCGGCGTGGCGGAGGGGTGGCCCCGCCGCCCAGGTCAGCTCCCCGGCTTCGGTCCGGCGTCCGGGGCGTCCGGTGCCGGCGGTGCGTCCGGTGCGGCCTGCGGCGGGGTGGCGGGAGCGGGCTGGGCGGGCGCGGCCGGCATGGGCTGGGGCGACATCGGCTGCGTGGCGGGTTGAGTCGGCGCGGCCGGCATGGGCTGGGACGCGGCCGGCGTCGGCTGCGTGGCGGGTTGGGCCGGAGCGGCCGGCATGGACGCGGCCGGTGTCAGCTGCGGCGGCAGGCCGTGGGCGCGCGGGTCGGGGCAGAGCATGTAGCCGGGCGGCAGCAGGAAGGCGGGCGGGTAGGTCGGGTCGAGCGGTGCCCGGCGGGCCTGCTCGGCGGCGCGGGGCACGAACCAGCGGTGCACCGACGGCAGCGCCAACAGCACCACCGCGGTGAGGGTGAGCCCGAGGACCAGCAGCGTCCCCAGGCTGCCGGCGCCGAAGAGGATGTCGCCCGCCGGATCGGACCCGTCGCCGTAGAGCTCCCGCATGAACCCCGACTCCTCCGGCATGAACTCGGCCGGCATGTCGGAGTCCCAGTCCTCCTCGGGGCCGCCGAGGGCGAAGAGGAAGGGGATGAACAGGACCGACAATCCGCCCTGCGCGCAGGCGACCAGCAGTTGCAGGCCGCCGGCCACGAAGACCAGGATCCGGGCGACGTTGCTGCCCCGACGTACGCCGCGCGCGGTGGCGAGGAGTCCGGCGGCGAACAGCAGCGTGGGCACCCCGAGCACACACGACATGACGATGTTGCCGACCCGTTCGCCGGAGACCTCGTCCGGATCGGCGTCGGGCACCAGCCGCGCCGCCCGGTCGATCTCGCCGTTCCACTCGATCGCCTGCCAGAGCACCAGGCCGAGCAGGGCCAGCAGCACGACGGCGGCGGCGATCTGCATCCAGGAGGCGACGGTGACGGCGGTGGGGCGCGGTGGGCGGGCCGGCGCGCCGGCGTCCTGAGTCATGCGGGGAAGCTACGGGGCGCCGATCGATCGCCGCAGCCCCGTTCGGCCGGACTCCGGCCTACCTTCCGGCCAGCCTTTCGGTGGCGTACCCGCGCAGGCTGGCGTTGCCCATCACGCAGCCGGAGAAGGTGGTGAACTCGCCCCTGTCGTCGCGCAGCGACGCCCAGGCCTCCCGGGCCGCCGCCGGGTCGACCCGCTCCAGCAGGGTCGCCGCGTACGCCTTCCCGGCCGGCGAGCCGTGCCGGAGCAGCCAGTCGACCTTGTCCCGCGCCTCGTCCGGGTCCGCGTGGAGGGCCTCCTCGACCCGCCGGTACGCCTCCGTCACCGGCAGCAGTGTGCCCGCGATGCCCACCCCGCCGAAGGCGAGCGTGTCCGCTCCGGCGAGCTCCTTGACGGCCGCGTCCAGCTCCCGGTCCCTGCTCTTCCCGATCCCGAACATGCCCCCATCCTTTCCCAGTCCCGCCAACCCCCACCCTCCTGATCAAGAGGTTCGCGTCGGCAGGAGCGGTGACGCCGACGCACACTTCTTGATCACGGGGGGGGGGAAGGTGGGGGCTGGTCGATGTGCGGACGGGCCCGCCGGGAGGGCGGGCCCGTCGCGGGTGGGTCAGGCCGGGGTGACCGTGAGGGCGTCCTTGGTGTCGCCGAGGTCGACCCGGACGGTGTCGCCGTCGCGGATCTGCCCGGCCAGCAGGGCCTTGGCGAGCTGGTCGCCGATGGCGGTCTGGACCAGGCGGCGCAGTGGGCGCGCCCCGTAGATCGGGTCGTAGCCGTGCTCGGCGAGCCACCCCCGGGCGGTGTCGGTGATGTCCAGTGCCAACCGACGGTCGGCGAGCCGCTTTCGCATCCGGTCGAGCTGGATGTCGACGATGGAGCGCAGGTCGTCGCCGCGCAGCGCGGCGAAGACCACGATGTCGTCGAGGCGGTTGAGGAACTCCGGCTTGAAGTGCGAGCGGACCACGGCGAGGACCCCCTCGCGGCGCTGCTCCTCGGCCAGCGTCAGGTCGCTGATCACCGACGACCCGAGGTTGGAGGTGAGGATCAGGATCGCGTTGCGGAAGTCCACCGTGCGGCCCTGGCCGTCGGTGAGCCGGCCGTCGTCGAGCACCTGGAGCAGGATGTCGAAGACGTCCGGGTGGGCCTTCTCCACCTCGTCGAGCAGGATCACCGAGTACGGCCGGCGGCGCACCGCCTCGGTGAGCTGGCCGCCCTCCTCGTAGCCGACGTACCCGGGCGGGGCGCCGACCAGGCGGGCGACGGAGTGCTTCTCGCCGTACTCGCTCATGTCGATGCGGACCATGGCCCGCTCGTCGTCGAAGAGGAACTCGGCGAGCGCCTTGGCCAGCTCGGTCTTGCCGACACCGGTCGGGCCGAGGAAGAGGAAGCTGCCGGTCGGGCGGTCGGGGTCGGCGACGCCGGCCCGGGCCCGGCGGACGGCGTCGGAGACCGCGCCCACCGCCTCGGCCTGGCCGACCACCCGGGAGCCCAGCGACTCCTCCATCCGGAGCAGCTTGGCGGTCTCCCCCTCCAGCAGCCGGCCGGCGGGGATGCCGGTCCAGGAGGCGACCACCGCCGCGATGTCGTCCGCGCCGACCTCCTCCTTGAGCATGGCGCCGTCGGCCTGGAGCCGGGCCAGCTCCTCCTCGGCCTGCTTCAGCTCGGTCTTGAGCGCCGGGATACGGCCGTAGCGCAGCTCGGCGGCGCGTTCCAGCTCGCCGTCGCGTTCGGCCCGCTCGGCCTCGCCGCCGAGCCGCTCCAGCTCCTCCTTGGCCGTGGAGAGCTTGGTGATGTGGCTCTTCTCCGTCTGCCAGCGCTCGGACAGCGCGGTGAGCTGCTCACGCTTGTCGGCCAGCTCCTTGCGCAGCCGCTCCAGTCGCTCGGCGGAGGCGGCGTCGGGCTCCTTGGCCAGCGCCATCTCCTCGATCTCCAGCCGGCGTACGGCCCGCTCGATCTCGTCGACCTCCACCGGGCGGGAGTCGATCTCCATGCGGAGCCGGGAGGCCGACTCGTCGACCAGGTCGATCGCCTTGTCCGGCAGGAACCGGTCGGTGATGTAGCGGTCGGAGAGGGCGGCGGCGGCGACCAGCGCGGCGTCGGTGATCCGTACGCCGTGGTGCACCTCGTAGCGCTCCTTGAGGCCGCGCAGGATGCCGATGGTGTCCTCGATGGTCGGCTCGCCGACCAGCACCGGCTGGAAGCGGCGCTCCAGCGCCGGGTCCTTCTCGATGTGCTCGCGGTACTCGTCCAGCGTGGTCGCGCCGACCATCCGCAGCTCGCCCCGGGCCAGCATCGGCTTGAGCATGTTGCCGGCGTCCATCGAGCCCTCGCCCTTGCCGGCGCCGACGACGGTGTGCAGCTCGTCGAGGAAGGTGATGACCTGGCCGTTCGAGTTCTTGATCTCCTCGAGGACGGACTTCAGCCGCTCCTCGAACTGGCCCCGGTACTGCGCTCCGGCGACCATCGCGCCCAGGTCGAGCGAGACCAGCTTCTTGTCGCGCAGCGACTCGGGCACGTCGCCGGCGACGATCCGCTGGGCCAGCCCCTCGACGATCGCCGTCTTGCCGACGCCCGGCTCACCGATGAGCACCGGATTGTTCTTGGTCCGGCGGGACAGCACCTGGATCACCCGGCGGATCTCCGAGTCCCGGCCGATCACCGGGTCGATCTTGCCGTCCCGGGCGCTCGCGGTCAGGTCGACGCCGTACTTGGCGAGGGCCTGGTAGGTCTGCTCGGGGTCGGCGGTGGTGACCCGACGGTCGCCGCCCCGCACGGTCGGGAAGGCGGCCACCAGGTTCTCCTCGGTGGCCCCGACTGACTTCAGCGCGCCGGAGACCGCGCCACCGACCCGGGCCAGGCCGGCGAGCAGGTGTTCGGTCGAGGTGTACTCGTCGCCGAGCGGCCGCGCGATCTGCTCGGCGGCGCCGATGGCGTTGACGAACTCGCGGGCCAGCGTGGGCTCGGCGATGCTGGAACCCCGGGCGGCGGGCAGCGCGTCGACCGAGCGCTGGGCGACCCGGCGCAGCTCGGCGGGGTCGGCCCCGACGGCGCGCAGCAGGCCGGCGGCGGTCGAGCCGTCGGTGTCGAGCAGGGCCAGCAGCAGGTGCCAGGGCTCCACGGTGGCGTGACCGCGCTGGTTCGCCAGCGCGACGGCACCGGTGATGGTCTCGCGGCTCTTGGTGGTGAGGCGTTCCGTGTTCATGGGCTCCCCTGGATCGGCGTGTCCACCAGTAAGGACGAAACCAGAGTTGAGCCTATTCCGCTCAACTCCGGGCGTGTGACCCGGGTCACTCGGCTCGCCGCCACCGCCAGTCGAACTCACCGGCGGCGGGCGGCGGCCCCGGCAGCGGGGGTTCGGTGACGGCGAGGCCGGCCAGCAGCACCGCGAGCTGCCGCCGGCGCAGCTGCCGGGTCCGCTCCGGATCGGGTACGCGGATCGCCGCGCACCCCTCCAACAGCAGCCCGACGTCCTGCACCACCACGTCGGGGCGGAGCCGCCCGGCACCCCGCGCCCGCTCCACCAGCGCCGCGGTGAGCTCGTTGGCCCGCGCCGCGTCCCGACCCATCTCGGGCGTCGGGGTGAAGGTACCGGCCAGGTGGACGGTCAGCGAGTGCACGTCGGCATCGACGACGCGCTCCAGGAAGCCGGCGAAGGCGGACCAGTCGTCCGGGTCGCCGGCCGCCTCCTCGGCCGCCTCGATGAACCGCCGCAGGCCGTCGTGGCAGAGCGTGCGCAGCAGGTCCTCCTTGCCGGCGTACCGCCGGTAGAGGGCGCTGATCCCCACGCCGGCGCGCTCGGCGACCGCGGCGATCGGGGCCTTCGGATCGGCGAGGAAGACCGCGCGGGCCGCCGCCAGGATCACCGCGTCGTTGCGCGCGGCCTGCGCGCGCCGCCCGGCGAGCGGCGGGGTGTCGGTCGGATTCGGCATGACCCGAGGATAGCAGTGGAACGGATCGTTCCACTCTGCTATGGTAGAACGGAACGAAACATTCCGTTCTGAGGAGCAGCGCATGGCCGGCACCGCGATCCGCCCGTTCCGCGTCGACATCCCGCAGACCGCCCTCGACGACCTCGCCGACCGGCTCCGCCGGGCCGTCTGGCCCGGGGAGCTCCCGGGCGTCGGCGACGCGTACGGCACCACCACCGACCGGGTCCGCGAGCTGGTGACGTACTGGCTGGAGAAGTTCGACTGGCGGGCCGTGGAGGCGCGGCTGAACGCCCACCCGCAGTTCGTCACCGAGATCGACGGCGAGGACATCCACTTCCTGCACGTCCGGTCGTCCCGCACCGACGCCACCCCGCTCGTGCTCACCCACGGCTGGCCCGGCTCGGTGGTGGAGTACCTGGACGTGATCGCCCCACTCACCGAGCCCACCGACCCCACCGCGCCGGCGTTCCACCTGGTCATCCCGTCGCTGCCGGGCTTCGGCTTCTCCGGGCCGACCCGCAGCCCCGGCTGGAACCGGTACCGCACCGCCCGGGCGTGGGCGGAGCTGATGACCCGGCTCGGTTACGACCGGTACGGCGCGGTCGGCAACGACGCCGGCTCGATGATCTCGCCGGAGATCGGCCGCATCGACCCCGAGCACGTGCTCGGCGTCCACGTCACCCAGCTCTTCTCGTTCCCCTCCGGGGACCCGGGCGATTTCCAGGGGCTCTCCGAGGCAGACCAGGCGGCGCTCGCCCACCTCCAGTGGTTCTTCGAGAACAAGTTCTCCTTCAACCAGGTGCAGAGCCAGCAGCCGCAGACCCTGGCGTTCGCGCTGGCCGATTCCCCGGTCGGCCTGCTCGCCTGGAACGGCCAGCTCTTCGACCGGAGCCTGGACCCCGACTTCGTCCTCGCCAACGTGGCGATCTACTGGCTCACCGGCACGGCGGCCTCGTCGATGCGGTTCTACTGGGAGGACGCGCACACCACCGAGCACCCGACCGGGCCGACGACGAGCCCGACCGGGCTGGCGATGTTCCCCGGCGACTTCCAGTCGATCCGCCGCTTCGCCGAGCGGGACCACGGGAACATCGTCCGCTGGACGGCGTACCAGGCCGACGTGGCGGGGCGCGGCGACGTGGGCGGGCACTACGCCGCGCACGAGGCGACCGACGTGCTGGTCGCCGACCTCCGGGAGTTCTTCGCCGCACTCCGCTGAGCCGGCGGCAGGCGGGCGCCCGGTCGGGGAGCCCCGGCCGGGCACGCCGTCCGCTCCCCGGGCCGACCCGGTGCGCGACGCTCGCCCGTCAGTCGCCCGCGACGGTCACCCGCACCCACCGCCGGTCCGTGCCGACGCCGGCGCCCAGCACCACGTCCGTCGACCCACGGGCGAAGACGGTGCCGTCACCGAGGACGGTCAGGTAGTGCTCCGAGCCGACCGGCCAGGCGACCGGGGTGTACCGGCCGTCGATCACCGCGCCGGCGCCGTACGGGCCGGTCACCGCGACCCGTCCGGCGCCGATCGGGGCGACCGACACGATCCGGGAGGGGTAGGACTGTGCCGGGACGGACTCCCACCGCCCCTGCCACCGCCAGAGCGCCGGGAAGTCCATCCGGTCCGGCCGCTCGCCCAGCAGCCACACCTGGCTGTCCGGGGCGACCACCACCCGGAGCATGGACACCTCGCCGTCGGGCGTCGGCACCGGGGTCCGCTGCCAGCTCCGGCCGCGGTCCGTCGAGATCGCCGCGGACAGCCCCTCGTCGTCCTCGCCCGCCGCCACCAGTAGCTGGTCGGCGAGGCCGACACCGGTCAGCGCGGGCACCGGTGGCTGGGCGGCGAGCGGGCGCAGCGCCCGGCCGTCCCACTCGCCCATTCGGCCGGTCGCCTCGATCACCTGGAACCGCCCCTGCGCGGCCCGCCAGGCGGGCGGCTCCCCGTCGGTCCGCACGAAGCTCGCGCCGCCGTCGGTCGAGGTGTACCAGCCGTGCGGCTCGGCCAGCAGGGTCACCAGTCCCGGCGCGGTGTAGAGCTGCTGGTTGTCGGCGACCGGGCGCGGGTGGCGCACCCGCAGCCACGAGCGGCCACCGTCCAGCGTGGAGAAGAGCAGCGCCGGGCAGTTCCGGTCCGGCGGGCGGCCGTCGCAGCTGGCAAAGAGCGCCCAGCCGTGCGCGGCGTCGGAGAACTCCACGAACGGGTCGTCGTACCGCTGGGCGACGGCGACCCGGCCGGCGCGTACCTCGTCGAAGCCGGCGGACGGCGGCGGTGCCGGCACGGGCGCGGCCGTCGGTGCGGCGGACCGGGACGGCGGATCGCGGCGGATGTCCCCGATCGCCGAGCACGCCACCAGCGCCGGGACGGCCAGCAGGGCGACCACCGGACGGAGCACTCGACAGATCATGGGCGCCTCCTCGGCAGGGTAGCCTTGCCCGGGTGCGAGTACGTGTCGAACAGACTGCCCTACCGGGAATCGGCGTGCGTCACGACCTGGTGACGGAATCCGGCCGCCGGCTGGGGGTCGTCTCCCACCGCAACGGCCGCCGTGACCTCGTCCTGTACGACCCGGACGATCCCGACGCCTGCCAGGCGGACATCCCGCTCACCGACGACGAGGCGGAGGCGCTCGCCGACATCCTCGGCGCGTCGCTGATGCTCGGCCAGCTCTCCGGTCTGCGCGAGCAGGCGGCCGGGCTGCTCACCGAGCAGATCGCCATCCCGGCGGGCTCGAAGTACGTCAACAAGCGGCTGGGCGACACCAAGGCACGCACCCGCACCGGCGCCTCGATCGTGGCGGTGCTCCGCCAGGGCGAGGTGAACGTCTCACCCGATCCCACCTTCCGCTTCGCGGCCGGTGACGTGGTGGTCGTGGTCGGTACCCGCCAGGGTCTCGACGGAGTGACCGCCATCCTCGCCGACAGTGACCCGGACGGCTGAGGCGGATGCACGAAACCACCACACTGCTCGTCGAGGTCGGCGCGCTGCTGCTGCTCCTCGGACTCCTGGGCCGGCTCAGCCGGCGGTTCGGGGTCTCCCCGATCCCCCTCTACCTCCTCGCCGGCCTGGGCTTCGGCCACGGCGGCCTGCTGCCGCTCAACGCCAGCGAGGAGTTCTTCGCCGTCGGCGCGGAGATCGGCGTCATCCTGCTGCTGGTCATGCTCGGCCTGGAGTACAGCGCCAACGAACTGGTCGGCAACCTGCGCTCGGCCGCGCCGGCCGGGTTGATCGACGCGGTGCTCAACGCGCTGCCCGGCTTCGCGTTCGCGCTGCTGCTCGGCTGGGGCTGGGTGGCCGCCGTGGTGCTCGGCGGCATCACCTGGATCTCGTCCTCCGGCGTGATCGCCAAGGTCCTCGGCGACCTGGGCCGGGTCGGTAACCGGGAGACCCCGGTGATCCTCTCCGTGCTGGTCATCGAGGACCTGGCCATGGCGCTCTACCTGCCGCTGGTGACCGCGCTGCTGGCCGGCGTCGGGCTGGCCAAGGGCGGCATCGCCCTCGGCATCGCGGTGCTCACCGTGGTCGTCGTCCTGGTGGTCGCCATCCGGTACGGCCACCTCATCTCCTCTGCGCTGTCCGCCAAGGACCCGGAGGCGCTGCTGCTCGGCGTACTCGGGCTGACCCTGCTGGTCGCCGGTGTCGCGGCCAAGCTCCAGGTGTCGGCGGCGGTGGGCGCGTTCCTGGTCGGCATCGCGCTCTCCGGGCCGGTGGCGCACCACGCGACCCAGCTGCTCTCCCCGCTGCGGGACCTCTTCGCGGCGGTCTTCTTCGTCTTCTTCGGCCTGGTCACCGACCCCCGGGACATGCCGCCGGTGCTGCTGCCGGCGCTGGCCCTGGCCGTGGTCACCATGGGGACGAAGCTGCTCACCGGCTATCTGGCGGCCCGGCGGGCGGGCATCGCCGAGCCTGGTCGCTGGCGGGCCGGCTTCGCGCTGATGCCGCGCGGTGAGTTCTCCATCGTCATCGCCGGGCTGGCCGTCGCCGCCGGCACCGTCGAGCCTCGGCTGGCGGCGCTCGCCACGGCGTACGTGCTGATCACGGTGGTGACCGGGCCGATGTTGGCGCGGCTGCCCGACATGGGCTGGTTCAAGGTCTGGCTGCGGCGGCGGGCCACGATCCGCCGGCCCGAACCGGTGCCGACCACCGACTGAGCGTGCCCCGGCCGGGTCGGCCGTACGGCTGACCCGGCCGGTCCGCCCGTTGTCGAATTGCTCCCGACAAGCTCTTCCGCCAGCCCACCGGCGACGGTTACCGTTCTGCCCCAACGAGCCAGGGGTCCGCGGGTGGCCGGTGCGCCCCGCGGGCGTAAGCGGAAGGTTGCCGGTGAGCGTGCAGGATCCGACGTTTCACGGCTTCGCCAACCCCGTCGACCCGTCGCCGACGGAGTTGCGGGCGTGGGCCTACCACCCGGACTCGGTGCCGCTGGCCTCGATGCCGCCCGACTGGGACCTGCTGGTCGCCGGCGACCACCTGGTGCTCACACTCTTCGACCTGGCGATGGATCCGGCCTGCCCGGCCCGCCGGTTCGCCCTGCACTGCCTCTACATCTACGCGGCGGACGGCATCCGGACGAACTTCCGCGCCCACCCGAAGCGCCGCTTCCGCAAGCTGGTCGAGCAGGCCGAGCGGGAGGGCGACGAGCTGATGCGCAACTGGGCGCACAACAGCCGGGTGCTGCTGGCCCGGCAGGACCTCTTCGTCTACCACGACTGGTGCGAGGGCGGCCTGGTCCGGGAGAACCGCCGGATCGGCTGACGCCGTGGCCGGCGCGACGCCGGCCCCTGCCCACTCTTCCCCGGCGAGGCGAACGGGCCGGGACCCCCCGTGGGTCCCGGCCCGCACGTCGGCGGATCGTCAGCGTTCCGATCCACCCTGCTTCCGGCGTCTGGCTTCGACGCGCCCCTGGTCGATGCCGTGGTCGACCTGGTCGCTGAACCGGCCGTTCTTGATCTCGTCGCTGAAGCGACCCCTGGTCACCCGGTCGAACCCCTGCCGGACGTTCTCGGCCACCTTGTCGAGCCGGCCCTCCGTCTGCTGGGCAACCTTCTTCGCCGATTCCGCCATGGCTCCCCCTGCCATCGGAGTCCGGATTGCGCTGGTTGGACCTGGTTCTGAGGCTAACCCAACCGGTCCGACCGTCGCCGGAGAAACGCGAACCGGAGCCCCCGGAACACCCGGCGCCGCTCACCGGGCCCGCGAGTCGGCCTCGGGGTCGCGGCGAGGGACCGACCGGGGCGTGGCCGGCCCCGCCCCGCCATTCGGCCGGGCGGGGCCGGAGGTTCAGCGGTCCGGGGTACGGCGGGGACGCCAGACGACCAGCGCCGTCGAGGTGCGGTTGGTGGGCACCAGGTCGCCGCGCGGGAAACCACCCAGCGACTCCAGCTCGGCGATCCGCCGGTACGCGGCATCCAACTCGGCCTCCAGCCGGGCCACCCGCTGCTGCGCCTGCTCCAGCAGCCGCTCCAGGCCGATGATCCGCTTCACGCCGGCCAGGTTGATGCCGTCGTCCTGGCTGAGCCGCTGCACCTCGCGCAGCAGCACCACGTCACGCACGCTGTAGCGACGCCCACCGCCGGCCGCCCGGCCGGCCTGCACCAGGCCCAGCCGGTCGTACTGGCGCAGGGTCTGGGGGTGCATCCCCGCCATCCGCGCCGCGACCGAGATCATCAGCACCTTGGCCTCGTAGGCAGGGTCACCCGAACCGACGAAATCGCTCGACATCCCGCTCACCTCCGCACCCGATCCACCGGTCAACCGACCCGACGCACCCGCGCGTCGAGATGTTCCCGAGCCGCCGGCGGAGTCTGCTCGGCGAACGACTCCAGCGTCGCCCGCGCCTCGTCCGACACCACCGCCGGCACCACCACGTCCAGCGTGACCAGCAGGTCACCGGCCCGACCGTCGCGCCGCACCACGCCCTTGCCCCGGGCGCGCAGCACCCGCCCGGACGGCGTACCCGGCGGCACCCGCAGGGTCACCGCGCCGTCGAGGGTGGGCACCCGCAGGTCGGTGCCGAGCACCGCCTCGGCGAAGGTGATCGGCACGGTCAGGGTGAGATCGTCCCCGGTGCGCCCGAACAGCTCGTCCGGGCGGACCTTGACCTGCACGAAGAGGTCACCGGCCGGGCCGCCGCGCTCACCGGGCTCGCCGCGCCCGGCCAGCCTGATCCGCTGGCCGTCGGCCACCCCGGCGGGGAAGCGGACGTTCAGCGTGCGGGTCTTGGTCACCCCGCCGGTGCCCTGGCACTCCGGGCACTTCTCCTCGACGACGGTGCCCACGCCCTGACAGGTGCGGCACGGCTCGGAGAAGCTGAACGAGCCCTGGTTGCGGGTGGTCACGCCGGCGCCGTGGCAGACCGGGCAGGCCTTCGGCCGGGTGCCCGGCTTCGCGCCGTCGCCGTGGCAGGTGTCGCAGACCCCCGGCGCGCGCAGCGTCAACGGGACGGTCACCCCGCGTACCGCGTCGTCGAAGTCGAGCGCCACCTCGGTCTCCACGTCCCGGCCGCGGGCCGGGCCGCGGGGACGCGCCGGGCCACCGGCCCCGCCACCGCCGGAGAAGATCGAGCTGAACAGGTCGGTGAAGCCACCCCCGCCGAACCGGGTGTCGGCACCACCGGCACCACCGCCGCCGAAGAGGTCGGAGACGTCGAACGGCACCCCGCCGGGCTGCCCGGCGCCCCGGGCGCCGCGCCGGAACGCGCCCGAGCCGAACAGCGAGCGCATCTCGTCGTACTCGCGGCGCTTGGCCTCGTCGCCGAGCACCGCGTACGCCTCGGAGACGGTCTTGAACCGCTCCTCGGCCTTCGGGTCACCCGGGTTGTGGTCCGGGTGCGACTCCCGGGCCAGCTTCCGGTACGCCTTCTTGATCTCGTCCGAGGAGGCGGACTTCTGCACGCCGAGCGCGGCGTAGTAGTCCTTCTCGATCCAGTCCTTGGAACTCACCGGTCCACCCCCTTCCGCCTGATGTGGCCCGGTCGCCCCGCCCGCCGTCGGACGGCGGGCGGGGCGACCGGATGGTTCCGCACTATTCCGGGTCGGCGACCGCGACCAGCGCGGGCCGCAGCAGCCGCTCCCCGAGCTGGTAGCCCCGACGCATCACCTGGACGCAGGTCGGCTCGTCCACGTCGGCCGAGGTCTGGTGCGCGACCGCCTCGTGCCGGGTCGGGTCGAACGGGTCGCCCTGCTCGCCGAACGGGGTCAGCCCGAACTTGCCCAGCGCGGTGGTGAGCTGCTCGGCCACCGTGCCGAACGGCCCGACCAGGTCGCCGTGCTCGCGGGCCCGGTCCAGGTCGTCCAGGATCGGCAGCAGCGCGGCGAGCACCGAGCCGGTCGCCTGCTCCTGGACCAGACCGCGGTCGCGGTCCACCCGCTTGCGGTAGTTGGCGTACTCCGCCGACACCCGCTGCAGGTCCCGGGTCCGCTCGTCGAGCTCGGCCCGGAGGGCCTCCAGCTCGGCGCCGAGCGGGGCCACCGCGCCGCCGTCGACCGGCTGCGCGGGGGCGTCCACCACGGGCGGACCGGCCGGGACCCGACCCTCGACCGTCTCGACCTCGATCTCGTCGACGACGACCTCGGTCTCCTCCACCAGGCCCTCGGCCGGGGCGTCCGTCCCGGCGTCGGCGGCGGCGGGCGCCTCCTCGGTCTTGCCGATCTTGCGGTTGTTGCGGATGACGACCCGCGGCCCGTCGCCGGCGGCCGGCTCGGCGGGCGCGGAGCCACCCGGCACCGACCCGGTGGCTCCCGGGTCGGCGGCTCGTGGCTTCTCCGTCATGCGACTACCTCGTTCTCTCTACCGTGAGTCCGGACCGGGGACGGACCGTCACTTCTTGTCCTCGTCCACGATCTCCGCGTCGACCACGTCGTCGGCGCCACCGGCCTGCGGACCGCCGGCGGCACCGGCACCCGCGCCCGGGCCGGCCGCGCCCGGCTGCTCACCCTGCTCGGCCTGCTGCGAGTAGAGCAGCGAGCCGGCCTGCTGGGAGACCTGCGCCAGCCGCTCGTGCGCCGCCTTGATCTTCTCGATGTCCTGGCCGCCGAGCGCACCGCGCAGCTCGCCGAGGGCCTCGTTGATCTGGTCGCGGTTCTCGCTGGGCAGCTTGTCGCCGCTCTCGGCGAGGAACTTCTCGGTCTGCCACTGCAGCGCCTCGGCCAGGTTGCGGGTCTCCGCCTCCTCGCGCCGACGCTTGTCGTCCTCGGCGTGCTCCTCGGCGTCCCGGCGCATCCGCTCGATGTCGTCCTTCGGCAGCGAGGAGCCGCCGGTGATCGTCATCTTCTGCTCCTTGCCGGTGCCCAGGTCCTTGGCGTGCACGTTCACGATGCCGTTGGCGTCGATGTCGAACGTGACCTCGATCTGCGGCACGCCGCGCGGCGCCGGCGGGAGGCCGGTCAGCTCGAAGGTGCCGAGCTTCTTGTTGTAGGCCGCGATCTCCCGCTCACCCTGGAACACCTGGATCAGCACCGACGGCTGGTTGTCGTCCGCCGTGGTGAAGACCTCGGAGCGCTTGGTCGGGATGGTGGTGTTGCGCTCGATCAGCTTGGTGAAGATGCCGCCCTTGGTCTCGATGCCCAGGCTCAGCGGGGTCACGTCGAGCAGCAGGACGTCCTTGACCTCACCCTTGAGCACACCGGCCTGCAGGGCGGCGCCGACGGCGACGACCTCGTCCGGGTTGACGCCCTTGTTGGGCTCCTTGCCGGTGAGCTGCTTGACCAGGTCGGTCACGGCCGGCATCCGGGTCGAACCGCCGACCAGGATGACGTGGTCGACGTCGGCGACCTTGATCCCGGCGTCCTTCACGGCCTGCTCGAACGGGCCCTTGCAGCGGTCCAGCAGGTCCTGCGTCATCCGCTGGAACTCGGCGCGGCTGAGCGTCACGTCCAGGTGCAGCGGGCCGGCGGCGCCGGCGGTGATGTACGGCAGGTTGATGTTGGTGGTGGTGGCGGCGGAGAGCTCGATCTTGGCCTTCTCGGCGGCCTCACGGAGCCGCTGCAGGGCCATCTTGTCCTGGCCCAGGTCGATGCCGTGCTCGCCACGGAAGGTCTTCACCAGGTGGTCGATGATGCGCTGGTCCCAGTCGTCGCCACCGAGGTGGTTGTCACCGCTGGTCGACTTGACCTCGATGACGCCCTCGGCCAGCTCCAGCAGCGACACGTCGAAGGTGCCGCCACCGAGGTCGAAGACCAGGACGGTCTGCTCCTTGGAACCCTTGTCCAGCCCGTACGCCAGGGCGGCCGCGGTCGGCTCGTTGACGATCCGCAGCACGTTGAAGCCGGCGATCTCACCGGCCTCCTTGGTGGCCTGGCGCTGACCGTCGTTGAAGTAGGCGGGGACGGTGATCACCGCGTCGGTGATCTGCTCGCCCAGGTACGCCTCGGCGTCCCGCTTGAGCTTCATCAGCGTCCGCGCCGAGATCTCCTGTGGGGTGTACTTCTTGCCGTCGATGTCGACGGACCAGTTGGTGCCGATCTCCCGCTTGACCGACCGGATGGTCCGGTCGGGGTTGGTCACCGCCTGGCGCTTCGCGACCTCACCGACGAGCACCTCGCCGTTGCGGGCGAACGCGACGATCGACGGGGTCGTCCGCGAGCCCTCAGCGTTGGCGATGACGGTGGGCTCACCGCCCTCGAGAACGCTGACGCAGGAGTTCGTCGTGCCGAGGTCGATACCGACCGCACGTGCCATCTTCGCTTCCTCGCTTCGTAACGTTGAGGCAGGTCACGGGCCTGCCCGGCGGGCCACCCGCAGTGACCGCACCACAAGTTGAGTGAACTTGACTCAATAGTGCCACGCCGCCGGCAATCCGCAAGTCGGGGTTGAGCCGACCCGACGCAACCCGACCGTTATTACCGTCCGGTTGTCTTCTCTTGCATCGGTCGGGCACGCTTTAGCGGTGACGACGAAAGGCGATCCCGCCACCCGGTCCGGCGCGCCCCCCGTCGCCGCCCGCACCGGGTCGCCGGACGCCGCCGAGGCTGCCCCCGGCACCACCGCCGACGGCCTCCCGGCCGCGCTGACCGGGCTGCGGGCCGCGATCGACGCCGCCCGCTTCCCGCTGACCCTGCCGTCGGCCGAGCCGGCCCGGCGTACCGCCTCGGCCCTGGCCGACCAGCTCGACGACTACCTGCTGCCCCGGCTGGCCCGGCTCGACGCGCCCCTGCTGGTGGTGGTCGGCGGCTCCACCGGCGCCGGCAAGTCGACCCTGGTCAACAGCCTGGTGCAGGCCCGGGTGAGCGCCGCCGGGGTGCTCCGTCCGACCACCCGCTCCCCGGTGCTGGTCTGCAACCCGGCCGACTCCGCCTGGTTCCGCCAGGGCGAGCTGCTGCCCGGCCTCACCCGCACCACCCAGCCGAGCGAGGACCCGCGCACCCTGCACCTGGTCACCGCGCCCGCGCTCCCCGCCGGGCTCGCCTTCCTCGACGCCCCCGACATCGACTCGGTGGTCGACGCCAACCGGGCCCTCGCCGGCCAACTGCTGGCCGCCGCCGACCTCTGGCTCTTCGTCACCACCGCCGCCCGGTACGCCGACGCCGTCCCCTGGGAGCTGCTGCGCAGCGCCCGGGCCCGGGGCGCGGCCATCGCCATGGTGCTCGACCGGGTGCCGCCGGAGGCCGCCGACGAGATCGCCGCCCACCTGTCGGAGATGCTCGCTGCGCAGGATCTCGGCGCCGCGCCGCTGTTCGTTCTGCCCGAGACCTGGGTCGACGGCCAGGGCCTGCTGCCGGACAAGGTCACCGCGCCGCTGAGCGCCTGGTTCTCCCGGCTGGCCGCCGATGCCGAGGCCCGGGCCGCGGTGGTCCGGCAGACGCTGGACGGCGCACTCGCCTCGCTGTACCCGACCGTCGAGGCGCTGGCCGAGGCGGCCGACGAGCAGGTCGCCGCCGCCGACGCGCTCGACGAGCGGGTCCGGGCCGCGTACCGGGGTGCGCAGCGCAGCGTGGAGGAGGGGCTCAAGGACGGCCGGCTGCTCCGCGGCGAGGTGCTGGCCCGGTGGCAGGAGTTCGTCGGCACCGGCGAGTTCTTCCGGACGCTGGAGGCGCGGATCGGCCGGGTGCGCGACCGGGTGGTCGCCGCGATGACCGGACGTCCCGCCACGCCCGCCACCGAGCTGCGCAACGCCATCGAGTCCCAGCTGGTCACCCTGCTGCGCGGGGTCTCCTCCGAGGCGGCCGAGCACGCGTACACCGCCTGGAAGGCGCACCCGGCCGGGGCGGCGCTGCTCGAACCGGGGCTGGCCCACCCCTCCGACGACCTCTCCGAGCGGGCCGAGCGCCTGGTCCGGGACTGGCAGCGCGGGGTGCTGGAGCTGGTGAAGGCCGAGGGGGGCGACCGGCGCTTCGTGGCCCGCACCGCCGCGTACGCGGTCAACGCCACCGGCCTCGCCGTCATGATCGCCGTCTTCGCCTCGACCGCGTTCATCCCGACCGGCCTGGAGGTGGCGACCGGTGCCGGCACCACCGTCGCCGCGCAGGCCGTGCTCCAGGCGATCTTCGGCGACCAGGCCGTGCGTACCCTCGCCAACAAGGCCCGGGCCGACCTGCTGGACCGGGTCCGGGCGCTGCTGGACGAGGAGGCGGCGCGCTACCTGACGCGCACCGACGAGGCCCGGCCCGGCACGGACGCCGGGGCCGAGCTGCACCGGGCCGCGTCCCGGGTCGAGGTGGCCCGGCACCGCAGCGGCCTGGCCGACGGCGAGGGCCGCGGCCTGCCCGCTCCGAGCGGTGACCGCCGATGACGGGCATCGTCGGCCGGATGCGCGAGGCGTTCCGGGGCGAGCAGCGGGTGGACGCCGACGACCTGGTGGCCCGCCTCGACGCGGTACGCCGCTTCCTCGCCGCCGTGGACGGCCAGGTGCCGGACTCCCGCCTGGTCACCGCGCACACCCTGGTCGAACGGGCCGGCACCCGGCTGGCGCTCTCCCGCGACCACACCGTGGTGGCGCTCGCCGGCGCCACCGGCAGCGGCAAGTCCAGCCTGTTCAACGCACTGGCCCGACTCGACCTCTCCCCGGTCGGCGTGCGCCGCCCGACCACCGGCGTGGCGCACGCCTGCGTCTGGGGCCCGCTCGACGGTGCCAGCCGGCTGCTCGACTGGGTCGGCGTGCTGCCCCGGCACCGGTTCGTCCGGGAGAGCGCGCTGGACGCCGACGACGAGACCGGCCTGCACGGGCTGGTCCTGCTCGATCTGCCCGACTTCGACTCGGTGCAGCGGTCCCACCGGCTGGAGGTGGACCGGCTGCTCGGCCTGGTCGACCTGGTGGTCTGGGTGGTCGACCCGCAGAAGTACGCCGACCGGGTGATCCACACCAGCTACCTGCGCGAGTTCCACCGGCACCGGGACGTGACCCTGGTCGTGCTCAACCAGGCCGACCGGCTGTCGGCGACCGAGCTGCCCCGGGTCCTCGACGACCTGCGCCGGCTGCTCGACGCCGACGGGCTGGACGGCGTGCCGCTGCTGGCCACCACGGCGGTCCACGAAGGCGGCTTGACGGGGCTACGGGAGGCGCTCGAGCGGGCGGTCGCCGAGCGTCAGGCGTCGCTGCGCCGGCTCTCGGGCGACATGGACGCCGTCGTGGCGGGGTTGGGCGAGCTGGTGGTCACGGACGTCCCCCGTGACGCCCCGGACGAGGACACGGTCCGCTCGCTGGACCGGGCCCTGGCCGCCGCGGCCGGGGTGCCGGCGGTGGCCGACGCCGTCCAGGGGGCGTACCGGCACCGGGCCGGCGGCACGACCGGCTGGCCGGTCGTCCGGGGCTGGCGCCGGCTGCGACCGGATCCGCTGCGCCGGCTGCACCTGCCCGGCCCGGCCGCCGGGGCCGACCAGCCGGCGGAGAGCCTGGTCGCCGCGACCTCGGTGCCCGACCCGACCGCCGCCCAGCGGTCCGCCCTCGGGCTGGCCATCCGCGCGGTCGCCGACCGCTCCGGGGCCGACCTGCCCGCACCCTGGCCGGACGCGGTCACCACGGCCGCCCGGTCCCGCCTCGACGACCTGCCGGACGCGCTGGACCGGGCGATCGCCGGCACCGACCTCGGCATGGACCGTCGGCCGCTCTGGTGGCGGCTGGTCGGTGGCGTCCAGTGGCTGGTCACCCTCGCCGCGCTGGCCGGGCTCGGCTGGCTGCTGCTCGGCTACGCGCTGCGCGCGCTCGGGTTGCCCGCCCTGGAGTACCCGCGGGTCGGTGAGGTGCCGCTGCCGACCCTGCTGCTGCTCGGCGGCCTGCTCGCCGGGTTGCTGGTGGCCGCGGTGACCCGGCCGGTGATCCGCTGGGCGGCCCGACGGGCCCGGCAGCGGGCCGAGAAGCGCCTCACCGTCGCGGTGGCCGGGGTCGGCGACACGTACGTCCTCAGCCCGGTACGGGCTGTCCTCGACCGGTACGGGCAGGCCCGGGACGCGCTGCGCGACGCGGCCCGGTGAGACGAGCCCTCCGCACGGGTGTCCCGGCGACCGTCGCGGCGTAGGGTCGGACCATGGCCACGCCACAGACCCCCTACGACGCGGTGCTGCACGCCGCCCGCGACGTGACGAGGCTGGACACCGCCCTCGACGCCGAGATGCTCGGCGCCGCCCTGCTGGGCAGCGTCTACGCGATCGCCGAAACCGACCGGGAGCGGGCGGTACGGGAGTTCGTCTCCGGCTTCCTGGCCGCCACCTCGCGCCGCCGGACCGCCGCCGCGACCACCATCCGGTCGGTCTTCGCCGCGCTGGTGCCGGACGCGGAGGGCGCGGCGAAGGTCCGCCCCGGCACCCAGGCCCCAGCCTGGTCCGGCCAGCTCGGCCGGGTACACCTCACCGGCGCCTGGTCGTACGGCGACGTGTACGGCGACCAGACCTCCTACCTCGCCACCTTCGCCTACGACGACGCGACGGGCGGTCCGGAGCACGCGCTGGTGGCGCTCGTCGACCACAACATCGGGATCACCAAGGACGTCTTCGTGGGCGGCCCCGCCGAGCGGATTCTCGAACAGGTCCGGCAGATGTGCGCCACGGACGACCTGACCTGGTTCCGCGAGGAGGACCCGGCCCGGATGCACGGCGAGGTGAGCCGGCACCTGACGGTCACCGACGACCTCGGCGACCTGCCCGGCGAGGGTTCGCTCGCCACCGACCGCGCCCTGGTCGGCGCCCGGCTGGCGGTGCTGCCCGGCGCGCCCGCGGACACGCTGACCTGGGACGCCGAGCCGCTCACCGGCGAGGAACGCACCGAGCTGGTGCGGGCCTTCCTGGCGTCGCCGGCGGCGGCCCGCGCCGGCCTGCACACCCTGGACGGCGACGCGGAGCTGGCCTCACTGCACTTCTGTCTGGGCCTGCTCTTCGACCACGCGGCGAGCTTCCCGGACGCCGACCCGCTGCGCTGGAGCCCGGCGGTGGCGGGGTTGTTCCTGCTGGACTGGGTGCACCGCCGGGCCGTGCTGGACATGGACGACGCGGCGATGCTGCCCCGGGTGCTGCGCGCCTGGACGGCGTTCGCCGGACATCGGCGCGGACTGCCGGAGCAGGCCGTCACCCGGACCGACGAGGCGATCGAGGAGCTGGTGCCGGAGTTCGCCCGGCTCTACAGCACGGGTGAGCGGCGCAGCCCGGCCACCGCCGCAGTGGCGCAGCTGATGGCGGACGGGGTGGACCCGGACGACCCGGCCGCGCTGGACGCCTGGATCGAGGCCAACCGCCAGCGCCTCGGCGACGACTCCCCCTGACCGGTCACGCCGCGCTCAGCGCAGCGCGGCGTAGACCAGGCCGGCGACCAGACCGCCGACCACACCCCCGACGACCACCTGTGCGACGGTGTGGTCGCGCAGCCGTACCCGGGACCAGCCGGCCAGGGCCGGCAGCGGCGCGGCGGCGAGCATCCGGGGGCCGAAGGTCAGCGCCAGCACGACCACCGCGCCGGCGGCCACCGCGGTGTGGATCGACATCTTCCACCAGTGGCTGACGGTCACCGCCACCACCAGGCCGACCACCCCGGCGGCGACCAGGGCGAGCACCGGCCGGGGGGCGCCGAGCGCCGCGAGCAGCGCCAGGCCGGCGGTGGCCGAGGCCAGCCCGAAGAGCAGGGGTACGCGCCGCTGGTCGCGGACGCCCACGTGATGGTCGGTCAGGCGACCGCGCCGCACCCCGCCGAGGATGTACGCGAACGGGATGCCGCTGGCGAAGACCGAGGCGAGCAGTGCCCAACCGAGCCCGTGCGCGCCACCGGCGCCGTGCCAGCCGACCGCCACGGTCAGCAGGGTGACCAGCACGGCGGGGGCGGTCACCTCGGTCACCACCCGGGCCAGCCGGGTCAGCGCTCCGGGCGGTACGACGACCGGGCGGAGCCCACCGTCGTCACCGCCCCCGTCGACCCCGCTCAGCTCCCCGTCCCCGATCCGTCCCGTCCGGCCTCGCCGCGAGCCGGTTGCGCCGGCGGCGGGCGTACGGCCCGGTCAGCTGGCGTCGCCCGTCACCGTACCGTCCGGGTCGGGGGCGTCGTGGCTGGTCGGCGCGGGCACCGCCGGGCGCTGCGGGGCCGGGCTCGGGGTGGCGGCCGGGAACTTCGGCGGACGGGCGCTGGGCGACGGCGGTCGGACCGGCGGGCGGGCGGCCGGACGCCGGCGCGGGCCGCCGGTGGCGGCGGTGGCGACGGGGCGCGGCCCGGCGGC
>NZ_JBAKHT010000013.1:0-160529 GCF_036906755.1 Micromonospora sp. CPCC 206171 | reverse complement strand
TCGCACGGCTGCGCCATCTGCGACCCGGTCATCGCCCTGTGGTGCCTGACGGGCGGCTGGTCGGTGACGGAACAGCTGCGCCGCCTCCGCCCGCGATACCCCGAGCCGGGTGAAGGCTAGGCCTACTGCCGTTAGCCGGAACCAGACCTTGTTCGCGACAAGGATCAGCCAGAGGCACCTTGACCCCACCGACCCCGCTCGCTACTGCTGACCGGCTCACCAGGGGGACCTCGCCATATCTCGTCTTCGACCTCACCGAGGTCGAGCTCGAGTGCCCGGAGTCGGCCGGTCGCGGAGTGCCGGGCCGTCCCGCGCCGGTCGCCCGACCTCCATCCCGGGGCCGGGTTTCGCCCGCTCCCGTGGTGGTACCTGGTCCGCATGACGAACCCGGTTGATCCCTCCCTTCCTTACGAACTCGACGAGCACGCCCGCGGTGCCGACCCCGGACCCGGCGCGCCGGACCGGCTCCACGCCGACCCAGGCCAGCCCGACGAGCAGTTCCAGTCCCCCATGGGCGTCGCGGGGATCTCGTCGGGCGCCACCTCGCCCTCCGACGAGAACCCAGCCGCCGACCCAGGTGGCGCACACCGCGGCAACCAGTGACGACACGGCCGCACCGCGCCGGCATCACCCGGCAGGGCTCCCAGCCCAGCCAGCAGCTCCCATCGTTCGACGGGCTGATCACCGCGTACGCCGGATGCTGGGTGGGCGCCGTAGCCTGCCAGCCGAGACCTCGTCGAGGCGGCTTTAATGCCTCCAACGACGGGGTCACCCGATTCCCGGCATTCGGACTGAGCTGTAACGGAATCTGACCCCGCATCGCCATAAGAGGGACCGGCGTTGCCGAGCCGGTCCGGCCGGGGTGGACACTTCCCCCAAGAGTCGCCCCAACCCACCCCGGCCACCCCGGCTTGCTACCCGGGTACTGAGCGCATGGGGCGCACTGTAGATCAGTCGCGAAAGCTACAGAGGTTCGAATCCTCTACCCACCACCAGATGCGAAGGCGGCCCCTGATCAGCAGAAATGCGGCCAGGTGCCTTGTTGCGAAGGCGGCCCCTGATCGTGGAGCAGGGGCCGGCGGACCCAGGTACTCGCCGCGCCCGCGCACCCGTACACCCGACGGCTGCTGGCGCGGCCCCGGTGGCCGATCCGGCACGGCAAGCCACCCACCGGGACGCGTGGCGCGCATTGGCGGAAACCGCCGCCTGATCGAGCTCAGCCCGCCGCGCGTCTGCTCTCGTTCCGGGCAATCCGCTGGAGGAGCCGGTCGGGGTCGGTCACTCGGACACGGTCAGGACTTCGCCTACAGGATGGCCCGACGGCAGACGCCGGCTCAGGCCCCGACCGCTCTCCACCGCCCACTGCCGATGCTCGTCGCGGCCGGCCCAGCGCGCAGCAACCGCCCGTAGTCACGCAGGGTGGACTCAATCTGCAGGCTGGCTAACGGCCGCTGGCTGGCATCGTCCACTGCCGTCGCGGTGTGGGCGCGCTTGTGCCCACCCCGATCGTGATCACCTGGTCGTCCTCCCACTCCTCTACGAACTGACGAAGACCGCGGACGACATGCCGAACTGGAGTACCGGCCGACGATCACGCCTCTGTTGAGTCAAACCACGGCCGGACGCCGGGCGGGCAACACAGCCCCGGAGAGCCAACCCCGAAAGGCGGCAGGCGGTTCACGAGTGACCCGCCCAGCGTCCTACGGAACCTACGACCAGAAAGGCCGAGAACCGCTGCCCCCATCCGAGTCGGCGGTTCACTCTGAGTGAGGCTAGCTGTCTCCGTCTTATCGAGATGAGGAAGATCGTGAGGGACGTCGAACTAACTGATGGTCACCGGCGCATGGTGGTGGTCGCGGTCGGCAAGGGGGAGGACGCCGTGGCCGCCATCAACGAGGTGGCGGAACGGTACTGCATTCGCGGTGCCCAGGTCACGGCCGTCGGTGGGTTCAAGTCGGCGGAGCTGGGGTACTTCGACCGCGGGAAGCGCACCTACCTGGGAATTCCGGTTCGGGAACAGGTCGAGGTCCTGTCCCTGCTGGGCGATATCGCCGACAACCAGGGCAAGCCAGCTCTGCACGTGCACACGGTGCTCGGCCACCGGGACGGCACGACCGTCGGGGGCCACCTCCTGCGGGGTGAGGTCTGGCCAACTCTCGAGGTCATCATCACCGAGGTCGGAGCGAACCTCACAAAGCAAATCGACCAGGAGACCGGGTTGGCATTGCTGCCATGGACACACGGCGCTGAATAGGCCGGGCTGCCGCTCGCCGCTGTTGCTGCCGGCGGAGCTAATCCCAGGTCGCCTGCCGGGCGACGGCGGTGGGCTGGCGGTGCTCGGTGGCGCGTCGGTGGCGCGTCGGTGGCGAACGGGATGCAGAGCGTGGTCACGATCAGCTCCGGGGTACGGGGGTGCCTCGAAGACGTACCTGACCGGCTCGCTCACCGACGTGGTCCGGGGCGTCGTGCTCGATCCGCATCGGTTCGCCGCCGGCGCGGGTGGGTTCAGCCGCCTGCTCGGGCTGCTCGGCGGTGCCGTGCTCGGCGCGTTGACGCTACGCGTGGCGCCGATCTGGGCGCCCGCCCTGGCGGGGGCGTTGGTGGTGGGTGTCGTGGTCGTTGCCGTCGGCTTGGCGCGCCGGAGGGACGGGGTCACCGACCGGAGGGAGCACGAATGAGAGCGGTGGTCTACGAGGATGTCCGGACCGTCGGGGTGCACCAGGTGCCCGACGCGACGCTCGAGGCGGAGACCGACGCGTTGGTGCGGATCACCTCCAGCGGCCTGTGCGGTACCGACCTGCACATGTACGACGGTCGGACCGGCGCGAGCCCCGGCCTGGTGTTCGGCCACGAACCGCTGGGTGTGGTCGAGCAGGTGGGCAGCGCCGTGCAGACCGTCCGGCCGGGCATGCGGGTGGTGATCCCCACCCACGTGTTCTGCGGCACCTGCGCGATGTGCTCCCGGGGACTTTCCGCGGCGTGTCTGCGGGTCCGCGCCGAGGGGCCGGGCGCGGCGTACGGCTACGCGGGGATGGGCCCCTACCGGGGTGCCCAGGCCGACCTGCTTCGCGTGCCGTGGGCCGACGCAAACTGCGTGCACCTGCCCGGGGAGCCCGGCGACGCGCACGAGGACGACTTCGTGCTGCTCGCCGACGCGTTCGTCACCGGTTGGCACGCCGCCGCCACCCTCGCCGGCGTGGAACCCGGTGACACGGTGGCCGTTTTCGGCGCCGGCACCATCGGGTTGCTCAGCGCGTACTCCGCCCTGATCCTGGGCGCCCGGGTCGTGTACTGCGTGGACGGCGTGGACGCCCGGCTGGACAAGGCCGGCGAACTGGGAGCGGTCCCGATCGACTTCCGCCGCGGCGACCCGGTCGAGCAGATCCGGGAGGACCGGGCACGGGCAGGGCTGCCCCTCGGAGAGGAAAAGTTGAGCGGGGCCGACAAGGTGGTCGACGCGGTCGGGTTCCAGGCCCGCGACCGCGAACACCCCGACCAGGAACGCCCCAACCAGGTGATCGCGGACGCAGCCCAACTGGTCAACCCGACCGGCGCGATCGGCGTCGCCGGCGTGTACCCGGACAAGGACCTGCACCCGCGGCCCGGGGCGACCGCCCGGGAAGACCTGGTCGCACCGTGGGGGACGCTATTCGGCAAGGGCGTCGCGGTCCGGTTCGGCCGCACCCACGACCGCCGCTACACCCGGCTGCTGCGCGACCTGGTGGTCTCCGGCCGAGCCCGGCCCGGCATCATCGTCACCCACCACGGCACCCTGGCGGACGCGCCCGACCTGTACCGGCGCTTCGACCGCCGTGAGGACGGGGTGATCAAGGCGGTCCTGCACCCGTGAGACATGATCCGGAACTTCCGGCCTCGAAATTGGCCCTGTCTAGGGGTCTCCCGGACATCGCCGGATCTCACCTGCGGCGAAGGCACCCGCAGTGACCGGACTCGGGATGCCCGGGATCCGCCTACGCCTCCTTCCGATATTCCGCCGGCGCCACCGGTGGTGACTGGATCCGCGCGATGTGGCCGGTGAGGCTGGCAAGCCACACGCCGACCTCGACCAGGCGCAGGACCTCGGGGCGGGTTTCGCCGCTCCGAATGCTCTCGTCGACGTGGTCGACGATGTCCGTGGCAGCCACCGGCGGGGCGACGGGACGGCGGATCTGGCCCTGCGGCAACTGTCTGGCCAGGTGGGCGTAAGCGGACCGTAGTCGCTGAGCCCAGCCGACGAGCTGGGCTGCGGAGTCGGGCCAGGACGCCAGGACTCCGGGCCGGTCGCGGGCGAGAAGCGCCTCTGCGCCGCGCAGGGTGCGATTACCGGCGATCAGTACGACCTCCCAGTCCACCTGCGACATCCGCGGATCGTGGCGCTCGGAATGGTACTGGGCGAAGGATGCGTCCGTGAGGATCTTTCCTCGACGCGCCGCGTCAAGCGCCCCGGGCGTTCGGTCTTCCCCCGCGAGTGCCTGCACGGTTTGTGCGATGGCCTCCGCAGCAGCCGCGAGGTAGGCGGCGGCGTTGCGCCGCAGCTCACTGCTGGCGCCTCGGGGCCACATCAACAACCCGGCAAGAACGCCGACCGCCGCGCCGATCAGGACATCCACCGCGCGGGCCCCGGCCAGCTGCCAGCTCACCGGCGTGAGCTGGGCGAAGACGAAGATGAGCAGCAGTGTCAGCATGGCCTGCGACCAGCCCGTGCCCAGCACGGGGCCGACGCCGAACGCCAGCACCATGGTGATCGGCAGCAGCGCCGGGTATATCTCGGGCGGTGGAGAAGCGAGGAGCAGCAGGCCGCCAGCGACGGCGCCGATGAGCGTGCCGACCAGTGCGGGACGCAGCGTGGTGCGGGTGTCCGCGCCGGAGGTCCGCATGAGAGTGAGGATGGCGAGAAGCACCCAGAAGCCGTGGAGCAGGTTGAACGTTCCGGCGATGACGCGGGCGGCGGCGAGAGCCACGGCGAGCCGGACGGCTCCCTCGAAGTACACCGAGCGCGGTGTGAGGTGTGCGCGTAACTGCTGCCAGTACAACGACAGGGCGCTGCGCCGGGCGTACCAGAACTGGTCGGGCCCGGTGGCCGGGCGCTCGGTCGCCTGTCTGGTCGGGAAACCGCCAGCCAGCCGCGTGGCGGTCGCCAAGATGTCGGCCTGTACGACCACCGCCTGAACGATGGCGGCTACACGCAGACGAGTGGCGTGGGTCCGCTGCCCCGCCCGGGCCCGCCGCCTTTCGAGTGCGGCGCTTGCGGCATCTAGGTGGTCGTCCGCGCCGGCGGCCTGTGCTTCCCCGAGCGCGATGTCGCCGGAGGAGCGGATCGATGCTGCCGACTGCCGCAGCAGCCGCGCCGCGTCGGCGTCCCTGGCCTCGGCTGCCCCCCGTCCGGTCGCGAGCGACTCGGCGAGCGCGAGCATCTCGTGTACGGCGGCGGCAGCGTCTCGCAACGCACGGTCCCGCACACCGGCGGACATGGGCCGCTGGGTAGGGGTTAGCTGCAGTATCCGCACCTGTTCGACCGCACGGATGGCTCGAGGGTGGCGCCGCGCCAGCTCCGCGTCGGCACTCTGCCGCCCGGACGCCACGTCCGCGATTCCCTCAAGGAACGCGCCGACCTCCCGCGCCGCGTCGCCCAAACGGTGCGAGAAGACGACCGGTGGCGGGTCGGGCCACAGCGTCGCCTCGCTGAGGCTCACCAGCACGATGCCCACCGTCACCCCAGCCAACCGGGCCGGCAGCGTCCCGGGCTGATACGGCGGGAAGCAGGCCAGGATGTAGAAGAGCTGGAACGCGTTGGCCAGCCCGACCAGGCGCGGGCCGCCGACGCCGGCGAACGCCACGGCGAACCCGACGACCAGCATCCCGACCGGCGCAGCCCAGGTGCCCCAGGCCAGGACGGTGCCGATGGCCACCAGCACCCACGCCATCGGCAATGCGGCGAGCAGCGTGCGCGCTCGCTGGGACGCGTCGCCCGGCAACTGGGCGAACGAGCCGGTAGCGACCGTGGCGAACAACGCGTACGTCGCCAGGACCGTGCTGTCCAGGCCGTACCGGCAGCCGTAGAAGCTGACGGAGGCGACGAACGTCAGCCGCGCCGCCCGGCGAACTGTGCGATATCCCGGATCCCGGCGGCGGAGCCAGCCGAGGACACGCCGTCCCAACCGCATGTCCTGCCCCCGAACATGTTGATTGTGCCAATCGAAGCGCCTGCGTCGCTCGGGTGTTCGGCGCGGACATGATCGGCGCATCGTCGAAGCGTGGCAGCGGAAGGGGCTGAACCCCACCCGGGGCGAGCCCACGTCCGACGCCGAGCAGACCCAGGACCGGGACGCCGGGCAGCCCGGCTGGTCTAGCCGGCGGGCTGGCTGACCATCGCCATCATGTGCGCGGTCCAGGGGACCACCAGGCGCCCGTCCACCTCGCCGCGAACAAACCGGTAGAAGTTTGGCGTGTTCATGTGCTTGGCGAGCGCGTCCTGGTCGGTCCAGTTCTCGTAGAAGAACATCACCGACGGGTCCTCCCGGGACTGGTACAGGTCGTAGTCGAGGCAGCCCGGTTCGGCCCGGGTCGGCTGCACCATCGTGAGGTGGGCCCGACGCACCGCGTCGACCGCACCCGGCCTGCTGGTGAAGAACGGGACGAGGGTCACCTGGGCGGGGGAGTTCGCGGTCGCTCGGGTCCGGTCCGGTCTGGCATCCGGGCTGGTGAGCGGCCGCGCGTAGCTCAGCGTCGGCGCAGCCACCAGATCCGGCACCGCCTGTTCGTCCAGCAGGGTGCGGACGTGCTCGCTCGCCGTGTGGTGATCAAGGGCAGCCTGGTCCCGCCAGTTGGCCAGCACGTAGAACGCGGCCGGATTGTTCTTCAGCCGATGAAGGTCGTAGCTCACGTTGCCCGACTCCGCGCGTGACGGTCCGACCAGCTGCAGCAGCACGTCACACACGTCGGATTCGCGGCCGGGCTTCGCGACGAACTGGGCGAGCACGGTGACCTGGTCGGGCGCCGGCGAGGGCGATGCCTCGTCCTGTCCAGCGGCTCCGCTCGCACCCATCTGCTTCCTCCCGATTGCCGTTCCCTGCCGGCACCTGCCTCGCCAGGGCATCCGATGGTGTGAATGAATCCCGGCGCTTGCTCTCTCCGCAGCGTATGTCCGCACCGGGCGGTGATTGGCCGGAATGACGCAGTACGGGACGTGGGTGGCAAGATCAACGAGACTCATCGCGCCTGGTCCCTTCCCCGGCTTTGTCAGCCCGGCCCGGCGGATTCACGGCGCGCGTCTGACCCCCTCGAAATGTCCACCAGAGAAACGGAACGGCGCCTTTACCCGGCGCGCGGCGTTCATGCCGGCAACTGTGCTGCTCCACCGCAGGCAGCAGCGACCGGCCTGCTCTACGCCGGCCCGCCGCGGTTTCCCTGCTGAACGGTGTCCCCGGCCGACGCTGGCCGCGCTGAACTGTCGGAGGCCGCGTCGCCGCAGGGGCTACGGGAGCGGCGTCCGGCGCGGGGGCGGCGACCGTGGGCGGCTCGGGGGCACACGCCGACGAGATGGAGTACGAGGACGACGGGCGCGTGCAGTTCGGGGCGGAGAACCAGGGAGTCTTCGTCATGTTGTTGGACCCGACCGAGGCCGACCCGGTCGTTCAGTACGACGGACTCCCGGTCATCGCCGTCGCTGGCCCGCAGCCGGGCAACCGCAACGACACGATCGTTTACCGCACCCCTGGCATTGATCCGAAGCTGGACGGGCGGCCGGTCACCGACTCTCCGGGCGTGTTCATCCTCGCCGGCGAACCGGCCACCGCGTTAGGCGGGTAGTGGCCAGCCGGGTGTGGCCAGTAGGGCGCCGTCGTCGCCGACGAGCAGGGCCTCGTACCCGGGTAGTGTGGCGAGCCAGGTCACTGCCTCGGGCCCTTGGGCGGCTGCTGCGGTGGCGTACACGTCGGCCCAGGTCAGGGACGGTCCGATGACGGTGATCGAGCGCAGGCCCCGGGCGGGGGCGCCGGTGTGCGGATCGACGATGTGCGCTCCGCGGTGTGCGCTGCCCGAGGTGGCGACGGCCCCGTCGACGACCTCGATGGCGGTGAGGAGCTGATCGGGCTGTGCCGGGTCCTCGATGCCCACGCGCCAGGATCCGCGTACCGTCATGTCCCCGCCGGCGTTCAGGTAGGACTCGTAGCCGTCCAGGTGCTGCGCGGCGCGCTCGACGGCCCAGCCCTTGACGAGGCCGGACGGGTCGAAGCGGGTGCCCCCGCCCGGTTCGGGGAGGTAGGCGTTGAAGTAGCCGTCGGTACGCTGTCGGGCCTGCTCACACAGGTCGAGTACGACGTCGACCAACGGATGGTGTACCGGTTCTCCCCGGTTCAGCGCGCTCACCCGGCTGTCCGGGCGGTACGTGCTGAAGATGGCGTCCATTCGGCGCAGTTCGGCGAAGGCCCCGGCGACGGCGTGTGCCGCCGCCGGGGAGTCGGCGTCGGGGCCACGTAGGTGCACGCTGACGGGCAGACCCATGATCTGCTCGACGAACGCCTGCCTGGTCACGGCTTGGCCTTGAACTGAGCGGAGTCCAGCGCGGCCTGCAGCGACTCGGTGTAGCCCTGGCTGGTCAGCGTCGCCCCGGACACCGCGTCGATCTGCGCGCTCTGCGCGGCGAGCGCCTCCGTGCGCAGCTGCGGCACCGCGTGCTTGTTGATCTCGCGGGAGCGGTTGTTGTCGTTCGGCACCGTCACCGGGCTGATGTCGGTGATCCGGCCACCGCTGAGGTGAGCCTGCACCTGGACGTTCCCCCGCTTCGTCTGCACCACGGGGCCGTCGGCGACGGTGGTGGAACCGGACCGTGCGACGGTGCCCTTTGACGTCCCGGGGTCCGCCGGCGCACCGGGGCCGGTCACCACGCCCGGCGCGGTTGCGCCGTCAACGGTTCCGGCCGAGAGCGAGCTGCCGGGTCCGGTCGACGTCTTGTAGCTGAAGAGAAGTACCACCACGGCGATCGTGGCGAGGAACCACATCGTGATCTTACGCATGTCGTCCTCCTCGGGTCGGATTGTGAGCGCCATGCGGAATGGGTGGCCGAGTTACCAGGTGAAGCGCTCAAGATGAATGCGCTGCGCCGGCACGCCTGTCTGCCGAGCCGCCCGAACGACCGTTTGCATCCACTCGTCCGGTCCGCAGACGAACACGTCGTGCTGCGCGATGTCCGGGACAAGCTCACGCAAGGCTTTCGCGTCGTCGCCGAACCCCGCCGGCAACCATGAACCCGCCCGCCCGCGCGGCCCCAACAGGTACTCCACGCGCAGGCCACGGACGGCCGCGAGGCGCTCCAGTTCCTGGCGAAACACCAGGTCTTCTGCCGAGCGCGCCCGGTACAGCAGCGTGGCGTCGCCCGGCGCGTACGGTAACTCTTCCAACAAGGTCCGCAGCGGGGTTATTCCGATACCGGACGCGATCATGGTGACCCGCGCAGCCGTGCGCCGGGCGGCCGTCAGCCGGCCGTACGGCCCCTCAACCAACACACGGGTACCCGGCCGTAACTCTGACACCGGCTCGCTGCCCTCACCACGGGACCGCACCGTGATCCGCAGCGTGTCCTCACTCGGTACCGCGGACAGCGAGTACGGATGGCCGCGACTCCAACCCGGGCCGCTCAGGAACCGCCACTGGAAGAACTGCCCGGCGCGGGCCGGCAAACGGTCCAGATGGCGGCCGCGCAGGTAGATCGAGTGAACGCCGGGAGCCTCCGGGACGACTGCGTCGACCGTGAGTCGGTGCCGCAGCGTCCGCCAGGCCGGCAGCCCGAGCCGGAAGGCGACCACGGCGCCGGCGCACGCGGCGTACGCGGTCCACCAGTACAGCGTCGCGGCCCGGGAGCTGGTGAAGTCGGCCCCGGTCCAGAGCTGATGCGGCAGCGCCAGGCCGACGCCGAGGTAGGCGTACAGGTGCAGCAGGTGCCACGCCTCGTAGCGCAGCCGCCGCCGCGCGGCCCGCAGGGAGGTGAGCACGACCATCGTCAGGGCGGCCGCCCCGGCGGCCGCCAGCAACATTCCCGGGTACGTGGTGACGAGCGACCACGCCTCGCCTGTCACCGAAACCCCATCCGTCGCGGCATACCCGACCGTGATCAGCAGGATGTGCGCAAGCATCAGATTGAAGGACGTGAACCCGACGACGCGGTGCCAACGGGCCAGCCTGTCCTGACCGTAGGTGCGCTCGATCCACGGCACACGCGCCATCAGCAGCACCTGGATGAGCAGCAGGTCCGCCGCGACAAGCCCGGTCAACCGGCCCAGCGACGTCAAACCCGCCGCCCAGCCACGAAGACCCTGCACACCGCCGCCCCGCACCCAGAGCGCGACGACCACCAGAAGGCTGACCGCCGCGGCCGAGGCGATCGCATCAGCCCACCACGGCCATGCGGCGGTTCGTACGGGCCTGGCCGCCGCGTCGACCGACCGCGCCTTCCCAGTCACAAGACCCCCGTCCCGCACCAGCCCTGTTCGCCCATTAGCCGTCGGAGTTCCCCATTGCCATCTCCGGAATCCACCGGCGAGCGTGTGGTGCCATCGGAGAATCGACCAGACCTCACACCGGACAGAGATGATTGAGCTGTCCTCAGCTACGCTGACCCGCTACGACGGGGCCAGCGAGCGGTGCACGTCTTCCACCCGCACTCGGTCACACAGCGCCTCACGGCGCACCGTAGCTCCGCGCCGAACCCGGCCCTCAGAGATGCGGGGCGGATCTCCTCGCCGAACGGCCCAGTTACTTGACTATGTTCAGGATCGCCATCATGCCCGCATCCTCGTGCTGCAGGATGTGGCAGTGCAGCACGGACTTACCCGTGTAGTCCGCGAACCGAATCCGGATGACTATCTCTCCGTTGGCGGGCAGAAGCGCGGTGTCCTGCAAGCCGTGGCTTTCCTGAGCTTTGCCGTTCGTGCTCAGCAACTGGAAATCGTTGGTGTGGACGTGGAAGGTGTGCTGCTCGTTGCTCTCGTTGCGGACTGTCCATTCCTCTACCGTGTTCAGCTTGGACTGGATGTCCACCCGGTTCTGATCGAACTGCTTGCCGTTGATGAAGAACTGCTTTGTTGCTTGGTTTTCGGAGAACACGACCGTTTGCTTTGCGTCGACCCTGGCGTTGCGGAAGTCCTCTGTCGGCGCGAATGCCGTTGGCAGCGGCACCCGAGCCCTCGGTTCTCCTTCCGAGACCAGGGTGGCCAAATTGGCCTGGGGAAACTGGTCGCCGCCCGCTCCGGTGTTGTACGCCAGCGTCTCCAACTGTGTGCGGCCGGGCGGGCCGCCCCGGACCAGGACGTCGAACCGGGCGCCGGCGGGGAGGAGAAGCGTGTCCGCAGCGAAGATCCGGTTGACGGGGTTGGCGTCCTGGGCGATCACCTGAAATTGCTGTCCCTGCAGGCGCAACTGGTAAAAGATGTTGGCGCTGATGTTGGCCAGCCGCCACAGTTGAGTCTCACCCGGACGGATCTTGATGGTCGGGTTCAGTTGGCCGTTGACCGTGCGTTTGGTGGTCGCGCTGATATCCAGATTTTCTGTTTTGATCCCGTCGCCTTCAACCTGGAAGTCCTTCAGTGCGACGACGTGTTCCGGGATGTCGCGTAGCTCCGGTGGCAGGTACTTCTTGAGTCCGTCCACGATGATGATGCCCGAGGCGCCGCCGGCGACCTGTGCTTCGGACAACGGGTGCGCGTGTGAGTGGTACCAGTAGGTGCCCGGGGCGAGGTTGCGCGGGAACTGGTAGGAGTAGTGGAACGTCTCGCCGGGGTGGATGTGTGTAAGAACGTTGTCGGAGTTGCCGCGGGGTGACACGTGCAGCCCGTGCACATGCAGGTTCGTGGGCTCGCCCAGCCGGTTCTCGAACGCCAGCTCCAACCTGTCTCCCGGCCGGAACCGCAGCGTGGGTGGCATGTAGTGGCCGTTGTAGGCCATGGCCCACAGCTTGCGGCCGGCCACGTCCACCTGCCGTCGCTCCAGGGCAATCCGCACCCGTAACACCCCGTCCTGGCTCACCCGCTGCTCCGGGTCCCGCAGCGGGAGCCCCGTCTGCTCGGACGATGACGGCGACGGGGTTCCCGGAACTTCCCGTATCACGAAGTAGCCGCCCGCCACGGTGAGCAATTCCAGGATTGCGACGAAGAGCCAGGTTCGATATCGCATTACCCCCCCCGGGGCGTACCTGCTTACGTCAAGCACCACGCTCTGGAGTGCACGGAATTGGGTGTGGCGCCAGCGTCCTCACCGCCCTGCACATCCGGGCGCCCCTTGCCCTCACCGTACGACATCCGCCGGATGTGCGTTCCCGTCTGGCAGACCTCCACTGATCAGCGCGTGCAGGCCGGCGATCCCGCCGATGCCCTCCTCGAGTTTCGCCTTGCCCAGCCAGCTGCCGGTCTCGTCCTGCACCTCGACATCGTGGTGATCCTCGGCCCAGTCGTCTCCCACGAACAGCACGTCATCCCTCCCGCCAGTTTCCACAGTCAAGCGAGCTGCCTGGCAGTATCCGGGAGAACTTCCGCAAGCTAATGGTCAAGTGGCTCACGCCGGAACGAGTCTGCCGCACCCGACCCGGTAGCTCTCATTAGCAACGGCACCAGACCGCCGGACCGTGCCACGAGCGCGGACGCCGGCAGGCGGTGAGGCAGCGCTAACGACCGGGTCCGACGGCCGACGAGCACAGCGCCTACCCGTTGCGGCAGCCGGCCCTCCGGGGCTGCGTGGCCGCGTCGCCGGTCTGCTCACGCCACTGGCCGCCGTCGGCCTGGACGAGGCGCTTCACCATCTGTGGCCCAAGGTCCCGACATGCTGGGCCGACGCAGACACTCGCCCGTCGGGGCGCGGACACGGCCGGGACGAGTTAACACTGCTCCCTACGCGCGAACGGACGGTGACCTGGTCCTGGTTCCACCGGCCTATTGATGGTGTTGGTGCAACGATGGAAGACGTGGGAGCTGCGAAAACTGCTACGCCCGTTACCTCGCCTCTTGCTGGCGAGCCGATCAAGCGTGCCGATGCCGAGCGGCTCGCGGGAGTGCTGAAGGCATTCGCCGACCCGGCCCGGCTGCGACTGCTCAGTCTGATCCAGTCCGCTCCGGAGGGCGAGGCGTCGGTGAGTGACCTCACCGCGCCGCTTGGTCTCTCCCAGCCGACCGTGAGTCATCACCTTCGGATCCTCACCGAGGCCGGCCTGCTCGAGCGCGAGAAGCGGGGCGTCTGGGCGTACTACCGCCTGGTGCCGTCGGCGATCGCGGCGGTCGCCGACCTGTTGACGCCGCCGCGCAAGCGGGCGACGAAGAAGGCCCGCTGAGCGGCACTGCCGCAGGCGGGCGCCGGTGCAGAGTTCCCAGCCGCACGTCGGCAGCCCCGAAGTCGTCGAGGTGGTGGCGGCGCAGTGGGTGCTGCCTAAGCGTGAAGTGCTGGTTGGTACGGAAGCCGGCGCCAGCCGCCCCACCGCCCTCGTTCGCCAAACAGCGCCAGTCGTACGCTTGTACGATGCGCTGGTGCGGGAAGTGGCGGGGCGCTGGTGGAACGGCATCTGCGGACGGCTGGGCCGCCGGGACGTGTGGCTGACCAGCGAGGTCCGGTGGAAAGTCATCGCCCGCGCTGGCGACGCCGAGACGGGTCGGGTACTGCGGCGGGAGGGCACTGTTGCATTGAGCGTTGGCAAGATCGAGGCAGGCTTGAGCCCGACCAGCCATCGGCACCCTGATGACTCGGATGGCAGTGGGTTCTACTTGATCAAGTGCGAGCGAACCGCAAGGCGGTTGGAGCCGAAAAGCACTCCGCCAGGGCGGCCGACGAACAGGCGGCTGCCCGGCAGGTCGAGCCCCAACAGGGGCCGAAGGCGATGCTCTCACAGTTGGAACACGACGTAGGCGAGACCTCGTAGCGCCGGGTCAGGCCGGGCTCGGCGGGAACAATTCTCCGTCGAGTGGTGGCAGCCGGTGGGAGCCACCGCCGGCGCCGGTTAACTATGAATGTTCACGACCCCGCCGGCCAGCCCCTGCGGGTCGAACAGGTCGAGGCCGTCGCTCTCGGACCGGTTGTCGTAGACCGTCTCAGATGCGGCGCTCGCCCGCACGGCGCCAGTGGCGCTGGCAACAGCTTCGCCTCACTCACGGGTGCGGCAGTGAAGGGGTTCACGCCGCAGCCGTGTGGCCCGGCCCCGCCGGTCGTCCACCTTGTCGCGTCGTGGCTTGAGCACGCTCGTCAGGTGAAGCTGCGCGTCTTCCGGAGCGCCGCTCATCGGCGCCTCGTACGTCGCCACCCGCTCCAGCCAGTCATGGGCCAGGTGGCCCCGGTCCGGATCGCCAACAAGGACCCGAGCGCCCTTCGCCACGACGCGGGCGAGGAACGGCAGCATCCGGGCCGCCACAGACGGGTGGTAGAGCGCGTCACCGGCCAACACCACATCCACGCCGTCAACGTCGCCGTCAAGCAGGTCACTCGACGACAGGGTCAACTCGACGCCGTTGGCGTGGGCGTTGGCGTTGATTGCCGCGATCGAGTAGGGGTCGATGTCGTTGGCGGTGACTCCGGCGGCGCCGGCTATCGCCGCGGCGATAGCGACCAGTCCGGAGCCGGATGCGACGTCGAGGACATGGCAACCGGCCACGGTGTCCGGGTGATCGAGGATGTAACGCGCGAGACCCTGCCCGCCGGTCCAGGCCGACGCCCAGAACGGCGGCGGGAGGACGTGGCCCGCCTCGGCTTCGAGTCGTGCCCAGAGGACGATCGCGTCCTCGGCCATGACCAGTCGCACCTCCGGCACCAGCGGCACCGGGGCCAGCCGGAGCCGGTCGATGCTGGCGGTCCCGGCCGCGTACTCGGGGGCGGACAGCGCTTGCAACACCAGCGGTTTGAGGCCGGGAAGGACCGCGGTGTCGGAACGGACCGGCATTCGCCGGTCCGTGGTCTCAGCCACCACCGTGGCGACGGGCGAGGCCTCGACGCCACGGCTTGGCGGAGTCAACGTCAGACCAGACGGATGTTGGCGGCCTGAAGGCCCTTCTGGCCCTGCTCGACGTCGAACTCGACCCGCTGGTTCTCTTCCAGGCTGCGGAACCCGCTCGATGAGATGGCCGAGAAGTGGGCGAAGACGTCAGCGCCGCCACCATCCTGTGCGATGAAGCCGAAGCCCTTGTCCGCGTTGAACCACTTGACTGTGCCGAGTGCCATGTCTTCTCCTTTGAGTAGCGGATGGAGCCACGTACGGGCCCTCGGTTGCCGCCGCTGCTGGTCCGGAAGAACCGGCAGGACAAAAAGCGCCTGGCGGGTTAGATACCCACCAGGCGCTGGCAAAGTATGCGACAAACCGAAGGTTGCAACCCGGCGAGGCTAGCACGGGCGCGCGGCACGGTGATTTCGCTGTCAGCGCTGACCGCGCCGGCTACCAACCCGCGTGCCGGAAGAGAACGCCGCCGCGCCCCGTGGCGCGGACGTGGTTTCCGCGGCACTCGCCCGACGACTTTCCGAGCCTCTCCCGCGCGCTGCGCTGGCGGTCGATCCGCCCGCCGCCGTGCGCGGATCCGGGCGCCGTGTGGCGCTGTGGCCTCGTCCGTGATGTGGCGCCGTCGTCGCTACGGGAGGCGTCACGAAGCGGCGCTCGCCCGGGGCGAGTTCGGTGAGCAGCGAGTCACCGGGCCCAAGCCGGGTGATCGTCGGGTTGATGCCGGCCTGGCGGGTGAGGTCGCGCACGTCGGTGACCTGGTCGTCGGTCATCAGGGTGACGACGGTGCCGCTCGCTCCGGCACGCGCGGTCCGCCCCGAGCGGTGCAGGTATGCCTTGTGCTCGGCGGGCGGGTCGGCGTGGATCACGAGAGCTACGTCGTCGACGTGGATTCCGCGCGCCGCGATGTCGGTCGCGACGAGCGTGCGGGCGTCGCCGGCGGAGAACGCCGCCAGATTGCGGGTGCGGGCGTTTTGCGCCAGGTTGCCGTGCAGCTCCACGGCGGGCACGCCCGAGGCGACCAGTTGACTGGTCAGCTTCTTGGCGCCCCGCTTGGTGCGGGTGAATACGAGCGTTCGCCCCGGGGCGGCGGTCAGGTCGATCAGGACGGGGAGCCGGTCATCGTGACGCACCCGGAGCACGTGGTGGGTCATCGCGGCGACCGGGGACATCGCCGAGTCGACGCTGTGGGTGACTGGGTTGGAGAGGTACCGCCGTACGAGGACGTCGACGCCCGCGTCGAGCGTCGCCGAGAACAGCAGCCGCTGGGAGCGGGGCGGTGTCTTGTCGAGGAGTCGCCGTACGACCGGCAGGAAGCCCAGGTCGGCCATGTGGTCCGCCTCGTCGAGCACCGTGACCTCGACGGCGTCGAGGATCGCGTGGCCGTTCGAAACGTGGTCGGCGAGCCGGCCGGGACAGGCGATGAGGATATCGACCCCGGCACGCAGTGCACCCACCTGCGGCCGCGCGTTCACCCCACCGAAGATCGTCAGGGTCCGCAGCGACAGCGCGGTGGCCAGCGGTGCGATCGTCGCTTCGATCTGGGTCGCCAGCTCGCGAGTGGGCGCCAGGATGAGCGAGCGCGGGCGGCCGGGCAGCCGCGGAGACGTGGCGGCCGAGAGCCGGGCGAGGACCGGGAGAGCGAAGGCGTATGTCTTGCCCGATCCCGTCCTGCCACGACCCAGCACGTCGCGTCCGGCGAGTGAATCCGAAAGCGTCGCGGCCTGGATCGGGAATGGCGTGCTGATGCCCGCCTGCTCGAGCGCGGCGACCAGGTGGCCGGGCACGCCAAGGTCGGCGAAGGAGGTGGGTGTGACAAGGGGTGTCTTGCTGGGGCGGCGTGCCGCCATGGGAGTCTCCGAACGTGGAAGGGGTCGCCCTGCACGGCGCTGACCGATTGGTCGCGGCGCGTGGTGGTCGACATCAGAGGCAGGCCGTGGTCGGAAACCGGCGGACCCGTTGATCAATCTACCCGCACCCCGGCCCAGGCCGTGCACGATGGCTTTCTGGGTTAGGGTTCGACGGGCCGAGCGAAACGGATCCAACGCCCCCGGCGAGCGGCCGGATCCGCCCCGCTCATTTTCCGCACCCGGCTTGCATGTGCGAGCGGGTGGGTCGCGCGTTGGCGCGCAAACTTGGAGCAGCTCTTGACTGATGTAACCGCGCATGACTCGAATTTGTTCCGTGGAGCACCGGGAGCAAATGGGGCTTTCGACCACACACCTGCCGTCGACGTAAGTTCGGCTGCGATGACCCGCCTGCGCACTCCGTTCCGTGTCGAGGGTGACGCCGACCGGAAGCCGACGACTCGTTAGGCATCACGACGCAACGGGGCCCAGTCGGTAAGGGCTACCACGCGTGTCGGTTCGACGCGTCGCAGGTACCGACGTCCTGTGCAGGTGGATCAGCACGTCTCCACGACTGGACCACCAGATCGGGCGGTGGCGGTGGACGGCCGCTCGGCCCTGCCCACGCACGTTGTCGCGTCGGCCATCCCGATCAACGTGTCCCCGTCGAGGGTGCTGCCGCGACCCGCGCGCGCCGCACCCATCGTGACCCCGATCGGGGTGGTCGCCCCAGTGCAACAGCGCACGGTGTAGGCGCCGCCCGTCTCGCCGCCGGCGATGAGAGTCGGACAGCTCATGACATGACCTGCTTGGGGTCTGACTGGATGGCTGGGAGGTACGTGCGCCGAGGCGGTCGAACGTGTCGCCCTCGGCGCGCTGTTGAATCGCTTCGATCGGTCCGTGGATGCGCTCGCCGGACATCTGCTCAGAAGGCATACGTGGCGTCGCGAAGGCGGCGCTCCGCGGATGCGTCCTGTGCCTGCCCGGTCAGGTCTCCCAACTCTCGTCCACAATTTGTGGGTTTCCCGATCGCACTGACCGTCTTCTCAAGATCATTAGGGTTCGTCTTTCCGCACAGTGCTATACGGTCAGCAGGTGAGAATCAAACGTCACTGGTGGAACGGGGACCGGAGTCCGCGGGGGCGTCGCGACGTCTACATCCGCACCGACGGCCAGCGATGGGAGGTAGAGGCGCAGACCGGCGGCATCGCAGGTCGGTCGAAGGTACACCCCTGTCCGGGTCGGGCGTCTGCGGAGATCCTCGCCGGCGCATGGCTGGGTGGTCGTCCGGAATGGCGGGAAATGGTGGCCTGACAGTGGACGTCAGGAGCACTCCTGGCAGATCTCCCGGCCGTCGGGCTGCGCGGCGAGCTGACTGCGGTGGTGCACCAGGAAGCAGCGCGCGCATCGAAACTCGTCCGGCTGCATCGGCACGACCGCCACGGTCAGTTCCTCGCCGGACAGGTCCGCGCCGGGCAGCTCGAAGTTCTCGGCAGCCTCGGCCTCGTCGAGGTCGACTCTTGCTGACTGCGGCGACGCGCCGCGCGCCTTGAGTTCCTCCAGGCTGTCGTCTTCAACCTCAACGGCGGGTCGGCGCGGTGCGTCGTAATCGATGGGCTTGCTCATCGTGATGGCCCCTCCGACTTGGATCATGGGACTCACGACGGTAGACCGCGGCCCATGTCGTGGCGCTCAAGCGAGCGGTGGAAGGGTAGCGCTCGCCCTTGGATGCGAGGGGCGCCATAGGCAGTGATCGCCATCCCGGCGGAGAATGACTCCCCACTCCCCCGGCCATGGCCGGCCCCGAAAGGCACTGCGAGACGATGTCCCGGACCGGTCGTTGCCGTCTGTCGCCCTCGCGAAGAGGTAATCCGTGACCGCGACGCGAAGTGCGCGCCCGCGTTCTTGCCTCTGAAAGCATCGACATTCCTGCGTACCCCGCCGCAAGCGCCGAGGCCAACGCGTACGCGGAGAGACGGGTGCGCACGGTACGGCACGAGTGCCTCGACGGGATCACCCCCGCACTTGCTGACGACCCTGGCCGAATACGTCACGCATTACCACGAGCACCGACCGCATCAGGCCCGATATCAAAGCATCCGCTTGGCGCAAACCGCGATGATCATCCTTCGGTTGACTGAGGCCGTCGAAGTACGGAGATCCTGCTGCTCGCGCGCTGCTTCCCCGCCACCATCGCCGCGGACACCCGCCGTGTGCCGACGAAGGCTCCACCAACGGATCAGCCGCTTCGGCGGTTACCCCACTGGCGCGGGCTCTGGACCGAGCCCCGGCCGCCGAGGCGCTGACCCTTTCCATACGGTTGAGGCGAGGCGACCTTGCCCTTCCCGCGTCGGGCAGCCCGATTTGCGTCAACGGCAGGCCCGTCGGTCTCGGTCTCGGTCTCGGCCGTGGTTGGCGTGTCGGCATCCTCGGCGTGGGCGTCTTGAACGGGCTCAGGCTCCGACATCGGTATCTCCCTGGATTCGTGGGGCTTTCTGCGGGCCATCGCCAGCCGGCGGACGCAGACTGCTCCGGAAGCTCGGCGAACTGCGTGACGCCGGGATCTTAGTACTGCAACGGCAGTTGCGGATGCGTGTGGTGCATGATGTCTGCCGTGGCGGTGACGGAGGTCGATGCGTGGGCGGCGGAGTTGGATCGGTTGCACGCGCGGATCGCGGGTCGGTTCCGGCGGGCTAAGCCGCGGGCTCGGGTGCGGCAGTACCTGTGTGGGTTGGCTGCCGGGCCGGAGCGGAAGAACGGCTGGACCCTTGCGGAGCGGGCGGGTGAAGCATCCCACCGTCACCTTCAACGGCGCGGAGATCTCCTTCACCATGCCGATCACCGGCGCGAGAGCACGACTCGTGTCGGTGGTCGAGATGAACGAGGGCCTACAACCGCAACCCTTCGACTGGCTCTGGCTCGATGACACCTGTGGTGATGCTGCGCCTGGCCAACAGCCAGTGGCCGCGGCCGGGTCGCCAGCAGATCCGCACCGGTATGCGGGCCCAGTCGTAGTCGCGGGGACCGTGCGCGCCCGGGCCGGCGGACAGCCGGCACCACGCCTGGGCGGGCAGGGCGGCGATCAGCTCGTCGGCACGCAGGTGCCTATCGTGGTGGTGATCATGTCGTCGTTGCGGCGGGTGGCCAGCACATAGCCCACATCCCGCTCTTCCAGCCAGACCCGCAGACTCTTGACCTGCCCGTAAGCTTCATCGCCGGTGACCCACCCGACCGGCACCCCGGCATCCAGTGCCCGAGCCAGCAGGGTCTTGGCGATCTGCGGCTTGGTCACGAACTCGACGTCGTCGGGGACGCCCGCGGCGCGGCACCGTTCACGGTCGTCGGTCCACGCCGCCGGCAGATACAACCGCCGGTCGATCAGCCCGTGCTCTTTCGCCGTGCGGTAGGCCAGAAACAATCCGACCTGACAGTTCTCGACCATGCCGGCCGTGCCGGAGTACCGCCGGGCCACCCCCGCCGACCACATGCCCTTCTTCAGCAAGCCGGTGTCGTCGACGATCAGCACACCCTGCGGGTCACCGAGATGCTCCACCAGGTAATCCCGCACGTCATCACGGACCGCCTCGACATCCCAGTCCGCCCACCGCAGCAACCGCTGCATCCCATCCGGCGACACCCTGCTCGGGGAGGCTTACCACTGCGAGGTGCATCCGGCCATCGGTACCCACGGAAGGTGCCTCCGCCTGTAGACCTGGTTGCTGCATCGAGGCGGCGAATGGCTGCGCTCGTGGGCGCGAGCAGCTTCGCGTCCACGAGCAATTGCCTATCGCCGCGGGTGACGAGTACATCGTGGCCATGAGTACGACCACCTCGCCACGTGACGTCGCCGCCAGCGGCTTCAAGGCGTAGCGCGGTGAGGTATTCGGCGGCTGCGGATCGGACCGCGCTGAGGGCGGACGGCTCGTGCCAGCACCGCGCTGCCCGACTGACTACCGGCCTGTCGCGTTGTCCGTGGACGGCAGATCGGCTTCAGCCGCCTGCACACTGTCATAGACATCGATAGCTCGATCTAGCGACGTGACCGTCAGGACTCTATGCACGGCGGGCTGCACCGCAGCGAGGCACAACCGACCGCCGACGTCACACAACGCCTTGAACATCACCACCAGCGCGCCCAGCCCGCTGGAGTCCATGAACCCCACCCCGGCCAGATCACCACTACCTGACGGTCACCGGCGTCAACCAACCGTTGTAGACCCTCGCGCAACTGCGGGGACGTCGCCATGTCCAGCTCGCCCTGCACCTCGAGCACGGTGCAACCCCGGCCCGGCCGGACCGACAACAGCAGACCCACAACAACTCCCACGCCGATGATCCCCGCTTACCCTATTCTGCCGGCGGGTGAACCGCCGCCGGCCGGCGTACGTCGCGCCGACACCCTGACCGTTTCACCTCAGCAATCCACGGGTAGTGCCGATCACAACCGGAGCATCCCGCCTCAACGTGTGACACAGTCGTCCGGCGCGGTCACGCACGGGCCGAGGAGGAACTGCGCAATGCGCGTGAGCATGACGCTGTCACTCCCGCGGCAACCGTCCTCGGTGACCCGCGCCCGCCATGTACTCACCACCCTGCTGAGCCTCACCGACGCCGCCGAGGACTCCCGTGGTCACCTCGCCGTGCTGATCACCGAGGCATGCGCCAACGCGGTGATGCACGCCGAGCCTGACAGCACCGTCGACATCACCATCATCATCGACGACGACGTCTGCCTGCTCGAGGTCGGCAACCGCGGCCGTACCCCCAATGGCGCCGGACTCGACGCTGAACTCCCCGCCCCGCTCACCGTCGGCGGCCGTGGACTGCCCCTGATCGCCGCACTCGCCGACACGGCCGCCTTCGTCGCGGGGCCACCGGATCAAGTGCTGCTCCGCATCACCAAACACCTCACCGACGTACCAACAGCACCGATCCGATGACCGGAAACGCCACGCCGGCTCCCAGCCGGCCATACGACGGCGAGCGAGTCAAGGCCCACTACCCGCTTCCCCCTGGCGTGATGCTGAGCCCTGGAGTGGGTACGACAAACGGTCCCTCTGGTGGAGAAGGACCGTAAGGCGATGAGATCAGGCAGCGTCCGCTTGCCGTTAGCGCTGGTGGTTCTGGTTGTGCCGGAGGGCTTCTTCGAGCTGGTCTTCGAGAATGATGATCCGGCAGGCGGCTTCCAGGGCGGTGCCTCGGTCAACCATCTCCCGGGCCCGCGCGGCAAGGCGCAACTGGTAACGGGAGTAACGGCGGTGGCCGCCGGCCGACCGGAACGGGGTGATCAGCTTTGCCTCGTCGAGGCGACGCAGAAAGTCCTGCGAGGCGCCGGTGATCTCCGCGGCGCGGCCCATCGTGTAGGCGGGGTAGTCGTCGTCACCGAACATGTCGTCGGGTTGGGCCATACATGTACCTCTCCATGGACGAGGGCCCCGGCGCTTTCCGCGCCGGGGCCCGGGGTTACGGGTCAAAAACACCATCTACCGACACGTTCGTCGGGTTGTCGTATCCGCACCTGCCGCCGTCGGCGGCTTGGGGTGCGAGGATCGCATAAGCGTGACCGGAGACCACCTCTCGTTCGATGGAAACTGCGGTGTCCGGCTCCAGAGGTCAACTGCGTCCTGGAGACGGGCGATCCAACGGTGTTCGGGCCCTCCCTTTCCTCTGCTTCCAATTTCTGTGGTGCCTGTCGTGCTGCCCGCCGGCGTCGGAGCCCCACGCGACTTCATGACCCCGGCCACGTGCGGCGGACTGTCCTGCCAGGCGAGCCCTGAACCAGCATCGGCCCACCTGCTTGCCCTGACCTGGAATTACGTCAGGGTCTTACCTTCCAATCCCACGTGCCTTACCTTGCCTTGCTGCGTGCGGTGATCAGCACTTCCACCGCTGTTCCGAGCGAGCCACGACATGTGTCCGGGCCCTGCGTAACGCTCGGTCTGCTTCGTCTGCGTCTTTGATGATCTCTGCTGTCAACGACAGGAACGTTACCCAGGCTTGCCGAGAATGTCTAGTGGTTCGGACCTAGACTTTCTCGGCGGCTGCCCCTGCTTTCAGTATCGCATCGACGGTTGTCCCGACGGCTGGTAGCAACCGTCGTCCCGCAGATGATGCGCCTGGTACACGCCAGCCGGCCGGTGATGCGGCCGCTGATCGCCGGTGGCGAGGGCATCCGGGCCGCTTTCGCCCGGCCGCCATGATCCTGACGCAACGGCCGCCCGTCATACGTCGGCAGGGGCTCGACCTCGGCGCTGTCGCGCCTGATCCACAGCCGCGACGCGGCGTCCTTGTCCGACGTGCCCTCGCCCAGGTAGTCGGCCCGGTCGACGCTGACCTCGTCCAGGTGCGCCGCGGCCGCCCGCTCCACGGGGTACCGGATGAACGGCCACACGAGGAACGCCGCCCCGACAAGCAGCCCGAGCGCCACCACCAGCACCCCCGCCACCAGCCACCAGGGCCGGGTTCCGGTCTTCAGCACACGATCACCTGGCCACCGCAGCGATGCGCGTCCGCGTCTCCCCACCAGTCGGTGTAACCCCTGAGGTAGTCGGCAGCATGACCACCCATGGGCTGGTCGGTGTGGTACTTCGATGGGTATGCCCCAGAGGCGATGTCTTTCAGGTAGCCTCCCCCACGTTGTAAATCTTGCCGGACCGTGGGAGGCCTACCGCCGGTCGCCTGTCGACAGGTGGGGCGCCATGTAACGGATCAGGGGCCCGTCCGGATCGTGGTAGGCGAGAATGATGTCCGGTACACCGACCGCCGATGGGTGCGGCTCCGCTACCTTCTGGTGGCTGACGTCGCCATTGGGTGGCGTGGGGACGGCGGCAGCTACGGTGATGTTCACGCGCTGCACCCCACGGTCGGTGTCCTTGGCCGATCCGGACATAATCACGACAACGGTCGAATTCTTCTCTTGCCGATCCGGCGGCTGATCGGTTGCGCCTACCGGGTTCGGCCTCGGGGGCAAGCATCGGCAGGCGCGGCCGCGGGCGTGCAGCGCTTGCGCCAGGTAATCGACCACCGCGAGGCGGGAGTTAGGGCAGGTCACCGCCACCCTTTCGGATCACCACCAGGCTCTGACTCACCTGCTGCAGGCGCGACAGGGTGGGACCCGGCTGTCCTCCCTGCAGCGTCGTGGTGACCAGTCCCGCCTATCGCCGCCCTCGTTGAAGTGCGGCTCGGAAGGCTGCGGCTTCGGACCGCAATAGTGCCGGGACAAGTCGCGGCGACCGGACCGCCGTGCCAATTGTGCTGCGGACAGCGTCCATGATCGTCCACGCAGGTCTCGGCATCGTCGGGTCACTGCGAATGTCGAGCGAGGTCGATGGCTCCCACAGCAGGTGGACGAACAGCGAACATGCCCGCAGCGCAAGGGCCGCCGTGGACGGGCTGGGCTCCTTGAGAATAAAGCCGTGTGCGACGTCATGGCGCAGGTTCTGGCCCGTCGGCCCGAGGAGAAAGGTACGGATGAACCGGTCCCAGTCTGGGTCGAAGTCGCGGCGAGCCAAGATATCGAGCAACTGGTCAAGCCCGACGTACTTGCCTTGGGCCTTGGTCCGGGCCACGGTGTACGCCGGCTCGTCGAGCAGCAACACCAATGCACGCGCCCCGGCCTCGACCCGGACGGCCGCTGTATGCAGGCTGCCCTCGTAGTCCCCTGACCAGTAGCGATGAAAGCTGCGGGCCAGAGCGGTCGCCAAGGCGACGTTGCCGGATCCGTTCCCGGCCAGAAACATGGAGAGTTCGGTGACGGGCGGCACGCCATGCAGTCCGACGATGCGGTCCAGCGCTGCCGAGAGCAGTTCTCCGGACAGCGTCATGCGCATTATCTCTGTGCGCGACAATTCGTAGGCGTCCCTGTCCTCCTCGGTTTCTGGACGCCATCGGGGCATGTTGTCGGCACCGATCAGCACAACGGAGGCTAACCGGCGAACGACGCTAAGCGAAGCGATGTGGCGCGATGTTCGCTCGTTGGAGGCTAGACCGCCAGATGGCGCCGGCGTCGCGAGCCAGTTCGACATGGACTCGCGCCAGTCGGCACCGTCGCTGGCACGCCGAACTTCGGCGTCAAGGATCGAACCCGGGATGGTTATCTGGGTAGAAATGCTTCGCAGGCCATGGTCGAACCTTGCCACGCGTTGCATCTCCCGCACGGCTTCATCCCGCAGGTCGTCCAGGTGGAAGGTCCGCGCGAGTCGCGCCGCCTCCTCTAGGAACCCCATGGCCACCATGGGTTCCCGCCCCACGGCAAGGTCGAGCCGCGTCTTCACCCGCACCCTGTGTGCCGCCTCGCGACGGGATGGGTCCACGAGGATGAGCAGATCCATGAGCTGATCCACGACATGATCAAGATCGGCGTGGTGGGCAGCCTCTTCCTCAATCAGGGACAACAGCTGCGCAGTCTCCGCCGGATCAAGAAGGCCACGGTTTGCTGCAAGAAGTGCCAGTGTCGACAGGGCTGAACCGACCTGTGGTCGCTTCGAGCGTACTCGGGCACCTGAAAAGTTCAGCGCCACGGCCACCGCCCGCTTGGTGATCGCCGGTCCGGTGGCGGCAGCAGCCGCGATACGCGTAAGCGACAGGGCACGGCCCAAGGAGAGCGTCAACCCGCGGTCGAGCCACCTCGCCTCAACGTCGTCATCGCCAGACCGTCGGATCACGGTCGACGGTGCCATCGCATGGTCCAGGTACGCAGCAACCGCCGCAGCGGCGCGGTCAGGTGTGCCCGTCCCACCGCGTAACACCAACATGTCCAAAAGCCTGGCCCGAGCAGCCGGATGCGTGACCTTGCCAGCAAGCCTCTCCCACGCCTCGGCTTCGGCGTCAGCTACGGAGCGGAGACGGGGTGGTGGCAACGCTTCCGTGTGGAAACCGGTCTTCCACCGCAGTTCCACCAATCGGCGCCCGGACTTGGTTTCCTCGGTAAGGAAGAATCCCAGCGCACGAAGGACGGGTTGCGTCGGGGCCGAGTCAGGGTCGATGCCGGTTCCACGGGCGAGCGTGTAAAACCGGTCCGGCAGGCTTGTCCAAGCCGTCGCCGTGGCGAAGGCAAGATCAACGAGGTGGGCCAGATCGTCCTCGGTGGGCGGGCGAAGCACTGGCTCACTGTCGGGAGCATCCGCGTCTGGGGGTGAAGCATCGCAGTCGGCAGTGTTCAACTCACCGCCGTCCGCCGAGCCGGTCAACTCTTCGACGTCTTCCTCGTTCGCCGGATCGCTTACCGCAGTCACCAGAACATGATCCCGGAATGCAAGTGAGTCCGTCAAAGACAATTCGCCTCAGCCGTTCCTGCGGGTTGAGCCTCTCCCGACCGGTGGGTCGATGAAAGTGACACCTCCGCGTCCTACAGTGCGGGAAGCGACAGTCACGCGGCCAGCTGCGGTGGTCATCTACTGCGGGTGAGTGGGCGTCGGGTCGGCGAGGAGGTGGGCACCGGTTGGCGGGGCCGAACGCCGAGCAGGTGTACCACGAGTTCCGTGGCAATTCGCAGGCGGACGTCACGATGTCGCTGCTGCGGTCGAGGCACGGTATCAGCGACGCGGACCTGCGCTTCGACAGTTGCCGGCCGATCTCCGCGCAACTTTCTCGACACGGACCCAGACCGTCTCCTACCTGACCAGCAGCGTGCTGAGCGAGGCCGCCCTCATCGCCAACCCGCTGATCGCCGGACCGGCACGCCACCTCCTCGCCGCGACGGCGCTCGCGGTGTTCCCCAACACCAGCCTCACCACGCACCTACCGTCCGACGACGTGACACCCCGCGGGCTGCGCCGGGCGATGGCCTACGCCGAGGACCACGCCGACCGACCAATCACCGTCGCTGAGATGGCCGCCGCCGCCGGCATCGCCCCCGCGGCCCGCAGGCAGCGTTCCGCCGACACCGAAACACCACCCCCACGCGCGCCGCCTGCTGCCCGGCTCGTTCACCTGTGAGGCCAGCGCGCAGATTGCCGAAGGTGCGGGGTGTCCCAGTGGCTGGAATTCCTATTTAGCCTGTAGGTATTAGGGGTTACTGTATGAGCCATGATCAGCCAGGGAACCCCGCTCGACGGCACCGCGGTCGCGGTGTCCCGGGGATGTTGCCGTGGCTGGACCGCCGCATGCGGCTGCTGCCGCTGAGCGCGCATCCCTGACTTCCCTCCACCGCCGCGCCGCTGGCTCGACGACGACCGGCTGCGTCTCCGGGATCCGATCAACGGCCGCTCGATGCCGCGTCGCACCCACACCTGCCCGGGCCGGCGCGTGCCCGTCGTACCTCGACAGGAGGAACGTCCATGACTGTCATCGCCGAACCGCCCGCGCCGGTCGACCCGGAGACGTTCCGCGCCCTGCTGCGCCGGCAGGCCGCGTCGGTCGCGGTCGTCACCGCCGCGGGCAATCCGCCGGTGGGGTTCACCGCGACCTCGTTCACGTCGGTGTCCCTGCGCCCTCCGCTGGTGTCGTTCTGCCTGGCCCGGTCGTCGTCGAGTTGGCCGACCGTCGCCGGCGCGGCGCACGTCGCGGTGCACCTGCTGGGCGAGAAGCAGCGGGACGTCGCGCGGACGTTCGCGACCAGCGGTATCGACCGGTTCGCCGCGCACTCCGGATGGCGGTACGGCCCGTACGGGGTGCCGCTGCTGCACGAACCGGTCGCCTGGCTGCTGTGCCGGGTGACCCAGCGGGTGCTCGCCGGCGACCACGCGATCGTGCTGGCCGAGCCACTGACCGGCCACCACGAAGAGGGCGCACCCCTGCTCTACCACATGGGGCGGTACGCCGCCCTGCAACCAGCCACGAAGGAGTCATAGGTGAAATCTCCAATCATCCTGGACCGCCGGGCGTTCCTGTCGGCCACCCTCGGCGCGGTTGCGCTGGGCGTCACCGCGTGCGCCGGCGACGACGCGCCACAAGCGGCGCTGGCCGCGGGCGCGCCGCTGCCCGAGTCCGTACCGAAGGGCACCAAGCTCGTCGTCGGCGACAAGGAGCACCAGAAGGCGATCGAGTTCTCCGGCGAGGCAGAGAAGTTCTCGTTCGAGGTGCAGTGGGCCAACATCAGCGGCGGCCCACAGACCCTGGAGGCCTTCCGGGCCGACGCCCTCGATGTCGGGGCGGTCGCCGATATTCCGCCGATCCACTCGCACTGGACGAACATCCCCACCAAGATCGTCGCGTCGAGGTACCGCCAGGACCCGCTGAACCACGCCATCTACCGGCTCGGCATCGCACCCGGCGTCACGGTCGCCACGCTCGCCGACATCCGGGGCAAGAAGGTCGCGTACAGCCCGGGGCAGGCACAGGGCGCGCTGGTCCTGCGGGTGCTGCACAAGGCCGGACTGTCCAAGGAGGACGTCAAACTGGTGGAGCTGCCGAGCACCGGCGACGTCTACTCGACCGCGCTCGCCAGCCGCCAGGTCGAGGTCGCCCCTATCGGGGGTGTGCAGATCAAGCGCTACGAGACCAAGTACGGCCGGGACGGCGCCACCACCATCGCACACGGCCTGCGGGACGATCCCGGCCACCTGTACGTGCCGGTCACCGTGCTGGCCGATCCGGGGAAGGCGGCCGCGATCCGCGAGTACGTGCAGGCGTGGGCGCGGGCCTGGCGGTGGCGCGAGGCCAACCCGGACGAGTGGATCGAGCGGTACTACGTCAAGGACCAGGGCCTCACCACCGACGACGGCAGGTGGCTGGTCCAGAACGCCGGCGTGGCCGACATCCCGGCGAGTTGGACCGAGGCCATCGCCCGACACCAGGAGACCATCGACCTGCTGGCCAAGGAGACCAAAAACAAGCCGCTCAAGGCCGAGGACCTGTACGACCGGCGGTACGAATCCGTCGCCGCAGACGCGCTCACCGCGGGGGGTGCCCGGTGAGCGCATCCGTTCTCACCCGGCCTGCGGCGACGGCGACCGTTCCCGCCCGCAAGCCCAGGCGCCGCCTGAAGCCGGGCCGCCCCATCCCGTTCGGAGCGGCGATCGGTCCGTTCCTGCTCTTGACGGTGTGGGCGGGCGGTTCGGCAGCCGGCTGGATCGACCCCCGTACCCTGTCGGCGCCCTGGACCGTCGTGACCACGGCGGGCGACCTCATCGTCGACGGCCGACTTCAGGACAACCTGGCCATCTCGGCCCAGCGGGCCGGCCTGGGCCTCGCCATCGGCACCGTCGTGGGAACCGTGCTCGCGTTGATCGCAGGACTGAGCCGATGGGGCGAGGCCGTCCTCGACGGCCCGATCCAGATCAAGCGGGCCATCCCGGCGCTCGCGCTGCTGCCGCTGCTCGTCCTCTGGTTCGGCATCGGCGAGCAGATGAAGGTCATCACGATCACGCTGGGCGTGTTCGTCCCGGTCTACATACATACCCACAACGGGCTGCGGAGCATCGACAGCCGGTACGTCGAACTGGGCGAGTCGCTGCGGTTGCCGCGGGTCGCCTTCATCCGCCGGATCGTGCTGCCCGGCGCGCTGCCCGGCTTCCTGCTCGGCATGCGGTTCGCGGTCGTGGGCGCGTGGCTGTCCCTGGTGGTCGTCGAGCAGATCAACTCGACCAGCGGCATCGGCTACATGATGGAGCTGGCCCGCCAGTACGGCCAGACCGACGTCATCATCGTCGGACTCGTGCTGTACGGACTGCTCGGGCTGCTGTCCGACGGCGCCGTCCGGCTCGCGCAGAGGAGGGCGCTGTCGTGGCGACGCACGCTGGCGGACTGACCGCCACCCGCACCGTACGGGTCCAGGGACTCGTACGCGGCTTCGGTGATCGAGCTGTCCTGGACGGGCTCGACTTGGAGATCGGCGCGGGCGACTTCGTCGCACTGCTGGGTCGCAGCGGCTCCGGCAAGAGCACACTGCTGCGTGCGCTCGCCGGCCTCGACGGCGACGCAACGGTCTCGGGCCTGGTGGATGTACCGGAGAACTCCTCGGTCGTGTTCCAGGACGCCCGGCTGCTGCCGTGGCAGCGCGTCCTGGACAACGTGGTCCTCGGCCTGCGTGGACCGGACGCACACGAGCGCGGCCGCGCGGCCCTGGCCGAGGTCGGCCTGGCCGGCCGCGAACGGGCCTGGCCGAACGAGCTGTCCGGTGGCGAGCAGCAGCGGGTGGCGTTGGCCCGGGCGCTGGTGTCCGAGCCGGAGCTGCTGCTGGCCGACGAGCCGTTCGGCGCGCTGGACGCGCTGACCCGGCTCCGCATGCACGGCCTGCTGCGCGAGCTGTGCGCCCGGCACCGGCCCACGGTGCTGCTCGTCACGCACGACGTGGACGAGGCCGTCACGCTCGCCGACCGGGTGCTGCTGCTCGACACCGGCCGGATCGCGCTCGACCTCGCCATCGACCTGCCCGCACCGCGGTCACACGGGCAACCGCAGTTCCTCGCGTACCGGGATTCCCTGCTGCGGGCACTCGGCGTCAATCAGACGGAAGGATGACCATGCTGCACCTCAACGCGTTCCTGATGGGCGTCGGCCATCACGAGGCGGCCTGGCGGCTGCCGGAGAGCGACCCGTTCGCGCAGACCGACGTCGAGCACTTCAAGCGCCTGGCCCGCATCGCCGAGCGCGGCAAGCTCGACTCGCTGTTCCTCGCCGACAGCCCGGTGCTGTGGAACAGCATCGGCCGGCGGCCGGGCGGCACGCTGGAGCCGACCGTGCTGCTCACCGCCCTGGCTGGTGCGACCGACCACATCGGGCTGATCGCCACCGCCTCGACGACGTACAACGAGCCGTTCAACCTGGCCCGCCGGTTCGCGTCGCTGGACCACATCAGCGGCGGCCGGGCCGGCTGGAACATCGTCACCACCGCCGGCGAGAAGGCGGCCCGCAACTTCAACCTGGACGACCTGCCGGCGCACCGGGACCGGTACGAGCGAGCGGCGGAGTTCATCGAGGTGTCGCTCAAGCTTTGGGACAGCTGGGACGACGCCGCACCGCTCGGTGACAAGGACGTCGGGCGGTGGGGCGACGACGACCTGCTCTACCCGCCGAACCACTCCGGGCGGCACTTCCGGGTGGCCGGCCCGCTCAACGTCCCCCGGTCGCCGCAGGGCTACCCGCTGCTGGTGCAGGCCGGGTCGTCCGAGGACGGCAAGGAACTGGCCGCCCGGTACGCCGAGGCCGTCTTCACCGCCCAGCAGACGCTGGTCGAGGCGCAGGCGTTCTACCGCGACCTCAAGCAGCGTGCCGCGCAGGTGGGCCGGGACCCGGACACCATCAAGATCCTGCCGGGCATCGTGCCGGCGATCGGCGCCACCGAGGCGGAGGCCCGCGCTCTGGAAGAGGAGCTCGACCGGCTGATCAAGCCTGAGTACGCCCGCCAGCAGCTCGCCACCACGCTGCGGGTCGACCCCGAAGACCTCGACCTGGACAAGGAACTCCCCGCGGACCTACCCAGCGAGGACGAGATCGAGGGCGCCAAGAGCCGGTACACGCTGATCGTCACCCTGGCCCGACGGGAACGACTGACGGTACGCCAGCTCATCGGCCGACTCGGCGGCGGGCGCGGGCACCGCACCTTCGCCGGCACCCCGGAGCAGGTCGCCGACGCCATGGAGGAGTGGTACCGCAGCGGCGCGGCCGACGGCTTCAACATCATGCCCCCGGTGCTGCCGTCCGGGCTGGAAGCGTTCGTCGACCACGTCGTGCCGATCCTGCAGCGCCGAGGCCTGTTCCGCACCGAATACACCGGGGCGACCCTGCGCGACCACTACGGGCTGCCCCGCCCGGCCAACCAGTTCACGCGGCAGCTCGCGGCCGCGTCCCGCTGATCACCAGGAACGGAGAACGATGGTCGACTACCGACCCTTCGGTCGCACCGGCGTACGCATCAGCTCCCTGACTCTGGGCGCGATGAACTTCGGGCAACGAGGCAATCCGGACCACGAGGACGGCATCCGGATCATTCACCGGGCGCTCGACGAGGGCATCAACGCCATCGACACCGCCGACGTCTACTCCGGCGGCGAGTCAGAGGAGATAGTCGGCAAGGCCCTCGCCGGCGGGCGGCGGGACGACGTCTTCCTCGCCACCAAGTTCCACGGCCAGGTCGGCGACAACCCGCAGCACCGCGGCAACTCCCGCCGATGGATCATCCGGGCGGTGGAGAACAGCCTGCGCCGGCTGCGCACCGACTGGATCGACCTGTACCAGACGCACCGGCCGGAGCCGGACACCGACTTCGACGAGACCCTCGGCGCGCTAACCGACCTGGTGCGCCAGGGCAAGGTCCGCTACATCGGCACCTCCACCTTCGAGCCGTCGGCGATCGTGGAGGGCCAGTGGATCGCGCAACGGCGCGGGCGGGAACGGGTGGTCAGCGAGCAGCCGCCGTACTCGATCCTGGCCCGCGGGGCCGAGCGCGAGGTGCTGCCCGTGGCCCAGCGGTACGGGCTGGCGGTGATCCCGTGGAGCCCACTGGCCGGCGGCTGGCTGTCCGGGCGCTACCACGCCGGGCTCGACGCCCCGATCTCCCGCCGGGCCGACCGGTTCCCGGCCCGGTTCGACCCGACCGTGCCGGCCAACGCCGCCAAGCTGACCGCCGTCGACAAGCTGGCCGCCCTCGCCGACGAGGCCGGGCTGTCGCTCATCCACCTGGCGATCGCGTTCGTCCTGGAACACCCGGCCGTCACGTCGGCGATCATCGGACCACGCACCCTGGCACACCTGGAGTCGCAGCTCGGGGCCACCAAGGTGACGCTGTCCCGCGACGTGCTCGACCGCATCGACGCCATCGTCCCGCCCGGCACCACCCTGAACCCCGCCGACGCCGGCTACCAACCCCCGTCGCTGGCCGACCTGACGCGCCGCCGTCGCGGCGGGACATCGCCACACGCCACCGGAGGGGCTCAGTGACCCGAGGCCGCCGGCTGACGCGGCGGCGTCTCGTGGGCCACGAGCGGGTGTCCGGCGACTGTTGACGCCCGACACCGCGGGTCCCTCAACACCCCGCTATTCCGCCCTTCACCCGCCCAAGGAGCGACCGCATCATGACCCTGCTGACACTTCGCGGCTGGCGCCGTGGCGTGGCCGGGATCGCCGCCGCCGCGCTGGTCGCCGGCATTCCCGCCGCCGCACCGGCAGCCGCCGCCACCGTCTCGGTCGACACCACTCTCGTGTGGTACGACGCGACCGCGGCCACCATCGCGACCGGCACCCGGCCGCAGGTCACCAACAGCCGCGCGTGGGCGATCAGCTGGCTCGCCGCCGCCCGCGCCCTCCGCACCGCGCCCACCGGGGGCGTGCGCCACTACCAGGACGCCGCGCTCGCGTCTGCCGTCCACACCGCGCTGAGCACTCTGATACCCGAAGGTGCGCCCACGCTCGACGCGGCACTGCGGACCACGCTGGACCGGATTCCCGACGGCCACGCCAAGGAGCGCGGCGTGGCCGCGGGTCAGACTGAAGCGCGTTCGCTCCTCGCCGAGCGAGCCGGCGACCGGCTCGATCCCGCCTCCGTCAACCCGGCGTATCCCAACCCCCAACCGGGACCAGGCGTCTGGCAACCCACCCCGCCGAGCTTCGCCTCCGCCCAGCAGGCGGGAACCCGGTTCGCCACGCCGTTCCTGCTCGACCGCGCGGACCGGTACCGGCCCGGTCCACCGCCCGCGCTGGACTCGGAGCGCTACCGCGCGGACCTTGCCGAGGTCCGTGCGTACGGCGCGGCCGACAGCGTGGTGCGCACACCGCAGCAGACCGACACGGCGACGTTCTGGCTCGGCTCCTCGCTGACCCTCTATACCGGTATCCTGCGCGCCGCGCTCGCCCAGTCCACCCGGCCGGTCGCCTGGCGGGCGAGCCTCGTGGCCATCTTCCACGTCGCGCTCGTCGACACTCAGATCGCAACCTCCGACGCCAAGTACGCCTACCTACGCTGGCGACCGGTCACCGCCATCCGCGCCATCGCCGACGGTGACCCGGAATGGACGCCGCTGCACACGACGCCCGCGCACCCGGACTACCCGAGCGGGCACAACACCTACTCCGGTGCCGCCGAGCAGGTGCTCACCGCCCTGCTGGGGGCGCAAGCCCGGGAACCGTACACCATCACCAGCCCCAGCCAGCCCGGCACCACCCGCACCTACCGCGACTGGCGGCGCCCCACGAAGGAGAACATCGACGCCCGGGTGTGGTCGGGGATCCATACCCGTACCGCGGACGAGGTCGGCGTCCGGCTCGGCCGCGACGTCGCTGCGCACACCGTCCGCAACGCACCACGGCTGTTCGGCTGAACCGGCTCGCCGGCGCGGGGCGGCCCGTCGCCGCTTCGCCCCGGCGGGCTCCGAGCCTTTCCAGAGCGAGATCACGCAGTCCTGCGCCGGAAGTTCCCCCGCAAGCAACGTCCATTTCCGCCACGTCATCGAAAGAGCAGGAAGACCCACTGATGAGCCTCGAGTTCCTCTGGTACATCCCGAACCAGGTCGAGCCCGGTCACCGCGGCGACGACGTCGTCGAAAACCACAACAGCCTCGACACGCTCACCAGCCACGCACAGGCGCTCGAGAAGCACGGGTGGGGCGGCGCGCTCATCGGGACCGGCTGGGGACGGCCCGACACCTTCACGGTCGCCACCGCATTGGCAGCCCGGACGACCACCTTTCAACCGCTGATCGCGATCCGGCCCGGCTACTGGCGCCCGGCGAACTTCGCCGCCGCCGCCGCCACGCTGGACCATCTCACCGGGGGGCGAGTGCTGATCAACATCGTGTCGGGCAAGGACAACCTGGCGGCTTACGGCGACGGCGACGGCGACGGCGACCAAGCCGACCGCTACGCCCGCACCAAGGAGTTCATCCGGCTCGTGCGCAAGCTGTGGACCGAGGAGAACGTCACCTACCAGGGCGAGCACTTCAGTGTCACCAACTCCACGGTGGCGCCCCGACCGGTCGTGCGCGGCGAGCGCAAGAACCCGCGGCTCTACTTCGGCGGCGCCTCCCCCGCCGCCGAGAAGGTGGCCGCCACCGAGGCCGACGTCCAGCTCTTCTGGGGCGAGCCACTCGACGGCGTGGCCGAGCGAATCGAGCGACTCAAGCAGCTCAGCGCGAAGCTTGGACGCGAGCATGCCCCGCTGGAGTTCGGGCTGCGTGTCACCACGCTGGTGCGGGACACCACCGAACAGGCCTGGGCCGACGCCGAAGCCAAGGTCGCACAGATGGCGAACGGCACGGGCACCATCGTGCGCAACCCGAACTGGCAGGCCGCCGTCGGTCAGCGGCGGCTGCTCGATCTCGCCGCACGCGGAGAGGTGCTCGACGACAACCTCTACACCACTCCCGGGAGGTTCGGGGCCGGCGGAGCGGGCACCACCTGGCTGGTCGGCTCGGCCGAGGATGTGGCGAGGTCACTGCGCAAGTACGAAGAGCTCGGCATCACCCACTTCGTGCTCTCCGACACGCCCTACCTGCCGGAGGTCGAGCGCCAAGGCGACCAACTCCTGCCGTTGTTACGCGGATGAGCGCCGGTGGTCTGAGGTCCCAGTGACACGGAGCTGCTCGGTTCGGGCGGCCTCGGTACACGGTCGAGCCAGCTACCGCCGCCGACACAGACATACCAGGGCAAAGCTGGCACGTGGTGACTTCAAGTGCTCGCCAATCTCGAAGCCATCCAGGTCGCCGTCCGCGAGAGCAGCGCGTTCGGCCTCGGCGCGCTGGTGTACAACGAAGCTGTCAATGGCTTCCACGCTTGTGGACCACAGCTCCCCGCGGTTGTTTCCAGGTACGAGGCGACGCGGGCGGAGGCGTTGACCGAGCGGGACGAGCAGCTGCGGGCGTTTCATGCGGCCGGATGGCGGCCGGTGGATCTGCAGCGGGTCACCGGGTACAGCCGGGAGACGATCCGTCAGGCGCTACGACCGGAAGTCCGACGGGCGACCAACCTCAGCCGGCGCAGGACATCACCCCAGCCGCCGGCGGACTACCGGCCCTACGGTGACCGGAGGCCCTACGTGGTGGCCGAAACCCTTGCCGAACTGCACGGCCCGACCGAAGGCACGGTGACGCTTCCGCGTCATCTCGACTGGTCCGGGCACGCCGAGTACGACCTGAACAGGACCGCACGCCTGGGCAGCATGTACAAGGTGGTACTCAGCGAAGCCAGTACGGTCGAGGATCTGAACACCTGGCTCAATGCTGACCTCCTCCGGCGGCTCTGGCCCACCCTCTGGCTGCCACCCCAGCTCCGCCAGCGCTGGGAGGAAGCCTTTCCCGAACTCACCGCCACCCGCAGCAACGCGGCATAGCGGTGGACCCCTTCCACGAACGCCTCGCCCGTACCGGGCTCGCGGCCGCCGACCGATACGGCTTCGCGCTGGCCGGCGGTTACGCGGTTCAGGCCGCCGGGCTCGTCGAGCGGCCCAGTGAGGACGTCGACCTGTTCACCGCCTGGGACCGCCGCAACGAGTTCACCGCCGCGGTCACCGCCGTCGTGCACGCCTACCGAGACGACGGCCTGACCGTCGAGGCCGAGCGCCAGTACGACACCTTCGCCCGGCTGGCCGTCACCGACGGTGTGCGGATCTCCAAGGTCGAACTCGGCGTGGACTGGCGCGCCAACGAACCGATCCTCATGGCGATCGGCCCGGTACTCCACCCCGACGACGCGGTCGCGAACAAGATGAGCGCCCTCTACGGCCGAGCGTTCGCCCGCGACTTCATCGACATCGACGCCACCCTCCGATCCGGCCGCTACACCGCGAAGCCCTCCTCACCCTCGCCAAGCGCGCCGACCGTGGCTTCGACCCGCGCATCTTCGCCGACGCCCTCGGACAAGCCGCCCTGCTCGACCCTGACGACTTCGCCCAGTACGGCGTCACTGGCCGAGCGCTGGACAGTCTCCGGAGCCGATTCGCCGAATGGCGCCGTGAACTGCTCGACGACGAGTAAGGATGACTCGGCTCCCGACTCGCGGCAGCGCCAAGCATGTACACGCAGGACCCACAACGTTCCAGCTGATCTTCAGCAAGCGATCGCAGCGAGCCCGCGGAGCGACCGGCACGCAACGGCAGAAGATAGAAAGCCGCAGGTCATCGGCCTGTGGAGACCGGCGGAGCGTCGGGTTAGGAAACCGTTCGTCCGCGAGCCGGCCTCGAGAGCGAGCTCAACGTCAGGCGGCCGCAGCGGGCAGACGGACCGCCCCCCCTTACTCGCGGCACCGCTTTGCGGCTCCAAATGGAGCAGACCGAGCACCGACGTACATAAGAGTGTCTATGGTGTCAGCACCGGACCGGTCGGTGGGGCCTTCGATCCGGGTCCGCGGAGTTGGACCGGTGGGTAGAGATCGGTAAGCCCTTCACAGGTCGGCTGGCGTCACTGCTGCCGTGGGAGTTCGAATCAGTGGGGCGATCGATGCGTGGCCCATAGGGTTTACACGACGACCCAAAATTTTGATCATGCCTGCCAGGTAGGCGATTAAAGCTTCGGTTCAGAGGCCAGACGACGCTACTCCGAAGCTGACCGCACGGAACCTGGCGCCCGGGTACCGCGAAGCTCGCTGACCTGCTGTGGGCTCGTCACCGCGAAGGCAGGCCCCGGCGAGATGCGGATGAGGGTCCTCGATGGGCGGACCGCAGGCCCCCGTCCGGACAAGCCGACGAATCCCCTTGAAAACATCTACGGTCAGGCAAAGGGTGAGTCATACCGTCCGGGTCACCCGCTCCTACATTCTCGCTGTCAGAGGAGGTCGCGGTGCCACGTCCGGGTGCGGACGAGGTGCCGATATCCGACCCATTCCTGGGCGATACGGCGTCCCTCGACCAACAGCCGGGCGGCTGCGTCATGGTGTTCCTCGGGAAGCCAGCCGACCAACGCTCGGGCGCGGCCCTGGTCCACGGCGTTGTCACCGGCCCGCCAGCTTCGACCCGTCGCGAAGAGTTCCGCGTAGAGCCGCACCGCAGGGCGCACCTGTGGCAGGCCGGCGGCGCACGCCGTACGCTGCGCGGAGTCCGGGATGCGCAATCCGGAGAGGTCCACGTCGCCGAAGTAGCGGATCCGGCGGATTTCGTGGTTGTCGGCGATCGACCGGACGGACGCCATGAAGCTCGCCCCCAGACCCCAGGCGATGTGTCCCACGTTATGCCGTGCGGGCAGGGCCCTCACGATCGACCACCAGGTCGCGCTGTTCTCCACCACGAGCAGCAGGTCACCGTCGCCGACGTGGGTCCAGTGGTTCGCCGACACCTCCGTCAGTACGCGTTTGCTCAGCAGGGGGGGTGGGGTCGCGACGGCATGCAACAGTCGAAGAAGCCTCTCCTGGTCACCGAAGAGGGGCCCGTCGCGCATGCCGTCCAGCGCCTTCTCGGGCGATGGGAAATTCTCCTCATCACCGGAGGCGCTGAAGATTTCTAGAGCACGTTCCCGCAGCGGGACCGGGGTCGTGTCGGGATTGCTCAGTAGCCAACGGTTGATCGCCTCGTACCGGACGCGCTGCTTGTCCGTGGCCGTCTGCCAGGCGTCCTCCAGGTCGTACATCTGCGGATGCCATCGCGGCATCGGCGGCACGGTCCTCGGGGTCTTTGACGCTACGGGCACGAGCTTGATCTTCTGGGGCAGCGCTATCCTCTCGGAGTCAGTGGCCTGCACCGGCACGATCTGCGCCCGTTCGGCCAGGACGGACAGGCTCGCGCGGAGCATCGCCGTGGCGGCGTCGTCGCTCTCTCTGCGCTGGTAGACCGCATGGAAGCACCGGCGCACTTCGTCGATGGGGACCTCCTTGAACGTGGTGCCGCGCCACCGCTTTGCGATGGCCCATTCACTGAGCTTGTCGTATAGGGCTTCCGCGAGCCGGTCAGTGCGCTTCGCCACGACGCCGCTTCGGGATGAGGATTCTCGTGGGGGTGACGACGCCGGTGCCGTTGGACGACGCGAGCGCCTCCAGATGCGGCGCGATCCGTTCGTTCACGGAAAGATACTTGCGTCCGGCCCGCAGATCCGCGTCGTTGCGCAGCCGGACGATCAACGGAAAGCCACCTAATGCCTCCTCCTCGTAGAGGCCCGTGGTGTAGACGAGCTGAACGCCGAGGGCGGCCGCCACCCCACGTTGGAGATCGAGCAGGTAGGTGGCGGATGCGCGGCCGATGGGATTGTCCAGGAACAGCACGCCGGAGTGGTGGCGACGGGTCTTCCCCAGGTCGTTCGCGCGCAGCGCGGCCAACGTGCAGTAGAGGATGATCGCGGCGGTGAGGTGCTGTCCGCCGGAGAACACGTCACGCACGTCGGAGATCCGGACTCGTTCGGCACGTAGCACGGCGTCCGGCTTGAGCATCGTAACCTTGAAGCCTCTGGGTACGGCAGCCCGGACAGCACGCAGCACGACGCCGAGTCCGTCGCACTTCTCGGTCGCCGCGTAGCGCTCCACAGCGTCGTCGAGGACCGTGCCCAGTTGGTGGGCGAGCAGATCTCCGGCGACGGGTGAGCAGCCGATGCGCAAGAACTCGAGTCCGGTCCAGTCACCGAGCCCGTCAGGAAGCTTCGACAGCCGTTGCGCCATGCGCAGCCGGCGCAGTGCGCCGTCCACGATTGCCGTGAGCCGTTCGAGGATGATGGTGCGGTGCCGATCGACCTGTGCCAGGTCGTCAGAAAGCGACCGGAGGCGCGGTCGCAGTTGCCGAATCCACTCAGCGGCGTAACCTGCCAACGCCGAGATGGTCACCTCGGCGATCAGGATGCGGATCGGAATGCTGAGGCTCACGAACCTGGCCTCCGCCGCGAACTGGTGGAGTCCCTCCGCCAGTTTCTGCAGCGCTCGCTCGCCGTCCGCGGCCGCCTTCTGCTTCGTGACCGCGATACGGTGCAGTTCGCGATACCGACTGCTGGCGGACGCGCCGTCTCCCTGGAACGGCTCGGCTTCGGAGTCACTCGACGGGCATTGAGCGTCCTGCACCCCACGGTGCAGGTCGGCGATGGTCCTGAGCGAATCGACGAGGGCCCTCGCCTGCTGCACTTCCGTGCGAACTCTGCCGAGTTCGTCGGCCCGGATCTTGTAGGTTTTTTCCGCCTCCGCGACGGTCTCGGCAGCTTCGGCAATCAGCCGTGTGCCGTGCGCGACGTCCCTCGGACGGGTCGACTGAGCAAGCATGACCGACGGTTTCCGGAGTTGCCCCAGACGCTCTTCGAGCGTTGCCCTCTCGCGAAGGGCTCGCTCGTGCTCCTGGCTGGCGGCCTCGAGACGCCTGTCGGCCTGGGCCACAGCGGCGGCTCTCGACGCGACATCGGCCCCGTTCGTGGAGGCGAGCAGGAGTCGAGTGATGTTCCGTACGTCGACAGGTACCTCCTCCCAGCGCTGCAGCGTCTCGCGCGCCGTGCCCTCAGCCTGTTTCAGTTCCTTAAGCTGGTCATCACCGACCTCTGCCTTGTCGTAGACGCGCTGCGCCTCGCGCAGCACGTCCCGAAGCACGGCGACGGGCTGTGTGGGGAGCGGGTCATGACGGTCGACCGTGGTTCCCTCCGGGAGATTGTCGATCTCCTCGCGCGTTCTCACCGCTAGTGTGCGATGGTCGTCGGCTCTGCGTTGGCTGGCCTCGATGTTGTCGCGTAGCCGGTCGAGGTCAGCGGCAAGCCGTGCGGCCCGTTCCTCCCCGGCTCTGGCCTCGATTCGAGCCTGTGTCGCTTCGCGCCGCCAGATTTCTGCCTCGCGTCCGCGCGACGCGAGTTCGGTGAGCCCGCGGGATCGCTCCTTGAGCGCGTCGAATGCTCGGCGCATGTCCACGAGCAGACTCTTTAGGCTGTCCTGCGCCGTGACCGCGTCGCCGAGCACCCGCTCGCGGTTGTCCACGTGGGTGACCGCTTCCCGCAGAGCGGCCTCGGCCGAGGCGGCCGCCTCTGCGAGGTCGGCCAGGGCGCGGGGCGGGTACTCGCGGCACCACTCTTCAAGCCTGGCCGAGAGCGCCCGGTCCGCGCCGTAGGCGGCATCCAGTTCGCGCAGCCGAGCCTTTCGAATCGCGTGCTCCTCGGCGATCCGCGTGTACTCCGCGTGTGCAGCCGTACGGTCGAACAGCCCAGCCCTGGGCGGGGCGACGAACCCCGCCGACGAGGGAATCGAGAGGTCGAACCGTGAGTCCACCACGACGTCCAACGACTGGGAGGTGGCGACGACGACGGTACCCGTCGGCCGGTAACCATGCGCGGCGATCACCTCTTGAGCACGGGTCAGGTGCTCGGGCTTGTTGACCAGGACGCCACCGGCCAGGTGCGGCAGTCGCCCGACGAGCTCGGCCCGGATCGACTCGTCGGTGCGGTCGGCCAGGTAGTCCCACCCGGTCCCGCAAGCAATTCCCTCTGACTCCAGCAGGTCCCGGATCCGAGTGACCTCGTCGTGGGGCGGCAGCAGCGCTTCAGGATCGGCTTCCCATATCAACAAGGTGGGTTCGTCACCCACGTTCGCCACCCGCAGGGCGGTGCGCTGCGCGTCGATGTCGGCATGGGATTGCGCGAGCTGGTCGAGCAGCGTCTCGGCGTCGTACTCCAGCAGGACGTCGTCGGTGTCGAGCAGTTCAGCCAGACGTGGCTCCCGGGCGAGCGCCGCGGCAACGGCCTGCGCATGCTCCAGTGCGGCCCGCGCGGCGTTGTCGTGGCCATGGGCGGCTATCCGGGCCTCACGCGCCGAGGCCAACTCCGTCCGGGCCTGCTCCACCTCGGCCTGTCGTCCCTCCAGAGACTGCTCGCTTTCGGCGAGAGCGGCCGCCTCGGCCCGGACGCTCTCGGCCAGCGACACCGCGTCCTGGGCGAGAGTGGCCGCCGACGTGATCACTTTCGCTCGGATGGCCTGTGCGATCTCGGCGTCCACGCCGACCACGCGCTCCTCGAGCTGCGCGGCCCGGGCATTGGCCTGGGCGGTTTCCTCGATCGCGGCACGCCATGACCGGTCGGTGGCCTCCGTCGCGCTGCGCAACCTCTCCAGCTCGGCGTCCTCCCGCTCCGCCTCGCCGTGGGCCTCGTCCACGGTAACCAGCAGGGCGCGCGCCAGTTCGCGCGACCTCGCGTTGCGGGCGGACAACGCCACCCGGGCGGCGTCGTGCCGCTGTCCCACCACCTCCCGCAGCGCGGCGGCGCGTCCGGCCGCCTTTTCCATGTCCATGAGCGTGCGCGTCGCCGCCCATCCCCCGACGACACGCTCGGCGCGTGCCTTCTCCTCGCTCGCGGCCCGCTCGGCCCCATGAGCGGCGTCCAGCCGTAGAGTCGCGGTGTGATGCATCAGCGCGGCGTGGAGGTCCTCCGCGCCGCGGAGGGCACGTTCGGCGTCCGAGACGGCGCCGGCCAGTTCCCCGATGTGCTCCTCGCGCTGCTCCAGCAGCTTGGCCTCATGAGCGACCCGGGCGTCCAGCCGCGCGACGAACCGGTCGAGGTCTAACGACGCTTCGGCGGCCTCGGCGGCGGCCCGCTCGGTGAGGGACCGCTGCCCTTCCAGTGGTTCGAGGCGCTCGATGGCCCCCTCCACGAACGAGCGCTCCAACTCCAGGTCGTTGCGCGTGGCAAGCTTGCTCGCGTGTCCAGCAATCGAGTCGGCGAAATCGGCGAGTTCCCCGGCCGGCAGCACCGCCTTGAGTAAGAAGTCGACGAACGCCTCGTCGGTAGTGAACGTGAATGCGTCGGCCGCCTCGCCCTCCCCGGCGTTCATGGCGCGCTGGTAGCGGAACAGCTCGGAGTCCAGCCCGAGCTTGCCGAGCCACGCGGACCACTTCCCGTGCTTGTCCGCCCACTCCAGTTCGAGGGCGGGGTCGTCGTCGGCGAGGTCGTCGAGCCGGGAGCGGAACTCGGTGGCAACGAGATTGTGACCGTCGTCGGCGAACGGGAGCGTCGCGATGCTCACGGTGTCATTGGGACGCAGGCTGTACCACAGGTCGACGAGGTTGTCATCGCCGGACTGCGGGCCGCGCCAATCCGAGACCTTGCCGGTGAGCAGCAGGCGGCCGGTTCGGGTATGCATCCATTCCAGTACGACGTGGGCGACGTCGTGGCGGCCCACGAAATTTTCCAGCACCTTCGTGTTCGACGTACCGACCACCTGACGGCGTCCGGGCAGCATGACCGAGAAGATTAGCTTGATCAGCACCGACTTCCCGCCGCCGTTCTCCAGGAACAGGATCGAGGCGGGCGACGGCCGCCGCAGCTCCGGCTGGCCGAGCATCAACTGCTGCTCGGGTACGGGCTCTCCCGCGCCGGACAGGTCGATGGTGACGTCCTCGTAGCGGGCGCCGGGAGGGCCGACGGAGTACAGCCGTACTTTGGAAAGCTCATACATCGATTCCTCGCTTCAGATCTTCTCGGGGAACCGCGGTGACGTTCAGGCCGCTACCACTCGGCGGAGGCACCACACCCAGGTCGAGCAGCTCGCGGAACGCGGCCTGCGACGCGAGCTGGCGGACGTGGATCTGGTAGCGGCTGGTGGTGCGGAAGACCTCGTCGGCCTCCTCACCGACGGCTTGCAGAAGCCCGCGGTCGGCGAGCCACCGGAGCGCACGGCTCACCATGCCGCGTGTGCTGTCACTGTTGCGCCTACTGTCCTTCGTGGCCGCCACCTCGGGGCGCCGCAGGTAGGCGCGCCACGCGCGTTCCAACTCCGGTTCGTCGGCCGAGGGGTCGGCGTTGGCGGAGTCGCGGTTGGCCCGCTCGTCCAGCAGGCGGCAGGTCTCCCGCACCACCAGGTCCACGGACTCGACTGAGACACGACCCACGTACTGGTCGTTGGCCAGGTCGTCCGGCCGTGGGAAGCTCAGCGCCGCGACGGCGAGGTGGGCGATGCCGTGGAGCACTTTCTCGGTGTCACGTCTTTCGCGGAGCTTCGCCTGGCGCGCGTACTCGTCCATCTTGATCTCGAACGCCGAGCCGGGCTGGGCCGCCAGCACGATACCGCTGCGCTTAGTGACATCGAGCACGGTCAGCCCGAGCCCGTCGGCTATCGCGTCCACCGAGGCCGCGAAGACCTCGTCCTGCTGGTAGCGGTGCACCAGGCCGCGGTAGGTCATATCGCGGTCGGGCACCTGCTTGCCCCGCAGTCCCAGGCCGACTAGCCGAGCCGCCTGCTCGGTGTCGGTGACGTCGGGCTGGTTCACGCGGACTCCTTCGGTACGGCGATGGGATCATCGGTCGGTGCCTCCACCACGTCGGCGGTGGTGAGCAGCAGGTCGTCGCCGGTCACTCCGGCGAGCGATGAGTCGATGAGATGGCCGGCCGGAACGGCGAGCAGTATCCGGCGATGGCCGTGCAGGGCCGCCGCGCCGATCCCCGGGCTGTACGCGTGGGCGGCGCGCAGCGCGATCAGCGCCGGCAGGTCGTCGTCGAAGTCTGCGGCCTCGCGCAACAGCGAGCTGAGGTAGCGAACCTCGTCGCTGAGGCTCAGCAAGGCCTCCGCCCTGCGCCGATGCTCGTCGGTGAACCTCCGGTCGTCTGGCACCGGGTCGACCCGGGGGACGACCACAGGGCCCGCCGTCGGGTCGCGGTCGACGACGGGACGCAGCAACATGGATACCAGGGACGGCAGCGCGGGCGTGTCCGGGCTGTGCACGCCGGAGGCGGCGCGGAAGAACCGCTCAAGCGGGGCCACCGCGTCCGAGACGGACAGGCCGAGCATGGGCCTGAGGAGCTGGCCGTGCAGGTCGAGCGCCGCCCGCTGCGGCGGACCGGAGAACTGCTGACGGTCCTGCTCCTCGCGGAACACCCCTCGTGCAGACTGGAGACGGCTCTGGAGCTGGGTGTGCCTCCGTATGCAGTCCGTGACGATGTCGACGAGTTCCGCGGCCCGGCGTTTGTGATCCGGGTCGTCCGACTCGTCGCGCGCCTCAGTGATGTTGCGCAGGATGGCGTGCTCGACATTGAACCGCTTCTCGATGTGGTCGAGCGCCCGGTCGAGCATGTCGGGCAGCTCGTGCTCCCAGTCCACTACGCGCACGTTGCGGCGGGTGGCGTCGAGCTTCTGGCGAAGCATTTCTCCGTACTGGACAGTTCGGTAACGGGCCTGCTCGGCGGCCACCCTCGCGTCCGCGAGTTGGCCGCGGTTGATCAGATTGTCTAGCTTCACTTCGGCCGCCACCTGCGCGGATTCGACGTCGGTATCGAGTGCGCCGACGAGCACGTTGATCGCCTCGTCGGTCGCGCGAAGATAGATTTCGCCGTGGAGCCCGGGCACCTCGCGTACTAGCTTGAAGTCGAAGGTGTGCCGCTGGTAGTCGCCGTCGGCGTTGATCTCGCCGTAGACGTGTCGGAAGACGCGGTCGACCGTGCCGACGTTGATCAGCTTCTCGAGGACCCATCGGGCCACGCGCCGGTGCTCGTCGGATCCTCGATCAGGTGCCTGGATTGCCACGAATGGCGTGACCCGCTCCTCGACGGTTTCGTGGGCCACTCCGGTGTCGAAGTCCATGGCGATGGTGACCTGGTCGATGATGTGCATCGCAATCTCGGCCATCTGGTAGACCGAGGCGTCGATTCGCTCCAACTTGGCCTTGTGGTGATCCAACTCGTGAAGTGGGACGGTGCAGGCGAGGGCCTTGAGCCGCCGGGTCAGCCCCAGGTCAGCACTGGGCGTGGAACCGATGCCGCGTCCCGGAATTTTCCCCTGCTTCGGTGCGGGCGTGGCCGGTACGGACGCCAGCCCGGGGGGAGCTGGCTTGTCTGCCCGGACGGGAAACGGAATGCCCAGCGCGGTCCGACAGCGGGCCGCCAGGTCCACGGCCTCGTCGAATCCTTCCTCCTCGGCAACCTGGCACCAATTCAGCGCCTCGGCGTATCGCTTCGCGCGGACCAGCACGCCGGCAAGCAGGAGCAAGGAGTCTCCGACACCCTCCCGAGCCGCAACCCTCAGGTGCCTTACGGCCTCGTCGAGGTCTCCGCGGCGCTCCGCGTGCCGCCCTTCCTCCAGTGCCTGCTCTGCCTGGTCGAACAGCTCCATCTCCGCACGCGGCGGGCGGTACCGATGCTGGGTTTCCAGCAGCTTCATCCAGCGCCGCACGCTGAGGTCGTCGTCACTCACTGGTGTCATTCCCCCGCAGTACCTTAAGCCGGCCACGGGCACGGGCGAGGTTGGTGCGGACGCTGGATTCCCTGATGTTGAGCGCTGCGGCAATCTCCTTCGTTCCCATGTCTGACTTCCACCAGAGTTCGATGATCTGACGCTGGCGCGGTGGAAGGTGAGCCACAGCGTCCTCGAAGTCGAGGTACTGGGCCACAGCCTCGGAGGGGTCCGACACTGCCTGCCGCTCGTTGGTCAGCGGTGCCGTGGGAAGTCGCCGTCCTTCCTTGCGCAGCCGATACAGCGTGTGCGTGATGACCCGGATGACCCAACCCACCGGCTGATCCATAACCGATACCGTGGACCACCGCTTGTATGCCTCGATCAAGGCTTCTTGGGCAGCGTCCTCACCCTGCTGGCGGTTGTCCGCGATCCGGCGAGCGTGGTCGAACAGGCGGTTATGGTGCTGGCGGAAGAAGTCCTCGTAGTCGAGTCGTGGCGCGGTTTCGTCAGAAACGACGTCATCGGCGCCATCCTCACTCGTTGTCGGCACCGTCTTCCTCCTCGCGATCCGCTGTCAGGAGTAGATGTGCTCGGAAGCCACGATTCGCTGCACGGGTTGCCGCGATCCACTCTCGAATCACCCGATCGGGTGACCGGAGGTCCGCCACGGCGGTCACGTTGTCTGGTGATTGAGCCGAAGAGAGGCACAGCCAGTCCGTCGGCCGCTGCTCGGTCGATCGTCGAGCGTATCGGGGCGTCCTTGCGCAGGCAGGCGGCCCACCGGAACAGCGGACCGACCCCAAAGACCCAGTTGGTTCAGTAGAGGCGGTAGATTTCGCAAGCCGCTAGCCGGAAACGTTGGCAAAGGGTGTACGCGAGCGCGAGCGCCGCTTGGTTTCCGGCGGCTGTGAACGTCGCTAGGAGGTGACGGATCGCCGCTACGCCACATCTCTACCGCGCCGTCGTCGAAGGTGCCGATCTCCCGGTCCAACAGCACGTCCCGCAGCGCAAGAGCATCGCTCTCGGCATGCCGAAGCGGAGGTAACTGGACGTCACCGCCACACTGGTCGACTCCGATCAGGACTGCGGAACGTCTGCTCGGTGCCATCAATCCCCCAAGATGCTCCGCTGCGGCAGCATGACTCCGGCTCGATGCCGCGAGTGACACTATCGATAACTTGGCGTACGCGCCGCCCTGAGCGCCGCGTCAGATTTCTGTCACCTGGCCGTAGCGCGGCAAAGTACACGGGGCCATCGAACATGATCGCCGGACGCTGCCGGCGTACGAAGGACACAACTCGATGGGCGACCGGGTCACGGGCAGTGTGGCCAAGATCCAAAGCTTCTCGTGCGCGCGGTGTGGGCACAGGGTTGCCCCCAGCAGTGACAGGAGCAGTGGTCCAATCGCTCCTTGCCTCTGGCGGATCGGCACAACCAAATCTTGCCGGCCCGGTACGACGGTACGACGAAATGGGCCGACTCCGGCAAAATCGCGAGGTCGGAGCATCATGGACCTGCGATGCTGTCGGCTGTGACGACCGTCGTGCTGCTGATCGCCCGAGTGGTCCTTCGTGGTGTGTTGCCGTATCCCGACTTGCTGCGCCGCGCCCGCGTCCGGCGCCGCGCCCGCGACCTCGCTACCAGCACCCCCTGGCCGCAGGACGAGACGGCCGCGACTGGGTTGGACTTCGCGCAATTGGCGCTGCTGCGGTTGCTGTGGCTGCAACGCGAAACGCGCCGCGCAGTACGGACCCGCCAGCGGGAGGCTGCGGCGCTGTTGGCGCGCGCCTCGATGGAGACGTGCATTCTCGGTCTCTGGTGCCTGCACAACCCCACCGCCGCCGGCAAGCTCCGCACCTCGGAGATGAAGACCGCGTCAGCGATGCTGACCTTTTTGTCGAGCACCGGGTTGATCCCCGACACGTTGATCAGGCAGGCCGTACGTGCCCTCGGCGAGCCGGAGAAGCTCCCCGACGTGCGCTCCATGGCTGCACAGATCGACGCCAAGACCAGCGCCACCCTGGCTATTCACCTGTACGACCAGGCGTACCGGCCAGCATCGCAGTACTTCACCCATGCCACCAGTTCGTCACTGCTGCGGCACGTCACGCACGAGCGACTCCGCATCACCCGACCCGCGAACTCCTGGGTTCGCCGCGCGCCGGTCCGACTTACCGACGCCTGCGTCGGTCTGCTGGCTGGGGCCGTCGCGAACCAGGTCACGGCACCGACCGACCTGTTCCTGCGGTATGCCGAAGGGCACGCCGGGCGCGTGCTGCCGCCCCTGCTGGCCACTATTGGTAAAGGAATGGCCCGAAAGCTCAACGTCGCCGACGTCGCACGCACGCTGAGGCAATCCCGGGACGTGCGCGCCTATCTGTCCCGCACCAGGCCAGACGAGGCCTCGGTGGAACGCGAGGCGCGCCTGCGCGACTTGTACGACACGCTGATCGCACGGCTCGACCTCGACCTGCCGCCCGAAGCCATCGAGCCCGTCATCGATCACTTCGTCGCGATGGTGCTTGCCGAGTGGGACTCGGAGTTCCTCCGCGCCACCCCCAAACCGCCCAGAGCCGCCGAACCCAACGAGGCGTAGGTCACTCAAGGCGCGGCATGTGCATGCTGAAGCGTCCAGTACTGAACCATCCCACAGCGAAGGTCCAGCCAGGATCACCTATCGCCTCCGAACGAGATACGCCCGTGGACGTCACGCGCCTGCACTACAGGTCCGCTGACATTGCCGGAGATGGATTCGCCACGCCGCCAGGAGCGGCCGGGACGACCACTTCGGTCCGCTCCCATCGGGCCTGGAACTCTGCGCCGAACGCCGGGTCGCGTCGCGCCTCGCGATCCAGCAATTCCGCAAGGGCACGAGCGGCGTCCCGCGACGGCTGGTGAAGCATGCCCTCGATGACCTCCCGCACCTCGGGCTCGCGCCGAAAGCGGTCACACAGAAATAGGTCTCAGCGGAGAAACGATCGCCGGAGGTGATGGCGAGCGCGTTCAACGCCGTTTGACCCTTGCCCCGGGCTTGGGCTGCCACGTGGCGATCTGCCGGGCACCGAGTCCGACAAGAGGTAGCACCACTGCGGCCAGCGTCCAGCTCAGCGGGAGGAACCAGGCGGACGCGGCGCCGATCGCCGACTCGCCCAATGCGGTCAGTCCGAGCAGCGGGGCGGGCGCCTGGCGCAGGGTTCAGAAAAGGGCCAGCTGAGGTGCTGTGGCGGTGGGCTGCTTCTCGGGGTTAAGGGGGAGAGCAGCTTCGGCGAGCAGTTCTCCGAGCGTGGCCGCGGTGGGCCACCGGCGGGTGACTAGCGCGGGCAGCAGTAGCGCCGTCGCGATGGTGTCCCACAGCGCGCGGTGTGGCTGCGAGCCGAGTGCGGCCGCATTGACGCGGCCAGTGAGTCCCAGCTCGTGGATGAGCGCGGTCAAAGCGCGGGAGCGGCCCATCGTCAGCGCCCTCGCGAGGCGCAGAGTGTCGATGAGGCCGGCCGGCCGGAGCGCCGGGAGCTGGCGGTGCAGGAGCCGCCAGTCAACGGAGACGTTGTGGCCGACGAGGTAGCGGCCGTTGATCCGGTCGACGAGGTGCCGCTCGATGTCGGCGAGGGCAGGGGCGCGGCGCAGCGTGGTGTCGGTGAGCCCGGGTGAGAGCCACGGGCGGGCCGCGATTGGCCGGCCGGGGTTGATCAGGGTGGTGTAGCTGGTGGGCATGTCGGGCAGCCCGGCGACGAGCGGGACGAGCGCGATCTCGAGGATTGCTTCGTCGTCGCGGTCCTGGGCGCCGGTGCCTTCCAGGTCGATGACGACCAGGCTGGCGGTGGTCCAGGGGTCGCTCGGGCTGCCGCTCATGCTTCTCCCCCGTGGTGGGTTAGTCGTCGTCTCCATACTTCACGGCTTCGACGAGTTCCGCCCGTACCGCGGCGAACCTTTCTGCCTGGCGCGGATCGACCTCGTGGCCGAGAGCTGGCGGCCGTGCGCGCCGGGGAAGTGCGGCTGGTTGGCTTCCCAGATTTGGTGGCGCAGGTGGTGTTGGACGGCGTACCGCTTCTGCTCGCCGAGGCCGTGGGTCCATACGTGGCCAGGCTCGACAAGGACGGGGCTTTCGTACCCGAGAATGTCGAGTACGTCCTTGACCTCCTGCTCGGTGGGGTCGCGGTAGTCGTCGATGCAGAGCTGCTTCTGTTTGGCGGGGCAGATGTTGCACAGGTCGTTGACGCCCCAGTGGCCGTTGTAGTCGGCCACGCCGTGGGTGTAGGAGACGCCGCAGCTGGTCTTGCGGAACAGCGGGGTCGTGATCCCGGAGGCCTTCCACGCGCCAACGATGAGCTCGTCGATCTCGCGCGGGAGGGTCTTGCGGCGGGCGTAGTCGTCGCCGTACGGCACGTCTACGCCGAGCTGGCGCAGGTAGGCGGCGTTCTCGGGCTTGTGGTAGTAGCCGGTGAACACGGCGGCGTCGACGTCGCCGGCGACCTCTAGGACGTGGTCGATGGTTTCGGGGGCGGTGTTCCAGCCGGGGACGATGGGCCGCCAGTACAGCACCACGCCGGTGCGCTTCTTGTGGGCGACCGCGGTGTAGATCGAGTTGATCGTGATGGCGCTCTTCGTGATCGGCTCGACCCGGTCGTCTCGGATGCCGGAGTAGGTGAAAAGCAGGGTCACCTTCAGGTGGCGCAGCGACTCCAGGATCTCCATGTCCTGGCCGGTGACCTTGAACCTGGTGATGATGAGGATCTGGTTGGTGTACCCGCGTTCGTCGAGGGCCCGTAGAACCTGGAACAGGTGAGGCTTCACGCCCGGCAGGAACGGGTCGGTGGCCTTGTTGAACAGCTGGATCGGGGTGACGTGGGGCCGGAACGCTTCGTGCCCGATCAGCAGCTCGATGGCCTCCTGCGTGGGAACCAGCAGGGTCGGGGTCTTGTCGTCGAAGTTGCCCCAGAAGTGGCGGACGCAGTACCCGCAGTCGAGCGGGCAGCCGACGATGTGGTTGAGCGACAGCCCGGACTTGCGGTAGCCGACCATCAGCTGCATGTAGGGGTCGAGGCCGGCCTGCTCAGCGGCCGGCATGAGGTTCAGCTGGCGGGGGCCAGAACTGATCTGGACGGGGACCTGGGTCATCGGGCGCCTCCTCAGGCGGCGGGTGGGCGCAGCAGGTGCGTGCGCTGGGGTCCGTACCAGATGCCGAAGTCCCGTTCGACCACGCCGCTGTGGTCGGACGTGTGGATGAGGTTGTCGACCAGGCGGCCCTCGGCCACCGCCTTGTCGAGGGTGTCCTTGGCGTAGCGGCCCCGGACGGTGGTGCTGGGGGCGCTGGCCGGGTCGGTCACGCCGACGACGGCGCGTACCCGCTCGGCGGCGTTCTCGCCGTAGCCGAGGGCGACGACGACCCGGTTGCCGATGAAGATGCGCCGCAGCTCGGCGGGCACGTCGCGGCCGAGCTGCTCGGACAGGGGCAGCATGTCGGCGTAGTGGGCGAACACCTGGTCTTCGGTGGGGATCACCGTGTGGGAGTCGAGAATGGTCACGAGTCCGCGCATCCATTGCAGGACCTCGCTGACGAGGCCGCGGCGGACGCAGTCGGGCTTGAGCAGGATGACGGTCCAGCGGGACCAGTCGACGGCGGTGTCGTCGGTCATGCCCGGCTCCCGGGGAAAGCGGGCACCCGCTCGGGCCACCGGTTGGCCACCAGACACCAGTGCCCGGGGTGCAGTTCGGCGAGGATGTCCCGGCTGACGGGCTTGCCGGGGTCGTGCACGATCTGCCGGTAGCACTCGAAAAGCGCCAGCATCCGCCGCCAGTACGGGTCGACGCGCACGGTGGTCAGCCGGCCGGGGGTGAGCTGGTCGCGGTCGTCGCGCAGCACCTGCTCCCATGCGGCGACCTCCCGGATGGTCTCCCAGCTCGTGGCAGGCATCTGGTCGACCGGGAAGCGGCGGTTCGGCAGCGGTCCGGTCGCCTCGGCCAGCATGGCGTCGACCTTGTCCACGTCCAGCTTGTTGATGTGCATCGAGCCGACGTGGTGGGCGTACGTGCCGACGCCGACGCCGAGGCGGCGGGCGGTGAACTCCTGGATGAAGGTGAACGCGAACGTGTCGCCCAGCAGGCCGATGACGGCGTCGTTGCCGCGCATGTAGACCGACATGTGCAGCTGCCGGTTGCGCAGGAGGAATTGCAGGCCGAGGGTGCAGGCCACGTCCGGGTTGACGGGGTCGACCAGCTCGTCGGGGCGCATGATCACCATCGCGGCGCGCTTGGTGTCCGGGTCGTCGCCGAACAGCCGCTCCACCCGCTGGAACTGGCTGCACGCGTCGGGCTGGCCGGGCCGGAACAGGCGGGGCCCGTAGGCGGTGCCGGTGAGCCGGGCGCCGTCGGCGGACAGATTCCGCAGCTGCGGCGCGTAGTAGGAGATCATGTCGACGTCGTCGCGGCCGGTCAGGTACCACAGGGCCTCGGCGTGGTTGAACACGACGTTGGCCTTGCGGGCGGCGAGGTAGACGATCCGATCGACGGGGTCCGTGATCGTGAAGCTGGTGTTGATGATCTCCAGGGCGTCCTTACCTCGCCCGCAGGTGTCGAAACGGTGCCTGGTGGCGATCTCCCGCAGCACGGCCAGGTACGCCGGCTGGAAGCTGCCGAACTCGGGTCCGAAGACCATGGGCGTCTCCCTCACTCGGGGGTGGACATCAGGTCGGTCATGACCTGCTGGAAGACGGCTGCCTGGCGGGACAGCCGCATCTGGTCGAGGTAGCGCAGGCACTGGTAGATCAGGCCGGCGTGGGTGACGGTCCCGGCGATGCGCTGGAGGTACTCGACCCGCTCGACGACGTCTCTGCCGTCGACGACGATGAGCTCGTCGGGGACGAAGCGGTGCCCGTCAACGACGTCGAAGGGCATGAGCGGCACGCAGCCGGCGAGGACCGCCTCGAACAGCCGCTGCGTGATGTGGCCGACGGCGGCGTACCGGGCGGGCAGCAGCATCACGGTGGCCAGGGCCCCGCGGTGGATCCGGTCGACCTCGGTGAACGCGCACCGGCCGGTGAAGTTGACGTGCGGCCACGCCCGGGTGCGAGTCCACTTCCCCGCGACGCGGTGGCCCACCTGCGCGGCCGGGCCGGCGAAGTACCGGTCGAAGTGCTCATCGCGGTCGTACTGGTTCCCGACGTACACCAGCGACGTGGGTCGGTGAAGCTGCGCCAGCTCGTAGGCGTCGGCCGCCTCGGCCAGGAGTCGGGCATCGGGCACAAAGTGGTGGTCGCGCCCGATGTGGGCCGGGTGGCGAACTCGCACACCCGCACGTTGCGCAGCGTCCGCAGCGGATCGTCGGCGGGCAGCCGTCGGTCCAGGTCCCAGATGATGGTGGGTACGCCGGCGAGGGTGTAGTGCTCGATCAGCTCGGTCTGTCGGTGCAGGTCACAGTGGTGACCGGGGCTGCCGCAGGCCGTGGTGTTGGGGCCGGGCAGGGACCACCGCCACTCGAACATCACGACGTCGAGGCCGGGCAGGCCGCTGTTGAAGTCGTACGCGTCGCGCAGATCGAGACCGGCCTCGTCCAGGTCCCGGTTGGCCTGAAGCAGCGTCACGAGATGACCTGCAATTTCCAGCGCGTCTATCAGAGGGGCCCGGTACGAGCGCGAGCCGTCGGGGGTGTCAACGACGCCGGGGCCGAGGAACCCCCAGCAGCTATAGCCGATCTCCAGTCGCCTCACCGAGAATCTCCCGCCAGGACGGGCGCTGGCGGCCAGGACCGCCGTCGCAGCACGTCTCGGGCGATGCGCAGTGGCAGGCAGTTGGCCACGCCGCAACGTGGGCACCGACCGCGGGCATTCGGCCAGTGACAGGTGGCCACAATGCGAGCCAGCAGGACCACCCGCGCGGTCGACTGCTGCAGTGACAGGCCAGCGCCGGTCATGACGCCGGCTGTCGGGCGGCGGCGTCTGCGACGACCTGGGCCAGGTAGCTCTCGGCCCATTCGTTCTCCTCGCAGTTCCCGGGTGAGGTGCAGGAGATGCAAACCCTGGCGTGCGGGCGGCCGTCGGGCACCCGGTGCAGGAGGGCGATCGAGTTGGCCGTGGCCGTGGCGGCGGCGGTGATGGCGTGGACGAGGATGCCGCTCATCGGGGCCGCCCCGGCACCCGGTAGAGGGTGCGCTGTCCAAGGGTCATCAGCGGCCCGGCCCTCGGGTAGAAGCGGGTCGGCTCCACCAATGGCCCCACCTGCTTCGGCAAGAACCCTGAGGCAGGCTCAGGGAGCCGGGATCGCTCGGCCATCGCGCTACGCGAGACATACACCGTCATGCCGGTACCTCCATCAGAGACGGTGAGCGGCGGGCTCGCCGGGGGAAGGGCGAGCCCACCGCCGCACCACAGCGGCCAGGAGCAGACCGCCAATCACCCACCCACGCAGCCCACCTGGCGGTACGCAGGCGGGGCATCATTCACGCGTAAGGGAGCGGGCTGGGACGGCACCGGTCGAAGCGCCAAGGCCAGCTCTTGACTCCCAGCCCTTCCGTTATTCATCCCGAACTCCCTGGCGTGAGGCTGCGATTGCGCGCCGGCCGCGTACTCGCCGAGAGTGGCGCACCAGCCCAGTCAGGTTCGCTCGGTGAGTGCAGCATTGGGGATGTCCTGGCGGTGCACTCACGGTGCACCTGCCAGCACGCCAAGTGCCGATACGATCGTCCGGACGACTGTCCGCATCGAGAGGACGTGCGATGGCCGCGGTGACGACCTGGACCGGCCGGGAGGCAAACGCGCTGCGTCAGGCGTCGCGGATGAGCGTTACCGGCTTCGCCGAGCACCTGGGCGCCGCACGGCGAACGGTGGCCAAGTGGAGCAGCCAAGGCAACAAGGTCCATCTGAGGGCAGACATGCAGGCCGCTCTCGACACGGTCCTGGCGCGGGCCACCTCGGACGTCCGCGAGCGCTTCGAAGCACTGGTGAGGGAAGGTACCAGTGGTGCACTTGCGGGTCCTGCGACGCTGCCCGTCAGGGACACGCAGACCCATACTGGCGAAGGCGGCATTCACGACTTCGACTCGGATGGCGACGTGCGGCGCAGAGATCTCCTGACCGGCGTGACGATCAGCGGCATCGCCCTGCCGAACGTCGCGGCTCTGCTCGACGCACTGGTCGCACCACGACCTTGCAACCCCGAGCCCATTGCCTTACCGATCCGGCAGTTCGATCGGGAGGTAGCCGCCGCGAAAACCGACTATCAGGCGTGCCGTTACGAGCAGGTTCTCGCCAGACTTGTCGCCCTGCTACCCGCCGTGGAACCCACTCGTGCGGAGGCCGAGGGTGAGCAGCGGACGCAGGTCGACGCCCTGGCCAGCGACCTCTACCACGTCGTCGGCAGCGTGCTGCTCAAGGTCGGCGACAAAGGCATGGCCTTGGTCGCCGCCGAACGCAGCGCCCGTGCCGCTGAGAGCAGTCAGGACCCGGTGGCGATGGCTGCAAGTGCCCGGATCATGACCCACGCCCTCATGAGCAACGGCCACGGTACCCAGGGGCGACAGCTTGCCGAAGACGCGGCCGAGCACCTCCGACGCGGCAGCGGACTCGCGTCGACCGACGCGGTCGCCGTGTACGGCGCACTGCTGCTTCGCGGTGCTATCGCCGCCGCCCGCGACGACAACAGAGACAACGCGCAGGCCATGCTCGATGAGGCTTCCCATGCCGCCGATCGACTCGGCTACGACGGCAACGACCGGTGGACCGGCTTCGGTGCCACCAACGTCCTGCTGCACCGCGTCAACATCGCGCTGACCCTGGGCGACGCCGGCACCGCCATCACCCTCGCCCGCCAGGTGCCGCTGGACAAGATCGACCTCGCCGAACGCAGAGCCTCCCTGTTCGTCGACGTGGCCCGCGCCTACACGCAATGGGGACGCTACGAGCACGGCCTGAACGCGCTACGCAACGCGTACGAGGTGGCACCAGAGGAGATCCGGTGCCGACCAGCGGTGCAGCGCATCGCAAGCGACCTGGTAGTCCTCACCCGGGGGCGCGTTCGCAGTGCTGCCCTCGACTTCGCCCAGCACGCCGGGATCCGCGTATGACCAGCGGACACCTGCAAATCGTCGTCTGCGCTGCCGGCCCCGCCGCAGACGTGACACAACTGGTCACCACCGCGACGCGCCAGTCGTGGACAACGGCGGTCACCGCCACCCCCAGCGCCCTCGACTTCGTCGACGCCGAAACGATAGAACGGCTGACCGGGCACCCGGTCCGGTCCACATACCGGTCCTCCCCCGGCACCCGCCGATCTCTCCCCGCCGCGGACGCGCTCATCATCGCCCCCGCCACCTACAACTCCGTCAACAAGATCGCCCTTGGCATCGCTGACAACTATGCGATGACCGCAGTCGCCGAGCTAATCGGCCGGCGGGTGCCCACCGTGGTCGTCCCGTTCGTCAACGCCGCCCTGGCCACCCGCACACCCTTCCAACGTGCCGTGGCGAACCTTCGCGATGAGCACGTCCGGATTCTCCTCGGGGCCAACGACGGATGGGAGCCACACCCACCCGGCAGCGGCAACAGTCGTCAGAATGCCTTCCCCTGGACGACGGCGTTCGAAGCGGCGACCGGGTTGGCCGGCGAGAGATTGAGCAGGTGAACCCCGGTGCTCACATAATCGGCATCATGGAGCCCATACGCGAGGCCTCGACCCTTGATGAACTGGTGCGCTTCGCGACGCAACTGCCGCCCGAGCAGGCGCGAAACCTGCTCGCGAGCGCGTATCCCGCATCGCTCACACCCGAACAGGATGCTGGGTTAGCGCTACCCGCCTTGGTCTACGTGTCTTGGGCCCAGTACCTTGCGGACACCGCAGCTGAAGAACGCGAGGCGTGGGCCGGCTGAAGGCTCGCGCAGCGAATCGGACGAGGCTCATGTCCGGGCCACCGGACTGCAAGATCACCGCCGCGGACGTCTGGAACGTCCTTCAGGCCGCTGAAGGGCGCTGCGAGCACTGCGGCTCCCTCGCCCTCGAACATCGGCCGTCGGGCGCCGACGGGCGGCCGGCACCCTGGGCGCACGTGGGTCGACGCATCGGCTCCCTCGGCCACCGGCTCGCCCGCTTCAACGGCGGCTCTAACACCACCGCAAACCTGTGCTGGTCATGCCTGTGGTGCAACACTTGGCCAACCGAACGACACCCCGGCGCAACAAACCACGGCGGGCACCAACCGACGACGTGAATGCTAGCGGCGAGTAGACCACACTTTTCGCCAGCGGGCGGTAAGCGGTCATGAGCGCGCTGCTGATCACGCGAAAGCGAAGTGCGGTCCAAGTGGTGGCTGTGGCTTCGCGGCCCGCGGGCAGGCCGTGCTCCCGCAGTAGATGCCGCGATGCGTCCAGCGACGCCTCTGCTCCGGTCGCGGCGGCGGCCACCGCGTACTTCGGCAGGCAACGCCCAGCTTCAAGCGGAATCCGCTGCCGAGATTCCGGGAGGCGCCTCGAAGAGGAGGTCACCGGCCCGCTTGACCCGCAGGCCCGAGCCGGGAACTCGTGCGACCAACTTGTCCATCAGGCTCTCGGCGTGGGAGCGAGACAGATTCGTCGCGACGTACACCGGGCCGGCGGAGGTCTGTACCTCCCTTGGAAAATATCCTGGGGTCACGTCGTTTTGATTCGCGCCGACGGCACCGTTGATGATCGTCGCCGCGATGCCCTCGCGCTCGGCGACGAACTTCACTAGATCGCGTACTGCTCGCGCGGCGGCGACGGGTCGCCGGGTGCCCTTCGGCCCCTCCAAGGAGTAGATCGTGAACCGGCCGCGTACACGGCGGAGCCGCAGGCGCAGCAGTTGCTGCCGGTCGGCGTCCTTTGCGGCCCCGACGTAGCGGTCGCGGAAGACGGCGAGCAACTCGTCGTCCAACTTCCGGATCCGGGTCGTCTCGGTCGGATAGTCCATCAGCCGGGCGACCTGGCCCTCTTCGAGGTTGGAGAGCGCCGCTTCCAGTTGGCCGATGGTGGTCACGTCCAGCGCGGCCAACTGGTCGACGAGGACGGCGAGCGACGGCGGGTCGCCCGGCTCATCCCTTGGGAAGCGGTCGGCGATCAGCTCGCCCAGTGTTGCTAGGTCCAGTGGAGTCGGGTTGAGGGCCTCCGGCGACGGCTCGTCCACCCCGATCACGGGCTCGCCAGCCGGTGCGACCTCGCCGGCGTCCTGCGGCCGGAGCAACTCCTCGATCTCGTCGAAGATTTTGTCCATGTACCGGCGCATCCCGCCAGCCTCAACGAAGTACTGATCCACCCGCCCCTTGTCGCCGGGCGTCAGCTCCTGGTACGCGCCAGACTTGTAGCGGATGTCGTGCTCGTACTCCGCCCACGCGTGACCCGCCACACTGCGCACCTGGATCTCCAGGCCCTGGTACTTACCGAGGTACTTCGCGAGGGCCACGTAGCGTCGCTGCACGCCAGAATCCTTGATGCCCGAGATGACGATGTGCTCGCTGTCGTACCCGTTGTGCCTTTTGTCGCCGGGATTCTGCCGCTCCCGGTACTCGCAGCGGCTCACGATGAGGTCTGCCAGGTCGTTGCGCGCTCGGGTGGTGTAGACGATTACCCGGGCCGCCACGCAGTCATGGATCTGCGCAGCGGGGTCGGTGTACTTCGGTGTTCCGTCGTCCTTCGTCTTCTGTGATTTCTCCGTGTACGAGGCCAGGGTTTTGGGGCGTGCCTCCACTAGGTGGACGTCGATGCTGGCGTCCCGCGCCAACTCGGTGAGGAAGCGTTTCGTCTCGCCGGCCGCGTCGGCTAGGAAAGCCTGGTCCTGCGCGTACTGCCACAGGTGGGCGGGGACCTGTTCGAAGCCTTCGCCTTGGGACACGCACGCAGCCTACCCGCGCGCGGATCCGAAGTGGAGGGCCAGCCCGGCCACCGGTGATTGTGGTTCAGGCGGGTTGCAGGGCCTGGGTGTCTGGTTCCCGACGCAGGTGGTGCCGGCAATGGCCGGTGAACCGATGGCGGTTTCTCGGACACCGGATTGCGGGACCGCTTTCGCCGATCAGCCGTCGGCCAAGCGTTCCATTCGGGCGTCGAAGGGTCTCCATTGACAGACAGGCAGCTACTGTATGCGGTCACATCGGTGCTGGTAGTTGTGAAGGTCTAGCGTCGCGCCTTCGGTTGCGGCGGCCCGGACCTGCACGAGAGGCAGAGCCACCTATGCGTTATTTCGAACCCATCACCGCCTCGCACCACCATTCGCCCGGCCGCCTGCACCGGGGACGGCACGGTTCAGCTTTTGGCCTACTGATCCGAGCCGTGCTGTTGGTCGTGGTCGGTGCCTTCACCGGAGCGGTGGTGGCGTCCGCGCCCGCCGCGGCCGAGGAGACGGTGTGCGGCCCGTGGTCCACCGAGCAGGACATGCTCGACACCATCGGAGAGTGGTGCCGCAGCACCTGGCTGGTCGACCCGGGTCGGGGCAACCTCGTCAGCCGTCAGCAGTTGCTCGACAACGCCGACCTGTACGCGCGCCACGGCTTCTCCCGGCAGTGGCTGTGGTACGCCCCGGAGCGGGTCGTGACGGTCGCGGCGGGCTCGTCCCAGGAGTGGGTCGCCTGCCCCGCGGGCCTGCACTACGGCGGCGCCTGTCCGACCGGGGCGGCCCTGCCGCATCACCCGATCCTGGGCAACTTCACCGCCGGGCCCGTGCAGTTCCACGTGCTCGAGTACGGCGGATCGGTGATCGCCCGCGCCTGCGGCAACTTCTGGCACCCGCCCGGCGGGCAGTCAGCGCCGGTGCCCTGGTTGAGCGTGGAGAAGTACGACGACCGCAACCGAAACGGCGCCCGCGACGCCGGCGAGGGGCCGCTGGCCGGGTGGCAGTTTCGGATCAGCCGGATAGGCAGCCGGGTTGGTCAGGCCAACGCGCACGTCGGCACCATCGCCACCGGCGGGAGCGGGCAGGCCCGCTTCGACTTCAACGGCGCCGGCCCGGGAACCTACCTCGTGGAGGAGATCGGTCAGGACGGCTGGGCGCCCACGACCCCCGCCTCCCGGGTGGTCGAGGTACCCGAGGGCATCGGTGACGGCCAAGTCGCAAACGTGGTCTTCGGCAACGCCGAAACGCGCGCGGACCTCGTCAAGGCCGAGTTCGGCCTGGTTGCACCGCCGCAACGGCTCGAAGCCGATGAGGACACCGACCTGGCGGTGCGCGCCGTGCTGCGTAACGACGGCCCCGCCGACGTCACCGCCACCGACACACTGACCGTCACCGTGCCGCACGACTGCACCGCGGAACCGGCGCAGACGCACGTGAGCCGGCAGCTGGCACGCGGGCAGTCCGCCGTCGTCGACTTCCGGGTCCGGGTGCGCTGCAGCCAACCGTCGTTCCACCCGATGACGTTCACCGACCAGCTGAACGTCGCCACCGGCGGTGTCACCGACCCAGACCTCATCAACAACACCGTCGCCTTCGAACACGTATTTCCGGTGTTCCACCGCGCCGACGTGCAGCTGAGCGGGACGGCCGTGGTGTGCCCGCCGCGGGCCGACGTCGGCGAGCGCTTCCAGTGCACCGTGTCCGCCGTCCTCACCAACGCCGGCCCCTACGGCCCGGTCACCACCAACGTCACGTTCGGGCTGCACCCACCCGCCGACTGCGACGTCACCAGCGACGACGCCCGCCAGACCCAGAGCCTGCCCACCGGGCAACCCCAGGTCGTCTCCTCCACCTGGCAGGTCACCTGCGCCCAGCGCAGCTACCACCCCACCACCGCGGTCGCCGCCGCCGTGCTGGACCACCTGCACGTCGAAGATCCCATCGCCGGCAACGCCAGCGGCGACGCGGAGAGCATCGTGGAGATCTTCGAACCGGCCGACCTGTCGGTGGACGACCTCACCGTGCGCTGCACCGAACGCGAGAGCACCACCACCGCGTCCGCATGCACCGCCAAGGCACTGATCCGCAATGCCGGCCCGGCCACCGCAGTGGCCACGCGCACCGCGCTCACCATCGACGTCGCCGACGACTGCAGCGCCAGCGCCGACGGCCCCGACACCCACCAGGTCACCCTCGACCGGGACGGTACGGCCGTCGTCACCACAACCTGGCGGATCACGTGTACCAGCAACGCCCGGCACAGCGCCACCGTCGCCGCGAGGGTGGTGACTGACGAACCTCACGCCGAGGACCGGGCGGCGGCCAACAACACGACTCGCACCGTGTGGAACCCCGTTGACGTCAAGCCGCGGAGCCTGCCCAGCGCCGTCAACATGGGGAAGGAGGGCGTCCTGCCCTTCGCCGTGCTGTCTACGGCCGACGTCAACGCCCTGACCGACGTCGACCGCGCCAGCCTGCGGTTCGGACGTACGGGCACGGAGAACAGTGTCATCTCCTGCGCCGCCGACGGTGAGGACGTCAACAACGACGGTCGTCTCGACCTGATCTGCCGGGCCGACACCGCGGCTACCGGCATCACCTGCGGCACCACTGTGCTCCTGATGACCGGACAGTTGACCGACGGCATCCGGCTCGTCGGCGAAGACGACGTCAAGGTCGTCGGCTGTCGGACCTGACCGCGCCTGCCCTGACGGGCTGCGGTCGCGCCATTGACCGCAGCCCGCCAGGGCGGTCCAGACAAGATCGCCGCCGGGTCACGCTTGCCCCGCGGCCACCCCGCATGGACATGGATGTCGATCCTCGCTGTAGTCGGGTCTACCGCCTCCACCATGACGCGGTGCCCGCCCCAGTCGACGAAGTGGAAGACTCGCAGGAGATCGTCGACCGCTCGTACTCCCTCGACCAGCCGTGGTCGTGAAGCTGTCGGCGTAGCTCCCCGGCCGCAATGAAGTCCTGGCCTCTACCGGCGCCAAGCGCCCAGGAGGGCCGGCTCCGCTTCAGTCCTTGATTACAGACATGCGCCCGGCGCAGTCCGGTGCGGACACGCCAGGTCCGCTCGGCATGGCGATTCTGCTGACACCGGTCGTGATGTGCTTGGTCGCTGCTGTCGCCATTACGTTCTTCGCCACGAACCCTGACCTCGCACCGGCATGGATGCGTGATGTGTGGGCTACTGGATGACGGTAGCCTGCGTGGCGGCGCTGCCGGCCCTCGTCTACGCCCGCATCCGGTCGCGGCGCTGAGCCTGGTCAGCTCATTCATGCACTCGTTGCCTGCCGTTGGCCAGCGCGCAGCTCGCTCGCCGCCGGTGACTGAATCCGGCTCCCACAGCAACCAGCGCAAGGAAGACGTCGTGCCGCTGGTGGTCGCCAACGTCGCGGCGAGCGGACTGCTCCCAATCTGCTCCCAATTTAAGGGGCAGACGGCAAGAAACCCGTTACCGGAACTTCCGGTAACGGGCTTTTGACCTGGAAATATCCACGGTGGGCGATACTGGGATCGAACCAGTGACCTCTTCGGTGTGAAAGAAAGTGCTCTCCACAGCATTGCTACGTAGTTCACTCGAACGAGCGGCAGCAAGCCCCGCCATCAAGCAGCGCTCGCCCATGTCGAGGCTGCCAAGAGACATGACAACCGCAATGATGTAACGCCCGCCCTGCTCAATCAGCGCTATGGCTAACGCCCAGACCACTGATGATCTACCCGCCCCCGGCACCGCAGCCCGGGCAACCATCGCCGACTGCGACGCCAAGCTCGACCGCTACCGAGCAGCCCTCGACGCCGGAGCCGCCCCGACGGTGATTACCGGCTGGATCACCCAAACCCAGGCGGAGCGACACGTGCCGAAGCCGATCTCCACGCCATACCGAACAAGAGCTCACAGCGGATGAGCCGAACAGAGATCACCAACCTGGTCCAAGCAACTCGGCCTCCGACTCACGTACAGCCAGAAACGCAAACGGTGCGCGCTGAAGCTGATCTCAGCGCGCACCGTGGGGTTATGGGTCGTGTCGGAGGAGCGACACGGACCCTTGCCCCACCGCCGATGACCGTCGGCAAGACTTTGAGACTCACCTCTTCGGATCCGCCGAAGGAGTCTTCGAACCGAAGAGCCTGGTCAGAGCGTTGCCGGTGGGATCGAATTGGAGTTCAGTGCAGGGCGGTGTGGGCGTCGGTGAGGAAGCGGTCGCGGTCGTCGCCGTGGGCGACTGCCGCGTTGTAGACGGCGTCGATCGCGGCGACCAGAGGTTCGTCGTTCGCCAGGGCGATCAGGGCGGGGAACGCGGCGGCCTGCTGGAGCATTTCGGTGACGCCGCATCCGCCGATCGCTCTAGGGTCCAGGCGCAGCGGGATGGTGGTGTGCGGCACCTCGGGATCGGACAAGAGCCGGTTGAACGCGGCGGTGCCGCTCTGCTCGGTGAAGGAGCGGGGTAGTGGGCGGTCGGCCTCGGCGGCGGCGAGCGCGTCGGCGATCCACCCGATCTGCTCCAGCCCGGCCACCCGCATCGCGCGGCGGGCCGCCCAGCAGGCCGCCCCGCGCTGGCGGGCGGCGGGCAGCGCGTCGATCCGGTCGAGCAACGGGCGGTCGATCCGGGCCAGGGACCGCGCCTGGCTGAGGAGCCCGCGGACACGGTCCGACGGCGGAGCACCTCCCCACTCCGCGGCGTCGCGCTCGGCCTGCAGGCGGCGGGTCTTCTCGGCCAGCGCGGTCGCCTCGGCGGCCTGCCCACGCAAGGTCTCCATCCACGGGTACGACCCGGCGGTGTCGAGCAGATGGTCCCAGATCAGGCCGAGGGCGAAGGCGTGCCGGCCCAGCACTCCCTCGTGTCGCAGCGCGAAGCCGTCGGGGCCGGACGTCAGCCGTACGGTACTCGGCTCGTCGTCCGGCAGCGTGGCCAGCGGACGAGGAAAGATCGGCTCGTCGGCGGTGGCCCACGACCACAGGAGAGTCTCGGCGTCGACCCGCTTCAGCCGGACCTCCAGGTCGCCGGCGGGCAGCACTCCCAGCGGGACCTCGACCGGCGCGGGCCGGTAGCGGGCCACCGCCACCCGGGACAGGCCGGTGTCGTCCTCGTACGGGTCACGTGGCAGCGGCGGCAGAATGGCCGGGCGGCCGGACGGGCGCGGTACCAGCGACAGCATCGCCCACTCGGCGGCCTTCGCCGGTCTCTGCTCCCAGTCGCGGCCCCCCGGATCGGCCAGCACAGTGCGCCATGGCCTCTCCTCGGACACCGCCCAGATGTGCAGCTCGTGCCGCTCGGGCGGATCGTCGTCGGTGCGTACGGTCTCGTGCAGGCGGTCGCGCGCGTGCACCCGCACCCGAACCAGTCCGCGCGGAACGGCGACGTCGGTCAGGGCCTCCGCGGTGCCACCCATCAGGCCGACGACCGACAGCCGGCCGCTGGGACACCACAGCGTCGCCTCACTGATCGCGTCCCAGCCGACGTCGACCTCTGCCGGAGGATCGGACAGGACACGGACGCGTGCCTCGATCCAGCCGGTGTGGATGCCGCAGAAACCGGTGAACTGATTCGGCCCGCCGACGTGCAGCAGGTCGTCACCGAGGATGTAGATCCCCACGCCGGACGCACCCGGCACGGTGGACACGTCGTACTGGCAGTGGCTGACGAACAGCCGCGCCCAGTCGGTCACGGATGCCGGAGTTGGATAATCCGCTCCATGCAGATCGTTCACCCCCGGATCCTACGGCCGTCGTCATCGAACCTATAGAGCACGGGATCGATGGGAAGTCCTGGCCAGCGCTATCCGACCAGGCCGGGCGGCCGGCCCGGTGGCGCCCTGACCTGCGAGAACGACAACTCCCAGGTCATGGCGGGTGCAGTTGAGTACTGGCGTTGAGCGCTGTTCAACGCCGTTCAATGGCTGCCGATTCGCGGCGAGCGCCGGGCGGAGCGCTTCGGCGGTGACATGAACGGTGTCGGGACCCGCTCCGCGAGCCGCGGAGCTCCCTGCCGCCAACGTACGTGCTTTTCCTCCCCACTGAAGACAGTCAGATTGACAGTCTGCCCAGGCTCGTGACTCGGCTACTTGATCCCCAGTGGTCCGGAGAGCCAAGAACGGTAAGGCCCAAACACCTCACATGCCGCAGACCGCGCGGGTCAGCGCCCGCTCGTGCCGAATTGAGGATGCGCAGGCATGGTCGATTCGGTACCAATGTCGCTATGCCCGAGCTGAGCCCGCCCGTCGTACGGGTGCATCGACCGTTCGTTGCCGCCATGGCCGAGTTTCGCGCCGAGGGACGCGGTAGCTCGGGAGATGACACCATGATCGGGGCTGAGCTGCGCGAGTTTGGGCGCCGCTGGGCGGTACTTGAGGGCTTCGCCGCGTACGTCGACTGGTTGCGGTCCCAGGCCCTGGAGGATTCACCCCGACCTGACGGCTACGTGCCATCGACCACGCTGTGGTGGATCCAGGACGACGATTACCTCGGCCGCCTCGCGATCCGGCATCGCTTGCCCCCTCACTTGCGGGAGGTCGGCGGCCACGTTGGCTAGGACGTGCGGCCATCGGCGCGGCGTCGGGGCCATGCCACCGCGATGCTGCGCGCCGCGTTGCCGGTGGCGTACAGCCTGGCATCGCGTCGGCGTTGGTGACGTGCGACGTAGACAACGTGGCATCCCGCAAGGTGATCGAGTCCAACGGCGGCATCTTTGAGACACGGCACCCGTGCACTCACACGGCGAGGGCGGCCCGGACCGCCGTCTCGGCCCCCACGCCGCCCGCGCCGGTCGACGTCACCCGCCCCGACTCGAGGACGTGGTAGTGGTCGGCGACCCGCAGCGCGAAGCCGAGGTGCTGCTCCACCAGCAGTACGCTGATGCCGGCCTGCCGGGTGAGCCCGACGATCCGGTCCTGGATCTCCGTCACCACCGACGGCTGGATGCCCTCGGTCGGCTCGTCGAGCATGAGCAGCCGCGGTCGGGTGATGAGCGCCCGGGCCAGGGCGAGTTGCTGCCGCTGCCCGCCGGAGAGCAGGCCAGCCCGGCGCCGCAGCAGCGGCCGCAGCGCCGGGAACAGGTCCAGCGCGTCCGCGGTGGCGGCGGCGCCGTCGCGGCGCCCGTCGGCCACCAGGCGCAGGTTCTCACCCGCCGTCAGATGGGGGAAGCACTGCTGCCCCTGCGGGACGTACGCCAACCCACGCGCCACCCGCTGGTGCGGGGCGAGTCGGGTGACGTCCTCGCCGTCCAGCTCGACCACACCCGCGGTGGGGCGGAGCAGGCCGGCGGCGACCCGCAGCAGCGTGCTCTTGCCGGCCCCGTTGTGGCCCAGCACGGCGACCACCCCGTCGGTGGGCACCGCCAGGTCGACCCCGTGCAGCACCTGGGTGCGGCCGTACCCGGCGGACACCCCGCGCAGCACCAGCATCACTCACCTCCGCTCGGGGCCGACCCGGTGTCGACCGGGTGGCCGAGGTAGACCTCCTGCACCCGCGGGTCGGCCTGCACCTGCGCCACGGTGCCCTCGCTGAGCACGCGGCCGGCGTGCAGCACGGTGACCGTCCGCGCGAAGCGGCGCAGGAAGTCCATGTCGTGCTCGATCACCACCACGGTGCGGTCCCGGCTCACCGTCTCCAGCAGGGCGCCGGTGGCGTCGCGCTCCTCGTGGCTCATGCCGGCCACCGGCTCGTCGAGCAGCAGTAGCTTCGCGTCCTGGACGAGCAGCATCCCGATCTCCAGCCACTGCCTCTGCCCGTGGGCGAGGGTGCCGGCTGGTTGCTCGGCGTGCCCGGCCAGCCCGATCGTGTCCAGTGCCGCGGCTACCTGGTCGGGCACGCTCCGCCGCCGCCGTGCGAGGGTCGCCCAGCCGCGCCGGGCACCGGCGGCGATGTCGAGGTTCTGCAGGACGGACAGCTCCTCGAAGACGGCGGCGGTCTGGAAGGTACGGCCGACGCCGAGCCGGCTGATCCGGTGCACCGGCCGGCCGAGCAGCTCGTGCGCGCCGAAGCGCACCGACCCGGTGGCCCGGACCAGCCCGGTGACCGCGTCAACCAGGGTGGTCTTGCCGGCGCCGTTCGGCCCGATGAGGAACCGGATGTCACCCGACGGCACGGTGAGGCTCACCCCGTCCACGGCGGTGAACCCGTCGAAGCTGACCCGCAGGTCGCGGATCACCAGCCCGTCGAGCTCGCTCACGCCGCCGCCTCCGTGCGGCGGCGGCGCAGCCGGGCAAGCGGGCCGGGGCCGTCGCGGCGGGCGACCAGCGACGCCAGGCCGCCCGGTAGGAACGCCACGACCAGCACGAACAACCCCCCTTGCAGGTACGTCCAGGTGCCCGGGAACCGTTCGGACAGAGCGGTACGCGCCCACGCCACCGCCACCGCGCCGAGCACCGGGCCGAGCAGGGTGGCCCGTCCCCCGACGGCGACACCGATGACGAACTCGATCGACGGAACGATCCCGATCAGCGCCGGCGAGATGATGCCGACCGCCGGGACGAAGAGCGCTCCGGCCAGGCCGGCCATGCCGGCCGCGGTCACGTACGCGACGAGTTTCACCGTCGCCGGGTCGTACCCGAGGAAGCGCACGCGCTCCTCGCCGTCGCGTACGGCGACCAGCAGCTCGCCGTAGCGGCTCTGCACGAGCTGGCGGGCCAGCGCCAGCAGCGCCAGCAGGGCGGCGGCGATGAGGAAGTAGATCGTCCGCTGGTTGACCGGGTCGTCGAGGTCGTACCCGAAGAAGCCCTGGATGTCGGTGAGACCGTTGGTGCCGCCGGTGGTGCCCTGCTGGCCGACCAGCAGGATCACCATGGCGGCGGCGAGGGCCTGACTGAGGATGGCGAAGTAGGCGCCGCGGACCCGCCGCCGGAAGACCAGCGAGCCGAGCCCGAACGCGACCGCCATCGGCAGCAGCACCGTGGCGGGCAGGGCGAACCACGGGCTCGCGAACGGCCGCCACCACAGCGGCAGTTCGTCGAGTTGCCCGTACAGCTGCATGAAGTCGGGCATCTGGCCCGGTCCCGCGTCGGCGAGCTTGAGGTGCATGGCCATCGCGTAGCCGCCGAGGCCGAAGAAGACGCCCTGGCCGAGGGTGAGCAGGCCGCCCCGGCCCCAGGCGATGCCGATGCCGACCGCCACCATGGCCAGGCAGAGGTACCTGGCCAGCAGCGACAGCCGGAAGTCGGACAGCACCAGCGGGGCGACGGCGAACAGCAGCGCGGCCCCGAGCGCGAAGCCGGCGGCGGCGCGCAGCCAGGGGCGCGGGCGGCGCACCGCCGGTGGTGGCGCCGCGTCGGGGGCGAGGTCGGTGACGGGCGGTCCGGCGACGGCGGTCATGCCAGGCTCCTGGTACGCAGGGTGAACAGGCCTTGGGGTCGCCACTGGAGGAACGCCACGATGGCGACGAACACCATCACCTTGGCGACGCTCAGGGTGGTGAGGTACTCGCCGGTGGCCTGGAGCACGCCGAGCGCGAACGCGACGATCACGCTCCCCTTGAGCTGGCCGATCCCGCCGACCACGACGACCAGGAAGGCGTCGATGATCAGGTTGGTGCCCATGGTGGGGCCGATCGGGCCGAGCAGGGTGAGCGCGACGCCGGCGAGGCCGGCCAGGCCGGAGCCGACGAAGAAGGTGGTGCGGTCGACGCGGGCGGTGGGGATGCCGGAGACCGCGGCGAGGTCGCGGTTCTGCACGACGGCGCGGATCCGCCGGCCGAGCGGGGTGAGCCGCAGGGCGAGGGTCAGCGCCACGACCGCAGCGAGCGCCAGGGCCAGGATCAACAGCCGGTTGTTCGCGACCGTCAGCCCGCCGGGCAGGGCGATGTTGCCGGTGAGCAGCTCCGGCGCGCGGGTCTGCACGTTGGGGCTGCCGAAGATGTCGCGGGCCAGTTGCTGCAGGATCAGCGACACGCCCCAGGTGACCAGCAGGGTGTCCAGCGGGCGGGCGTAGAGGCGGCGGATCAGCAGGATCTCGAGCAGCACGCCCATCGTGCCGGCCACCACGAAGGCGACCGGCAGCGCGACCAGCAGGGACCAGCCGGCGCCGGTGATGGTCTGCTGGAGCACGTACGTGGTGTAGGCGCCGGCCATGATGAACTCGCCGTGCGCCATGTTGATGACGTTCATCTGGCCGAACGTCAGCGCGAGGCCGAGCGCGATGAGCAGCAGGACCGCCCCGATGCTGACGCCGGTGAACAGTTGACCGATGAGGACTGTCACGGTGCGAACTCCGTACGGGTGGGGTGGCCCGGGCGGCAGGGCCGCCGCCCGGGCCACGTCGGTCAGCTCAGGCCGCTCGCCCAGGGGTAGCTCTTGAGGTACGGGTCCGGCTTGATCGGCTGGCCGGAGTTCCACACCTCGGTGATGAGCCCGTCCGCGCCGACCTTGCCGATGCGGGCGGTCTTGGCGATGTGCTGCGTGGTGCCGTCGACGGTCACCAGGCCCTCCGGCGCCTCGAAGGTGATGCCGTCGGCCGCGGCACGCACCTTCTCCACGTCGAAGCTGCCGGCCTTCTCGACCATCGCCTTCCACAGGTGCACCGAGACGTACGCGGCCTCCATCGGGTCGCTGGTCGGCTTGTCCGCGCCGTACTTCTTCTTGTACGCGGCCACGAACTTCTCGTTCGCCGCGCCCGGCGTGGTCTGGTAGTAGTTCCAGGCCGTCAACTGGTCGGCGAGGTACTGCGTGCCGATGCCCTTGACCTCCTCCTCCGCGATCGATACCGACACCACGGGCATGGTGGCGGCGGTGAGCCCGGCCGAGGTGTACTCCTTGAAGAACGCGACGTTGCTGTCACCGTTGAGCGTGTTGAAGACGGCGTTCGCGTTGGACGATTTCACCTTGTTGACGATCGTGCCGAACTCGGTCGAGCCGAGCGGCGCGTAGTCCTCCCCGACGACGGTCATTCCGTTCGCCGCCGCGTACGCCTTGATGATTTTGTTGGCCGTCCGCGGGAACACGTAGTCGCTGCCCACCAGGTAGACCGACTTCACGCCCTGGGCCTTCAGGTAGTCGAGGCCGGGAACGATCTGCTGGTTGGTGGTCGCGCCGGTGTAGAAGATGTACGGGGACTGTTCCAGACCCTCGTACTGCACCGGGTAGAACAGCAGCGCCTTGTTCTTCTCGAAGACCGGCTTGACGGCCTTGCGGCTGGCCGAGGTCCAGCAGCCGAAGACGGCGGCGACCCGGTCCTGGCTGATCAACTTCTCCGCCTTCTCGGCGAAGGTGGGCCAGTCCGAGGCCCCGTCCTCGCCGATCGGTTCGATCTTCTTGCCGAGCACGCCGCCGGTGGCGTTGATCTCCTCTACGGCGAGCATGATCGCGTCGCGGACGGTGACCTCGCTGATGGCCATCGTGCCGGAGAGGGAGTTGAGCAGGCCGACCTTGACGGTGTCGCCGGAGACATCGGCGCTGACGCCGGCGGCGGTGTCGGTGTCGGTGGTCCTGCTGCCGCACGCGGCCAAGGCGGCCGCAGCGACCAGGGTCAAGGCGCCCGCCAGGATGCGGCGGCCCCGGATCAGTGACATCGATTCTCCCTGCGCTGAAGCGTGGAGCAACGGTCTGGTGGCGCCGAGCGGTGGTCGGCGATCGGTTCGGCAATGTCGTGGTTGACGTCGGTGTCGCGGTGCGGTCCGTTGTAGATGACGTCGGCGGCGAACGGTCGGCGGGTGGACGCCGGGCCGGCCGTCGCGGATCGGATATCGGGCAAGGGAAAGCTTGGATCCGCTTCATTGCGCGGATGTTTCCCACTCCTCAATTGACTGTTTCCGCTCGCTTTTTCGAGGGGTACGAAAAATGCCGGCGCCGCACCGACAGAGAATCGGCGTACGGGCACCGGCAAGCGGATATCGCCGCCCTCGGCGGCAATTAACACCCCGGGTCACGGGTCTCGTGGTATCCCGGATCCATCCCGGATACTTCACGCAGGAAGCATCTTAGGCGGCCGATGCGTCGGCATGTCAAGCCGCCCAGGTCACAGTTCGGCTCGGACGGTGAAGTCCAGCCCCTCGGCCTCGGCCAGGTAGATGCGCTGGCGGACGTGCCGCCGCCGCAGGCGCAGCTCACCCCGTGGCCCGTCGTACGACACCACGTCGGCGGACGCGTCCAACGCGCGCACGTCCAGCGTGCCGGCCGTCGCGATCAGCGCGGCGAGCAGCATGACGCCCTCGTAGCAGGACTCGCCCAGACTGCCCAACGGCGGCGCCTCCACCCCGAACCGTCGCGCGAACGCCCCGTGGAAGTCCAGGTTCTCCGGGGTGACCAGGCCGGCGAAGAAACCCGCCGTGCTGTACAGCCGCCGGGTGGCGGTCGCCCCGCTGGCCAGCAGCATGTTCTCGTCCATCAGCGTGCTGAGGCGTAGGCACCGCTGGTCCAGACCGGCCCGCGCGAATGCCCGGTTGAAACGGACCGCGTCCGCGCCGACCAGGAGCATCAGCACCGCGTCGGCGTCGCTGCGCTCGATGCGGCACAGCACCTCGGCGTACTCGTGCGTCGCCAACGGCAGGAAGTGCTGCCCGACAACCCGGCCGCCGCTGCGCACCGCGTACCGCCGGGCCGCCCGCGCCGTCCGTCGGGGCCACACGTAGTCGTTGCCCACCACGAACCAGCGGCGCACCCCCAGCTCACCGGCGAGCAGCCGCATTGCGGGCCAGAGCTGCGCGTCCGGCGTCTCGCTGGTGAGGAAGACCCCTTCGGTGCGCTCACCGCCCTCGTACAACGCGGTGTAGACGTACGGCACCCGGTGCGCGACCCGCGGGGCCACCGCCTGGCGCACCGACGAGATGTGCCACCCGGTAACGCCCTGCACGGCACCCACCGAGACCAGCGCCTCCACCTCGGCGGCCACGTCGGCCGGCGGCGCACCGCCGTCGACCGGCACCAGCCGCAGCTCCCGGCCCAGCACCCCGCCCCGGCGGTTGACCTCCTCCACCGCGAGCCGCGCGCACAGCTCGCAGCTCGGCCCGAACATCCCCGCCGGGCCGCGCATCGGGTAGACCAGCGCGACGCTCACCACGTTCCGGTCGACGATGAACCAGGGCGCCCCGGCGGTGAGGCGCTCCCCCGCCCACGGACGCCCGGCTCCGGGAACCGGTGCGGACATGAGGACATGGTGGCCGTACCCGTCGGCGCTGGCCAGCGCTCCCCACCCAGCGGGACGGCTGGGTACGATGGCGGGGCCACCGCCAGGCGGGAGTGCCATGTCAGACCTTCCCGGAGCACCAGCCGACCTGCTTCGGCTGCTCACCCGCGCCGAACGCCTGCTGTCCCGCCGCGTCGGCGCGGTCGTCGCCGCCGAGTCCCTCAGCATCGAGGCGTGGCGGGTGCTCTGCCTGCTCTCCGACGGCCTCGGGCACCCGATGAGCGACGTGGCCGCCGAGGCGTCACTGCCCCCGGGCACCCTCACCAAGCTGATGGATCAGCTCGTCGACCGCAACCTTGTGTTCCGCCGGATCGACCCGGCCGACCGGCGGCGCATCCGGGCGTACCTGACCGAGCGGGGCCGCCGCGAGCACGCCCGCCTCGACGCCACGGTCCGCACCGACCTGGCTGGACTGTCCACGTCGGACGACGCCGAGTTGACCCGTCAGCTCAATGACCTGATCGCCCGCCTCGACCCCGACCGCCGCCGCGCCGCGGCTCCCACCACTGCCTGAACAGCCGCCGTCCCTCAAGAAGCGCTCGGCTGCGCCACACTGTCCGGCATGCAGACACCGGCACCGGTCGTGATGTACGACACTGAGGTCGCGCTGGACTACGGCCGGTTCAGCCTCTGCGGCGCCCGGTGGGACGGCAGCGACCTGATGGATCTCCTCCATCTGGCGCAGATCGGCTCCCGCATCGCCAGCGACGAGTCCACCGTCGTCGTGTGCGTACCGCACCAGAACAACTTCTCGATGCCGCTGCGAGTGGAGGTGTGGGCCGAGCCGCCACCCCGGGACTTCGGCGCCTGGCAGGAGATCTTCGAGTGCGGGCCGGAGGTCGACGGCGGCGTCCTGTGGTATGGCTCGCCGACGATGGAGAACCGGCCCTACGAGGTGCCCGACGGACGGTACGGGGTCCCCATCTGCGGCCGGGGCTTCGTCAACCGCGGTTGGCCCGGATCGACCACCCCTGGAGACGACTGGCGGGTGCAGCTGTGGCCGTCCCGCCGGCGGTTGCCGGACCGGCAGATCAGGGCCTGGGAGCCACCACCGCAGCGCGGGGCCGACCAGGCGGAGTAGATCCACGGGGTGACCGGGGTCCGGATCGGGCCTCGTCCAGGTACGACCGGAGGGTGTGCGCGTCCGGGGCGGTCGCGGTCCACAGGGTCGCGGCGCCGCCGGCGAGCGGCAGGCGGGCGACGGTGCCAGCGACCGTCACCAGCGGCGGCTCGGCCGGCCGGGACGGGTCGAGCACCAGCAGCGAGCCGGTGGCCGGCGCGCCGCCGAGCACCGCCGGGCCGGCCCAGCCGGGTGCGTCCGGCCCGACCGCGAGGGATTGCCGCAGCAGCGGCCGGCCGCCGTGGTCGACGACGGTGTGTACGACCGCGTCGCCGGGTTGCTCGCCGTGCCGGCCGCAGACCAGCTCGTCGCGCCAGGACAGCGCCCCGCCGTCGGCCACGGAGATCCGCGACTCGGCGACGTGGGCGCAGCCGGCGGCGGCCACCTGCTGCTCCGGCAACCAGTGCAGGGCGGCACCGGCCTCCACCACCGCCCGGACCAGCATCCGCGAGGTCGCGCCGGGCCGGCCCGGCAGGGCCACCGAGGCGGCGACGGTGTGCACCCGTACCGCCGCCCCGGCCCCAACCTCGATGTCCAGCCGCAGGTCGTCGCCCGCGAGCGGCCCGGCCGCGCCGCCGACGACGTACGCCGTGACCCCACCGTCCCGGGCGGGAACCTGGCGCAGCAGCAGCGGCGTCTCCCCGCGCAGCTCGACCAGCGTGGTGCCGCCACGGCCGTCGGCCCGGGCCATCAGCCGGGCGGTGGCCCGCATCAGGCGGGCCCGACGGGCACGGCGGTGACGGCGCGGTGGTGGGACAGCTCGTGGCGGATCCAGGCGGCGACCCGACCCGCCGTGGGGTCCTCCCTGATCGACAGGAACACCGTCGGCAGGTCGCCCCGGCGGGCCCGCGCGTCGCGGTCCATCACGGACAGGTCGGCGCCGACCATCGGCGCCAGGTCGGTCTTGTTGATGACCAGCAGGTCGGCCGCAATCACCCCGGGCCCGCCCTTGCGCGGCACCTTGTCACCGCCCGCGACGTCCACGACGAAGATCTGCCGGTCCACCAGGCCCCGGCTGAACGTGGCGGTCAGGTTGTCCCCGCCGCTCTCCACCAGCACCAGGTCCAGCGGGCCGACCGCCTCGGCCAGTTCGTCGACCGCGTCGAGGTTGGCGCCGATGTCGTCGCGGATCGCGGTGTGCGGGCAGCAGCCGGTCTCCACGGCGCGGATCCGCTCCGGGTCGAGGACTCCGGCCCGCTTGAGGAAGTCGGCGTCCTCGGTCGTGTAGATGTCGTTGGTGACGACGCCCAGCCGCAGCTCATCGGCGAAGGCCCGGCAGAGCGCCGCGACCAGGGCGGTCTTGCCGGAGCCGACCGGGCCGCCGATGCCGACCCGGAGGGCACGGCCGGCGGGGGCGAGCGGTGGGTGCGGGTCGACGCCGGGGTCGGGGTGGGTGTGGGGTACGGACTCGTCGTGATCGGTCTCAGGACGCAAAGAGACGCACCTCCCAGGTGGCGTGGACTTCGGCGTGGATATCGGCGAGCGGTGCGGCGGCGGCCGGCAGGTCCTCCGGTGGACCGTCGGCGGCGTCCGCCGCGTCTCTGGCGGTGGCGTCGCACGCGCCGGCCAGGTCGACCAGCAGCGCGTGGACGTGGTACGGGTCGAGGCCGAGCAGCCGCAGACCGGCGCTGGCCGCCCCGGTGACCGTGCCGTACGCGGCGGCCAGCGCGGTTTCCGTGCGGTCCAGCCCGCCAGCGGCGCCGATCAGACCAAGCACCAGCGGCTGGTGGGGGCCACCGCCGGCCTCCGGCAGGTCGGCGAACGGGCCGTGCGGCCAGATCGTCCGGCCCGCCCGCAGCAGCGCCCGCCCTTGCCGGCGGGAGACCGCCCGCAGGGCCGGCGCGGCGGTACGCGCGTCCAGCTCGGCGTCGAGCCGGGCGAGCCGGGCACGCCGGTCCCCCGCCGGGGCGGCCCGGTGCGCCGCCGCCGCGAAGGCCGCGCCGACCAGCCCGGCGGTGGCGAGCCGGCCGCGCAGGAACGCCGCGAGCGTGCCGAGGTCGGTGACCCGCCGGGCGGCGACGGCCGCCTCCAGGCCACCGGAGTGGGCGTGCGCCCCGGCCGGGAACCGCCCGTCGGCGAGGAGCAGGAGCAGGCTCGGCGCGGCCATCAGAAGAGGAAGTACCGCTGCGCCATCGGCAGCTCCGGCACCGGATCCGGCTCCACCACCCCCCCGTCGACGCGGACGGTGAACGTGTCCGGGTCCACCTCGATACGCGGCATCGCGCCGTTATTCGGCAGGTCGGCCTTGCCCCGGCTGCGTACGTCGGCGACGGGCAACACCCGCCGCCGCACGTCGAGGCGCAGCCCGGCGTCGAGGGCGGCCGGGGCGACGAACGCAAGGCTCGTGGCGGCCGCCGCCGCGCCGTACGCGCCGAACATCGGGCGCGGCAGCGCCGGCTGCGGCGTGGGGATGGAGGCGTTCGCGTCACCCATCTGGGCGTACGCGATGAAGCCGCCCTTGAGCACCAGGTGCGGACGTACGCCGAAGAACGCCGGATCCCACAGCACCAGGTCGGCGAGCTTGCCCGGCTCGACCGAGCCGATCTCGCCGTCGAGCCCGTTCGCCATGGCTGCGCAGATCGTGTACTTGGCGACGTACCGGCGGGCGCGGTGGTTGTCGGCGGCACCGTCCCCGGGCAGCGCGCCGACCCGGGCCTTCATGACGTGGGCGCTCTGCCAGGTCCGCAGGATCACCTCGCCGATCCGGCCCATCGCCTGCGAGTCGGAGCCGATGATCGAGATGGCGCCCAGGTCGTGCAGCAGGTCCTCGGCGGCCATCGTGGACGGCCGGATCCGGCTCTCCGCGAAGGCCAGGTCCTCCGGCACGGCCGGGTTGAGGTGGTGACAGACCATCAGCATGTCGAGGTGCTCGGCGAGGGTGTTCCGGGTGTACGGGCGGGTGGGGTTGGTCGACGAGGGCAGCACGTTCGGCTCGGCGGCGACGGTGATGATGTCGGGCGCGTGCCCGCCCCCGGCCCCCTCCGTGTGGTACGAGTGGATCGCCCGGCCGTTGATCGCCTTGAGGGTGTCGGCCACGAACCCGGCCTCGTTGAGGGTGTCGGTGTGGATGGATACCTGCACCCCGGAGGCGTCCGCCACCCGCAGGCAGGCGTCGATCGCGGCCGGCGTGGTGCCCCAGTCCTCGTGCAGCTTGAAGCCGCCCGCCCCGGCGCGCAGCTGCTCCCAGAGCGCCTCCTCCGAGACGGTGTTGCCCTTGCCGAGCAGAAGCACGTTGACCGGGAACGCGTCCAGCGCCTCGTGCATGCGGGCCAGGTGCCACGCATTCGGGGTGACCGTGGTGGCGCGGGTGCCCTCGGCCGGGCCGGTGCCGCCACCGACCAGGGTGGTGATGCCGCTCGCGAGGGCCTCGTCGACGAGCTGCGGGCAGATGAAGTGCACGTGGGTGTCGACGGCTCCGGCGGTGAGGATCCGGCCGTTGCCGGCGATCACCTCGGTCGCCGGCCCGATCACCAGGTCGGGGTGGACCCCGTCCATGGTGTCCGGGTTGCCGGCGCGGCCGAGCGCCACGATGCGCCCGTCCCGCAGCCCGACGTCGGCCTTGACCACGCCCCAGTGGTCCAGCACGACGGCACCGGTGATGACGGTGTCCAGCGCCCCCTCCGCGCGGGTGGCCCGGGACTGGCCCATCGACTCGCGGATCACCTTCCCGCCGCCGAAGACCACCTCGTCCCCGCCGGCGCAGTGGTCGGCCTCGACCTCGATGAGCAGGTTCGTGTCGGCGAGCCGGATCCGGTCGCCGGTCGTGGGCCCGTACAGGTCGACGTAGCGGGCGCGGTCGACGGCGGTCACCGGCCGGCCCCCGTTCCGTCGAGGGGTCCGGCGCACTCGCCGCGCAGGCCGGGCACGATCCGCGCGCCGCCCAGCGGCACCAGGTCGACCTCGCGGCTGACCCCGGGCTCGAAGCGCACCGACGTGCCGGCCGGTACGGCCAGCCGCCGCCCCCAGGCGGCCGCCCGGTCGAACTGCAGCGCCGGGTTCGCCTCCGCGAAGTGGTAGTGCGAGCCGACCTGGACGGGACGGTCGCCGGTGTTGACGACGAGCAGGACGGTCACCGGCCGCCCGGCGTTGATCTCGACCGGCTCGGGCGCGGCCAGGATCTCGCCGGGGATCACGGGATCGGGTGGTGCACCGTCACCAGCTTGGTGCCGTCCGGGAAAGTCGCCTCCACCTGCACCTCCCTCAGCAGCTCGGGGACGCCGTCCTGGAGGTCGTCCCGGCGCAGGACGGTGCGTCCGGCGGACATCAGGTCGACCACGGTCCGGCCGTCGCGGGCGCCTTCCAGCAGGAAGGCGGTGATCACCGCGACGGCCTCGGGGTAGTTGAGTCGCAGGCCGCGGTCGCGTCGCCGGCGGGCGACGTCGGCCGCGACGTGGACGAGCAGGCGGTCCTGCTCGTGCGGGGTGAGATACACGGGTGCTCCCGGTGGGGTCGGTGCGTCCCGGCCCGCCGGCTCCGGGCACATGGCACCCGGGGGTCACGAGCAGGGAGTCACATGGACGCTGACCGACGCCGGCGGGGCGATCCCGGGACTCCACCATCCCGGCCCGCTCGCGCGCCACCCAGCGGTCGTCGGCTGCGGACCGCACCGCGCCACCGCTGAGCAGACCGTAGAGGATGCCCTCCCGTCGCGGCAACCGTCGAGGGGCGACCGTGGACGCGTGGTTCACCGGCACGCTCAGCCGGCTCGGCGGATCGGGGCCTGGGCGCAGGCGGATCCCTGGGTGCGACACGTCGGCGTATCCGACGACGAGCCGGCCCGCGTCCGCGAAAGCGGCCCCGGCAAAATCATGATCAACGCGGCATCTGAGGCCGGGTACGGGGGCTGCGAGCTCGGGGGCCGCTTGCGGCGTTGGTGCGGTCTGGGTGGGGTGTCCGGTTCTGGCTGGGTGTCCTGGGGGTGGATGTCCGGGATCAGGTCGGCTGTGCCGTGGTCGGGGCCACCCCAGTCATGAAATGGGTGGGTGGGCCGGGTCGTTGTACATGGCGTAACCGACAGGGGTGCCGTCGAGCGCCCCACCGGGCACCCAGCGGCGGCCACGGCCGGAATGGCCCCGGGCCCGGGACGGTTACATCCCCCGGACACCCGAGCACCCCGCCGGGTTGTCCCGTGAGACACCCTTTCCCGCGCGGTCGGCGTATCCCCCCTTCTTGTCTGCCGGACGCGCGATTCCCTCGAACGGAAGGCGTGATCAATCATGCGTACCGATCTTCTGCGTAAGACCGTGCTGACCGCTGCCGGTGCCGCGTTCCTCGGCGGTGCTCTGGCCGGCCCGGCGACCGCGTTCGCCGCCCCGGCCGACAAGCCCGCCGTGCAGGCCGACCGCAAGGGCGACCGCAAGGGCGGCGACAAGAACCGGGAGCTGGACGTGCGCTACGAGGCGCAGCCCAACTTCTACTACTGCGGCCCGGCCGCCGCCCGTAACGCCCTGTCCGTGCAGGGCAAGGACATCGACGTCGACTCGATGGCCGAGCGGATGGGCACCACCGAGGCCGGCACCGACTCCATCAACGACATCACCCCGGTGCTGAACAAGGAGACCGGCAAGGACGTCTACCGCAGCGTCGAGATCTCCGACGCCAAGGCTGACGAGAAGCAGACCGACAAGCTGCGCGAGGACGTCATGCGCACCGTCGACGACGGCCGCGCCGTGGTCGCCAACATCGCCGGCACCGCCTACGACACCGACGGCGGCGTGCACTCCTTCGAGGGTGGCCACTACATCAGCGTCACCGGCTACCGCGACGGCGGCCACCAGGTGAAGATCGCCGACTCGGCGAACCCGGACACCGCCGAGTACTGGATGACCACCGACGCGCTGGCCGACTGGATCGCCACCCGCGGCTACAGCACCTCCTGACACCCGGCACACACGACACGGGCCGGCCCCCACCCGGGGGCCGGCCCTTTCGTCGTCCCCGCACACCGGCCGGTCAGGAACGGCGGTTGCGCTGCTGGCTCAGGCGCTCGTCGAGGCGGCCCAGTTCGTAGATGCCGTTGAGGTCGGTCGGCAGCCGGGACACGTTGTCGGGCGCCGGCTCCGGATCCGGCGCCGGGCGGGGCGCGTCGGCCGGCGCCACCGCCGTCGGGGAGCGGCGCCGCCGCGTCAGCGGCAGCACCGGCACCGCCGCCGCGCTGAGGGCGAGGGCGTAGAGCAACAGCCGGTCGGTCTCCTCCGCGGTTTCGGTCGGGAGCGCCTCCGGAACTGTCGCGCTCCCGCCCGGCGCTGTCGACGTCGAAGCCCCGGGAACGCCGCCGGCGGGGACACCCGCCGGGGCACCGGCGGCGCGGCCGGGCATCGGCGACACCCCCGCCGCCGTGCCGGACGGTGCCGGCGTTGCGGACCGACCCGGCACCGAGGGGCCGGGGGTCGGCGACGGGTCGGGGCTCGGGGTGGCACCGCCGAGCAGGTCGCCGACCAGCCCGCCAACACCGTCGAGCAGGCCACCGACGAGCCCTCCGGAGGGTGCCGGGGGAGGCGGACGGGGTGGGCGCGGGAGCCAGCGCCAAGGTGAGGGCGAGCGCGGCCACGGCAGACATGTTCACCTTCGGGGGAACGTCGCCGATCGCTCGCCGGGTGCTGGGCAGCCGGCGTGGCTTGTCCACCTTCAACGCCGGGTTGTCGGCCGCATCCAGGTACCCGTCGGCCACCGCCCGCCGGTACAGGCAGCGCAGCGCGGCCACCAGATGTTCGGCAGCCGATCGGCCGCCCCGGTTGTTGCGTCGCGCCACCACATTGGCCTGCACCTGGGCGCGCAACTGCTCGATCTCAGACGGTCGGGGTTCGTCGATACGCCGATCCCCCCATGCCTGGACCACCCGACTCCAGTACGAACCGTACGCCCGACGAGTACCCGGCGACACCGCAGCGGCCACCACCGGCACGTACTCGGCGAACGTCGGGGCCGGCGGGCGAGTCGGCCGTACCTCCAGCAGATCGGCCGGGGAGATGCCCATCCGCTCCAGCAGCAACCGGGCCGCCTCCAACTCCGCCCGGCCAGCGAAGGTCTGACTCACGCCGCCTCACCCCCCGCCACGGCGGCGTGCACATCAGCCAGCAGCCGGTCGAGCACCGCAAGGGGATAGGCCACCAGCACGCCAGCGGCAGGGTCGGCAGCAAGCAGAACGCGGTCCCCGGCCGTCAGCCGGCACCACCGGCGCACCGCCAACGGCAGATGGAGGTGACCACGATCGCCGACGCAGTGGACACCATCGGTTGCCGGCCGGGCCACGATGATTCCCGCCTGCTCGCGGATGTCCAGCCGAGCCCCCGGCCCCCAGCCAAGCACCCGGACGATACTGCGATCGGCGACCCGGCCGCTCTTGTCAACCGCGCTCAACGCGTAGACGGCGTCGGTCGCTCGCGGGGATCCGGATTCCAACGCCGGTACGGGAAGCGGCCGTCGACTCCGACCCACCGGACCACCACCGGCACCGCCGCCGGGGACCACCTTGGGGATCACCGGCGGCACGAACGAGGCAGTCACCACGACCACCCCCGCCCGGCGGTCACCCGCAGAGACGCCAGAGGGTAGATGAGGTGTTCAAGCGCGCTTGAACACGAACACGTGAAACAGCACATAGATGCGGAAAATCTGTGTCCGAGGGGCGACGTCGACCACGAATCCATGATCGCCGTTCGTGGCGAACTACAACTCACGCCCAGGTAGCCGCATCAACCGTTGCTGGCGCCGACGTCCCGGCTCGTGATCGATGATCGATGATCGATGATCGACACGAACCGATGCCCATCTCGGGCTGCGCAACGTCGGCGCCATCTCGATCGGTCGACAGTCACCGTAGCTGGACTCGGCGGGGGCCGGGCTGCCAACGGCCCCTTCGGCGACCTGCGCGCCTATCCCGGGGCCGGGTGATGCCACTGTGGCCCACTACGCCGTTCTTGGGTAGCGGGCCACGGTCGCGTACCGGCCGCAGCCCGGTCAGCGAACCCCTGCGCGAAAGACGCGAACCACGTCGGCAAGCCGAGAGAGCTCAGCCGTGGCGAAGTACGGCCCTGCGACCGACTCCCTGAAGGGGCACGCCCCGAAGGGCACGAACAAGGCGAACTTTGGATATCGTTTCAACGGCTCCCGGAGGTTCCCGATGTGGGCGGGCCTGCGAGTGCCGGAGCTGCGCCCGCCGCCGAGCAGCTGGCCGGGCTATTGCGGAAGCAGGGCAACCTCGAGCGTCACGGGATTCGGGCTGAAACTTGTGTCGCTGAGCTCCAGCGCCACCGAGATGTCCACGATCGGCTTCAGACAGGCGGCCGAGGCATCTCCCAGACTCGCTCGAACTCCCCAGCCACCTGCGGCCACACCAGCGCAAGACCGTCCGCCACCGAACGGATCTCTGCGGCCTGCGGCCCGAAGATGACGAACTCGTGCGGGATCAGCCGGCCCGACTGGTCCTTACGCCCCAGGGGATCCACGATTCGTAACGCCACCCTGTCCCCGACAGGGTGGCAGATCTCCGGCGCATCGCCAGCGCCCACGAAAGCGGCTTCGTACTCCGGAAGGGGGTCCGGGAACCCGCCGGTGAGCAGGAAACGGAAACCCCACGCCCGGCCGCGGGTGGCCCAGATGAGGCTCATCGCACGCTCCGGAGCAGGATCTGGTTCTCTTCGCCCTTCTCCAGGTCTATCCGGAAGCCGGTCAGTGTGGCCGAGAGGAACTCCTTCTTGGACAGCGCCTCGGCGTTGACCGCCCGGAGCTTGTCTCCGGCCAGTTTCGCCGCGTTGCTCAAGAGGTCGGGACCGACGAGGTTCATCAGCAGGCCCAGCGGACCGGGCAGCCTGGTCCTAGCCAGCAGCGCGAGTGCCAGGTCGTCGGCACGGCCGAGAAGGGCCTCGAAGATGCGTGCTGGGAGCTGTGTCAACTCGTGCCACCGGTGATGCCGCTCGAACGGCAGGACGGCGGCCAGCGGCATGATCAGATCCAACCCGACCCGCTCGGTCACCGTGATCTTGCCCGGCTCGAACTTCGCCGACGAGAGCAGCACGAAATCCTCGCCCACCGACAGCGCCTCGCGGCCCTCCACCAGCCCGGCGATCGCCTCGCGCAGCTGCTCGAGGTCTTCGCATGCCTTGGCGACGAGCAGATCACGGAACCTGTATACGTCCATGTCCGGCAGGAGGTCGGCCTTCGACAGCGCCATCACCCATATCCGGGGAAACTGGGCGAGCGGCTTGCCGTCCTCCAGCAGCTCGTCCCGTAGCGACAGCACGCCGTTGCGGAAATTGCTGAACAGAGACTTGAGGTACCGGTCCTCCTCGCCCGCGTTGTCGAGCAGCTTCTGGCCATCCACCAGCAGCAGGGCGACGTCCGAGCTCAGCAGGGACCGGAAGGTGTCCGCGCGGCGCTGGGCCTCCTCCGGGCTCTGCACGGACTGCTCGAACCACTCCCCCGGATAGTCGTGCCAGACCACCCGCAGCACGTCGAACGGCCGGGACTTCGCCGCCGCGGGATCTGATCCGTCCTTCATCTGTACCTTGAAGGCGTACGACGTGGCGGCAAAGCGGGTGGTGAGCGGCAGCGTTCCCTCGTCCTTCATGCCGAGGTAGTTCTTGTGTAGCCGGTTGCCCTGGCCGATGTCCTCTGCCAGGACGTGGAACAGGCTCCTCTTCAGATACTGCGGCTCCTGCGTGGCACCGTAGAACGACGAGAGTAGGACGGTCTTTCCGCTGCCGCTCTCCCCGAACACTGCAATGTGCTGCTCGAACGCCCTCGGTTGCATGTGAGGACCTTACGCGAACCGGCGATCATCGCCGTGCACCGGCCAAGAGGCCGGCGCATCGGAAAGGAAGGCGATCGGCAAGCGCGGCACCGGCTTGCCTCGCAGCGCCTGAACGATCTTCTGGAACGTCGACGTCCACGCCCTCGGGACGGTCCCCCAGCGGACAGTCCGCCACCTTCGCTCAGGCAGCGCCATCGCCTCGAAGGCGCGCTGGACCCCGCCATACGCCGCGGGCCGGCGCTCGACCGTGCCCATGGTGGGGTCGAACCCACCATCGCGCGCACCCGCTGCCGGAACTGCTCCGCGTACACCGCACCCAGCCGCGTGCCATAGCTCTGCCCGGGATAGGTCAAGCCAGTACAGGAAGCCGGCCCGGGTCGGTACCTCTGGTTCTTGACGGCCGCGCAGGGTGCTTGCAATTGTCACCGGGTGACCGCACCCAGTGACCGGCTTAACGTCAAGGTCTTCCTCAGCCACCGCTACCGGTCGCCCGCGGTGAACCTGCAGTTCTTCGACCTGATTGACCAGGTCGCCGATGTCCAGTTCGAGGTCGACCGGGGGCTGAAGGCAACGAGCACGACCCGCCTGGAACGCATGATCCGCGACGTCGAGATCTTCGCTGGCATCTACTCGTTGAGCGACGATCCGTTTGAGCGTCTGCCGGCCGCAGATCTGGTGCGGGCCACCCGGTACTTCAAGCTCGAGCTCGACATGGCGATGCGCTACCGCAAGCCGTCGATCCTGTTCATCGACCGACGGTTCGGGAACAGGCTGCATGGGCCGCCGGGCTCCGTCAGCCTCCGCTACTCGGCGCAGGAGATCCTCAGCCAAGGCATGGAGACAACACGGCGGCATCTTCGCGACGAGTTCGCCACGTTCTGCCGATCGATCGCCAACCACTCTCAGAAGCGGTCAGCGCGCGACACCGCCGCAGTCGGATTGCTTGTACCGCCAACGGGCGAGGCGCGAGGCGCTATCGCGGCCGCCGTCGAGGCGTTCAACTATGCGGTGGAAGTCCTGCCCTGGCCCATCGCCATCGACGGTGGCTTCATCGCGCAGCTACAGAGGTGCGACTGGGTGCTGGCCGACCTGAGCCAACCGTCGGCCGTGGCCGCAGTGGCGTTCCTGCGGGGCCATGGGATACCTGTCCTGCGGATTGGGCCGGTGGATGGACCACCGGACGTCGCAACGGAAGAACTGATCTACGGCGAACTCGCCCCACACTACGCAAAGGACCTCATCCGTTGGAGCGACCCGGAGCGCCTGCAAGTCGCCTTGGAGGAACGGATCGGGCAGATCCTAAGTGAGCCAGGTCTTATCGACAACCGGGTCGACGCCCAGGGCTATTTCCAGTCGGCCGCCAAGCTGAATCACCTCGTGTTCCTCAGCTACGCGAAAGAAGATCACGAGTACGCCGATCGAATCGGCGCCGAGCTCAGTAGCGCTTTCCAAGAGGTCTTCGACTACAGGAAGCCGGCCGCAATACCACACGGCGCACGGTGGCTCGACCACATGCTGGCCAGCTTGGCGACGGCCGCGATCGGAGTGCCCCTGCTGTCGCCGAACTATGTCGCGAGCTCCTACTGCATGGAAGAAGGGCGACGGATGATGGATGCCGCTCTCGGCGGTCGAATGCGGGTGTTTCCGGTGCTGCTTGCGGACTCGGGCGTGGACCTGTTCAGCCAACTGGAATACCGTCGCGCCACGCGGATGTCTCCGACCGAGATCGTTGCCGGCATCGCCCGGGAGGTGGCATGAGCGCGCCAACGGTGGCTGTAGTGGGCAGCGTGGCGACAGGGCGTTCCTACGATCCACCGCTGCGTGACGTGGCGGTGGCCGCCCGCGCCGCCGAGGAAATCGGGCGCGAACTGGCACAGCATGGGTGCCGGCTGGTGGTCTTCAGCAGCGACGAAGGCTTCGTCGAGTCCGCCGTAGTGCGCGGCTACGCCCAGTCCGGCCAGGCGAGGCCGGGGGGCATCGAGGTGCGCGGTCCGTATCGGGCTGATCCCACGGACTTCCCCGAGGCGCAATCCAACCCCGAACTCTTTGACACGCGACCCGAGCCCACACCCGATTGGGAGGTTTCGTTCTACCGGGCACTGCTGCAGGTCGATGCAATCCTGCTCATTGGCGGCGGCCGGTCGACGTTCATCGCCGGGCTCATTGCGCTGTCCCGGCGAGTCGCAGTCGCGCCGGTCGGCACGTTCGGGGGATCTGCCGAGAAGGCGTGGCAACGCATGCACGGTGAGCCGGACGCCGCGTCTGAGGAAGACCTGTCGGCGATGGTGTCCAGGTGGCGTCCTGGTTCAGCAGAAGCAGTCGTCGGGTCACTGCTCCGGCAGCACGAACGGCGCTTGAGCGAGCAGGAACAGTTACAGCGTCAGACGACCGCCGAGACGCGCCGTCGAGCATGGAGCCTGCTGTCCGCGTTGGTCTTCCTGGCGGCGGGTCTCGCCACGCTGCCTGCGGCCACGGCGTGGCGGTCCGGCACCTGGGCGGCGGTAACCCTGCTCGTCTTCGGACCGCTGTGCGCGGCGGTGTCCGGGGCGCTGATCCGCAACGTCTTCGACGAGGTCGGCGAGTGGCTACGCGCCGCGGTGTTCGGCGCTGCCGCCGGTGGACTGTCCGCAGTTCTCTTTCTCGCGGCGCAGCTCACAACCAACCCGAATCTGCTCCAGGGAGACAGCGCCGCTCGTCTCGGATACTTCATCGTGCCAGTCGGGTTCGCTGCCGGGCTCGCGTTCGACGCCGTGCTGACGAAGCTACGCGGCACCGACGTGGTGAAGACTCACCCTGTCGATGCCGCAACGCCATGACAGCACAGCACAGCACAGTGCAGCACCCGCGTAGCAGGGGCTCAGGACCCAACAGGCCATGCCCGCGGGCTTCAATCCACTCCGAGGTCCTAGTCATCTCCGCAACGGGCGTTGGCGCGATCAGAACTTGTGCAGGTCCCGTCGACGAGACAAGACTGCCCGGCGCTGCAAAATGACAATTATGTGAGCCAAGCTGTAGCGGCTGCCGGTCCTGGAAGGTGAGACTCCAGTCCGACTGGCGGCGCCATGACCAGCACCTCCTGAGTGGTGACCTCTTCGACGAACCCCAAAAGCCAGGCAGCGGGGTTACGAGACGTCCCTTCGAGGCGCGTCCCCGCCCAGTTCACCGTCGGCACCCGGTGCGAGGACTGTCGACCCCCGCGGTGCTGTCGGCTTCGGTTTGAACGAAGCCGATCCCCGAATGCAGGTCCCGGAAGTCGAGGTTGGCTGGCACCTCGATACCGCCGCCGCGCGGGATCGTGATGCCCGGGAGGTCCAGCAGGCCCTCGGTCGTTTCCAGCCCTCACACAGCTCCCACAGAATTTCCGACAGGGCACCCCAGCCGCCGGCGGCGACCAGGTTGCCGCCCGACAGCCGCGACTTTGACGTGGCCAGCTCCACCAGCTCCATGTCGGTCAGGCCCCTGCCCCGGCCACGAGCGCCTGGTCGATGGACAGCTCGACCCGGGCCACGTTCTGGTCGATCAGCGGGAGCAGTTCGGTGACGTCGTTGCGGTTGCCGCCGGTCAGCGACACGGCCAGGGGAATGCCGGCGCCCTCGGTCAGGACGTGGTGCTTCGAGCCCGGGCGGGCGCGGTCGACCGGACTCGGGCCGCTTTTGGGCCACGTCGGGCGGCCCTCACGTGCGAGGAGTCGATCACGCGCGGGACCAGTCCAACTTCCCGGCTGCCTGCAGCTCGGCCAGCAGCAGTTCGTGCAGCCGCTGCCACACTCCAGCCCGGTTCCACTCCTCCAGCCGTCGCCAGCACGTCATGCCGGACCCGAACCCGAGCTGTTGGGGAAGGAACTCCCACTGAATGCCGGTGTGCAGCACGAACAAGATCCCGCACAGCACCTTGCGGTCCGGGATCCGCTTGCGTCCCGGGTGCCGTGGATTGCGCTCAGGCTTGGGCAGCAACGGCTCGATGCGCTGCCACAGCCCGTCCGACACAATCCACGGCGGCTGCTCGCCACGCCTCACGGCCCGACATCGTAGATCACCCTCTACAAGGGATGGAAGACCCAGAGATCATTTTGTTAGGACCTCTTAGAGGTCGTTTCACTTTGAGTTGTGGAGTTTCCGGAGGCAGATGGTTGTGCAGGCCAGGCTGAGTAGGGCTTGGTGGATGTCGGCGCGGCGTTCGTAGCGGGTGCGCAGGCGTTTGAAGGCGTGCAGCCAGGCGAAGCTGCGTTCGACGACCCAGCGCCGGCGGCCGAGGCCGGAGCCGTGGCCTGTGCCGCGGCGGGCGATGACCGGGGTGATCCCGCGGGCGCGGACGAGGTGGCGGTACTTGTCGTGGTCGTAGCCACGGTCGGCGTAGATCTTGCGAGGTCGCCGCAGCGGTCGGCCACGGCGGCCACGGATCGGTGGGATGGCGTCGATCAACGGGATGAGCTGGGTGACGTCGTTGCGGTTCCCGCCGGTCAGAGTCACGGCCAGGGGCGTGCCGGCGGTGTCGGTGATCAGGTGGTGCTTGCTGCCGGGCCGGCCGCGATCGACCGGGCTCGGCCCGACATGGTCCCCCCTTTGAGCGCGCGCACATGCGAGGCGTCGACCACCGCGTAGGCCAGGTCCAGGGCGCCAGCGGCACGCAGTTCGGCCAGGAGCACCTCATGCAGCCGCTGCCACACGCCCTGTTCCTGCCAGCGCGCGAGCCGCCGCCAGCACGTCGACCCGGACACCCCGAACGCCGAGGTGGGCAGTTGCTGCCACGGGATCCCGGTCCTCAGCACGAACAAGATCCCCGCCAAGGCCGCCCGGTCGTCACGAGCCAACCGCCCGGGGTAGCGGAACCGGCGGGTACGAGTCGGGATCAGCGGTCCCAGCCGCTCCCACAACCCGTCAACGATCTCTCTCTCACGCACAGCCCACCGATCTACCGCCCGCTGCTGCTGTCCACAAGCGACACGCCCAACTCAAACTGAAACGATCTCTTAGAGACACTGCTTGTCTGAGGGCAACCGACGCCGCTGATGATCACTAAGATCCGTGCGCATGACCGAACCCACTGCGGCTGCGCCAGCCGGCAAACGCCGGCTCCTCATCGCCGCAGCTGCCGTCGCTGTTGCCGTCCTCATCCTCGCCGTCGGTTTCGCGCTCGGACGTGGCTCTGATCAGCCGGAGGCGGCGGATCGCCAAGCGGCGGCTGCATCTCCCACCGCTGCCGCCACCACCCTGGCCGCCACGCCCAGCGCCTCGCCCACCCCGTCACCGAGCAGTTCGCCGAGCTACACGCCGAAGCTGCCGACAACGATGACCGACGAGGGAGGCGACTGCATCGACGACAAGCCCGACAAGTGTGGCTACTTCGTAGCCGGCAACAGCTGCAAGAACGTCGAGTGGTGCGAGAAGGACGACCTTGTCGAGCCGGGAAGGTGGGCGACCGACGGAGGTACCGGCCTGACCGACTGCATGTGGGGATTGTCCCTGCCGCCGGAGTACGGCTTGGATGACGGCGGCTACGCGACGTCCTACACGGAGGTCGACGTGCCCAAGGGCGCGATCTTCGACACCCACAATTGCCTCGCCGGCTGGAAGTGGCTACACCCGTAGCTGGGACTCCGAGAACACGACGACGGCCCCCGGTTTCGTGCGCGGGGGCTGTCGCCGTGCTCACGGTACTGAGCCATTCGCCCTGCCCGATCTGCGCCCGCGGCGCCATGCCGGTCCGGCACGATCGCGGCAGGGGGCCAGATGAGCACGGTGCGCAGCCAGGGTGGCTCGGCCCGGCCGGGGTGAGCCTCGGCCGGGCCGAGCCGGTGCTTCGTCGGCCGGTCGCCCCGATGCTCTCAGCGCCGGTGGACGTGGTGCCGCAGGGACCGCGCCTGGCGTACGAACCCAAGTGGGACGGGTTCCGCGCTATCGCCTTCGTCGAGGCGGCTGGCGTCTACCTTCAGTCGCGCGCCGGCAAGAACCTGACCCCGTTCTTCCCGGACATCACCCGGGCGATCCGCCAGACCCTCCCGCAGGGGGTGATCCTCGACGGGGAGCTGGTCGTGTGGGAGCGGGGGCGGACCAGCTTCGCCCGGCTGCAGCGCCGGATCACCGCCGGACGGGGCCTGCTGATGATGGCGCGGGAGCACCCGGCGCACTACGTCATGTGGGATCTGCTCGCCGACGCCGGCGGCCACGTCGCGATCAACGCGCCGCTGTTCGAGCGCCGGGCCCGGCTGGCGGAGCTGCTCGAGGATGCGCCCGCGCAGCTGACCCTCACGCCGCAGACCACCGACATGGACGAGGCCGGGGATTGGCTGACCACGTACACGGCGGCCGGGATCGAGGGTGTGGTCGTCAAGCGGCTGGACGGCCGGTACGAGCCCGGCCGGCGCGGCTGGCAGAAGTTCCGGGTGCGTGCGGCGACCGAGGCGATCATCGGCGGGGTGACCGGCAGCCTCGCCAACCCGGGCACGCTGCTCCTCGGCCGATTCGATCGACGAGGACACCTGCGCTACACGGGTAGGACGCACCCGTTGGCGATGGTCCAGCGCCGGGAGCTCCCGGCGCTGCTGTCCCCGCTCCGGCCGCAGCAGCACCGGGGCATCGTGGCCCCGCACCCCTGGCCGCAGCCGCGGCCGCCGAGCTGGAGCGGGCAGCTGGACCGACCCGAGCCACTGCGCTACCTGCAGGTGGAGCCGACCGTGGTGGCCGAGATCGAAGTGGACACCGCTTTCGAGAACCGGCGCTGGCGCCACCGGGTGTGGTACGTGCGCCCGCGGCTGGACCTGTCGGTGTACGACGTGCCGCTGCTGCTCGGCGACGAGGCCGACCCGTTCTGGGACGCCGCGGCCGGAGCGTAGACACCGGTTTGGCTCAACGTCCGACCTTCGGTCATCAGATCGGGCGTTTCCCCAGCTGACCGGCGTATACGACGGGACGGCCGGGGGACTGCGCCTGTGAAAACACTGTGACAACGTTGGATGCATTGCGCTCGGTACGGGGCAGCGCGAATTCAGACCTGGGAGACCACCACTCAATGACGACCCCCTACGACCCTGCCCACAACCAGCCGCCGGCTCCGGGCCAGCAGCCGATGCCGCCGACCGCCCAGTTCCCGCACGTGCCCGCCGGGCAGTACCCTCCGCCCCCTGGCCAGTTCCCTCAGCAGCCCGGCCAGTACCCGCCGCCGCCCGGCGGATGGCAGCAGCCCGCCGCGCCGGCGGCGCCTGCTGCCCGCAAGCGGCCCTGGCTGATCCCCACCCTCATCGGCGTCGGTGCGTTCGTCGTGCTGTGCTGCGGCGGGTCGATGGTGATCGGCCTGGCCAGCGACAACGGCAAGAAGACCGACGTGTCCGCCAGCAGCGACATCCCGGCCGTCACCACCAGCACCTCCGCCCCGGCCGCGGCGGCGCCGACCACCTCGGCCCCGGCGCCCGCGCCGGCGAAGACGACCGCAGCCCCGGCCCCGGCCAAGCCGAAGACCTTCGGCTTGGGCGACAAGGTGCGCGGCGGCGATTTCGAGTTCACCGTCAACAGCGTAAAGTGCGGGATCTCCCAGGTCGGCAGCAGCTACTTCAACCACAAGGCTCAGGGCACCTTCTGCCGGGTCAGCGTGACCGCCAAGAACGTCACCAAGAGCGCCCACCTGTTCCATGCCGACGGCACCATCACCGCCCAGGACGCCTCCGGCCGGGAGTACGACGTCGACGGGGAAGCCGCCATCTACGGCAACGACGACGCCAAGGGCTTCCTCGACGAGATCAACCCGGGCAACTCGGTGAAGGCGAACGTCTACTTCGACGTGCCGAAGGGCACGAAGCTGAAGACGATCACCTTCGGCGCCGGCCTGTTCACCCTCGCCGAGGACGCCGTCGTCACCCTCTGACCGGCCGCTCTTCGAGAGAGGCGTGACCTAGGCGGTGTCTTCAAAGGATCTTGGTGTCGGATGATGTAGCGCGTGGGTCGTCGCTACGAGCTGTCTGACGTCGAGTGGGAAGCGCTGTCGCGGTACCTGCCGTCGGCGGTAACCGGTGGTCGTCCGCGGGCTGATGACCGGCGGGTGCTCAACGGAATCGTGTGGAAGATCCGGGCGGGCGCGGCGTGGCGGGACGTACCCGCCCGGTACGGGTCCTGGCAGTCGATCTACACCCGTTTCCGCAGGTGGGCCCTGGATGGCACGTTCGCGCGGATGCTGGCCGGTGCGCAGGCCGACGCGGACGCGGCCGGGGACATCGACTGGCTGGTGTCGGTCGACTCGACCATCGTGCGAGCCCACCAGCACTCCGCCGGCGCTAAAGGGGGCGCCGAGAAACGGACGAACCACAAGATCACGCCCTCGGTCGAAGTCGAGGTGGACTGACCACCAAGATTCACCTCGCCTGCGACGGCCTCGGCCGCACTCTCGCCTTCGTGCTCTCTGGTGGCAACGTCAACGACTGCACCCGCTTCGCCCACGCCATGGCTGCCATCCGTGTTGAGCGAGTAGGAACTGGCCGCCCTCGGGTCCGCCCGGACCACGTCATCGCCGACAAGGGCTACAGCTCGAAGTCCATCCGGTCCGAACTGCGTCGACGAGGCATCGGGCACACCATTCCTGAGCGCGCTGACCAGCATGCCAACCGCCGCCGACGAGGCAGTCGGGGCGGCCGGCCGCCGGTGTTCGACAAGCATCTCTACAAGCGCCGCAACGTCGTGGAGCGCTGCTTCAACCGGCTCAAGCAGTGCCGCAGCGTCGCTACCCGCTACGACAAGACCGCAACCTCGTACCAGGCCACGGTCACCATCGCCGCGCTACTGCAATGGTTGTGAGCCTTTGAAGACACGGCCTAGGGCTGGGCTGCGCCATGTGCCCCTACGTCCGGGTGGACCCGATCGTCAGCGCCGGCTGCACCCCGTGCCGGACCGATAGCTAGTCCGCCTGACGGCCTACTCGCCAGAGTCGGGCGTGGTGAGCATTGGCAGGATCCCGGTCATCGCCAGCACACGCCGGACGTGGCCGGTGGGATTGACCAGGACGAGGCTGACGCCCGTGTCCGTGGCACTGTGGTGGGCGTTGACGAATGCGCTCAGCACAGTGGAGTCGATGAAGCTGACCCGCGCCAGGTCGACCTGCACGCGCGGCGCGCGGGCGATCGCGGCCTGCAGGAGTTCCCCCAGCGCGCAGGCTCCGGCCATGTCGAGTTCGCCGAACAGGGTCACCACGGCGGTCCCGTCGCTCACCGTCGTCTCTGACTTCCACGTCTGCTTCACGCCGGACCTCACCCGCTCGCCTGTGCGCCGGGGAGGCGGGTCGTGACCGTCGCCGTCATGCCGTGAGGCCCGCTTTGAATGACGAGGCTGTCGGTGAACTGCTGGGCCAGCCAGAGTCCCCGGTGGCCCGGCGTTCCGGGGCGCGGCAACGCGACCTGCAGATCCTCTGCTCCGGGACCGTCGTCGCTCACCTGGCAGGACAGGGATACTGCGTCACACTACAAGCGGAGCTGCCCGGTGCCGCCACCGTGGCGAACGACGTTGGTGACCAGCTCGTGCACCGCCAAGACGAAGTCCTCCAACGTGCTACCAGCCAGACCGGCCGCGCCGGCGGCCGCGGCCACAGCATGCCGCAGCCGCGTCACCGCGACCTCGGTGATCGATTCCGACAGTAGCGTCGTGACCGGGAAGCGCCAACCGGCCGAGTCACCCTCACCAGTCTCGACCGAGCCACCCCTGCTCACGTGCGCACCGTACACCTCGCAGATGGCCTCCGCTGAGGATCTTGGCGTCGAGCATGGCTGGGGCGCTGTACGACGAACCTGGCCGGCAGGGATCACGGGGGCGGCCCCCATGTTGGCCTAACGGTACCGCTCTGCCGGGCACGGATCGGGCACCGAAGAGCGACCTGTGAGCTGGCCACCACCCACGCTGGCCGGGCGCCGCTAAGGCCTGTCTCGTAAGTCAGGCTGGCAGCGCCGAGGTCACGGCGTGGCGGCGATCGACAGCTGAAGAGGTCTCCGGTATCTGGTTCTGCGACCAAGCAAGAACTTCATACCGGAGACCTCGTGCCCAGCGTAACGGTGACGAGGCGGCATGACCTGACCGACAGGCAGTGGGCTGTTCTGGCTCCGCTGCTGCCTGCCGCGCCGAGGACGGGTCGTCCGCCGAAGTGGGAGAAACGACAGCTCATCGACGGGATCCGGTGGCGGATCCGCATCGGTGCCCCGTGGCGTGACGTGCCGGCCGAGTACGCGCCCTGGCCCACCGTCTACGGCCTGTTCCGCCGCTGGCAGCGTGACGGGACCTGGGACAAGATCCTGTCCGCGTTACAGGCTGCCGGCGACGCGACCGGCCGGATCGGATGGACGGTGAGCGTGGACTCGATGACCAGCCGCGCCCACCAGCACGCCGCCGGCGCTCGCACCGACGGGCATCTACAGAAGGAACCGCCCGGCGGTGTGCACGAGGAGCCGGCCGATCATGCGTTGGGCCGCTCGCGCGGCGGGCTGACCACCAAGACTCATCTGGCCTGCGAGCAGGGACAGAAGGTCCTCTCCCTGATCGTGACCGCCGGGCATCGTGGTGACAGCCCGCAGTTCATTCCCGTCCTGCGCCGCATCCGCGTGACCCGTCTCGGCGTGGGCCGGCCTCGGACCAGCCCCGACCTGGTCCTGGCCGACAAGGCCTACACCAGTCGCGGCAACCGCAGTCATCTGCGCTCACGCGGGATCAAGGCCTGCATCCCCAGCAAGACCGACCAGGACGCCCACCGCAAGGCCAAAGGCTCCAAGGGCGGGCGCCCACCTGCCTTCGACCCGCAGCTCTACCGGCTACGCCACGCTGTCGAGAACGGCATCAGCCGACTTAAACGCCACCGCGGCGTCGCCACCCGCTACGACAAACTCGCAGTCCGCTTCCAAGCCGTCCTGACCATCACGATCATCACCGAGTGGCTCTGACCGGCTTATGAAACACGCCTTAGACCCCTGCTCCAGATGGCGGCCCCGGGTTCCTCGGATTCTCCGTCCGGGTCACCCGCTACCGCTGGCCAACGCGGCGCTGGCCGCCGTGACCGGCTACGCGGCACGCAGACGGGGCGAGGAGGAACGGAACGGGAATTGGCGCTGGCGCGCTCGTCTGCACTCACAAGAGCGATGACGACGTACGTGCAGTCGGGTCCCGCCGCCGGGCGAAACGCCGTCCGGATCCCGGCAGGACGCCGGACTTCTGGTCGGCACTGACACGTCGAGCGGCCCGAACCAGGGGCGGGAGCTTGCGGGTCCCAGAGATGTGGGACTGCCCTGGGACTGCGGTCCCTTCCGGAAGCGGCGCGCCGGGGCGATCGTGGAGATCAACCAGCAGGCGAAGGGCGGCGGGTGATTCTGATGGTCAGGTGGAGCCGCGAGAGGTGGAGCAACTGGGCCGGCGATGTGGTCGTCGAACACCCGGAGCGCCGCTACCACCCCGCCTGCCTGGCCGACCTCCTCAGCATCGTCCGCGACGCCGGGAGGGAACAGCCATCGCGTCGCCTGCGTGCCTGCGGCAGCCACTGGTCGTTCTCCGACATCGCCGTGAGTCCCGACTGGTTCATCGAAACCCGTGACCTGCGCGCCACCCTCTACGACGTCATCCCGGCCGCCCTCACCGACAGGGCCCGCCACCACCTGCTACAGCAGGACGGCGCGCTGGAGATCTACAGCTACTACCACGTTGAAGCCGGCATCACGGTCCGTGACCTTAACCTGCGCCTCGACCGCCAACCACTGCCAGCTGCCGACCGGCGGTGGGCAGCCATGCCCGTCGACGCCATCCCCGACCAGTGGCCCGGCGCCGGGAAACGGTGGGCACTGCCGACCATGGGTGGCGCCGCGGGGCAGACACTCGCCGGCGCCATCTCCACCGGCACTCACGGTGGCGACCACGACCTGCCCCCCATGGCGGACATGGTCGTCGCCATCCACCTCATCGGCCCCGACGGCCGGCAATGGTGGATCGAACGCGACAGCCCCATCACGGACCCGCACCGACTCCACACCGCCCTGCCCGGGGTGAACCACCGCGCGAGCACCGAACTGTTCAACGCGGTCCTCGTCTCCGCCGGACGCATGGGCATCATCTACTCCCTCGTGCTGCGCGTCGTCGAACAGTTCTGGCTGGAGCAGACCACGACCGCCTCCCACTGGAGCACGGAAGCCCCCGGCCTCAGGCCACCGTTCCACGCCTTCACCCGCATCCGACCCGGGCAGGACGAGGCAACACCCACCCGGTTCCTCGAAACCGTCGTCCTGCCCTACGCCGGCATCAACGGCGATCACACCTGCTACCTCACCGCACGCTGGACAGCAGCCGCAGGGGACGGTGACCGGCGGCCGAAGAGCGTGGGCTTCTTCACCCTGCTGTGCCGCCATTCGACGATCACACCGATCGTCCTGATCCTCATCGGCGCCACCGTCCTGGCCATCGGCGTGTCCTGGCTCGTCCCCGGCGTTGGTGCCGTACTGGTCACCGCGGAGGTGCTGGTCCTGCTCGGGCTGATCGCGCTGCTGATCTTCGCGCGGATGTCGCTGGGCGACCTGGTCGCCCGCGCCTGCAACCTGGCCAATCGCCTCGGCCGGCCCTGGCTCGTCCGCCGCGCCATCGAGGCGATCATCCGCCGGGCACGGCCGAGTGTGACCACGTCCGATGTCGGCTACGAGATGATGGACCTCGCGGAGTCCGGCGGTGAGTGCTACCGGGCCGACTCGATGGAGGCCTTCTTCGACGCGGACGCCGGACAACACGTGGACTTCCTCGAGCAGGACCTGTTCCCCGCGTTCGAGCGGTCCGCCAGGGCGGGCCGCACCGTGGCCGGCTACGTTTCACTGCGTTTCACCCGCCGGTCATCGGCCTTGCTGGCGATGCAGCAGTGGGACCATACCTGCGCCGTCGAGGTCGCGCTCCTCAAGGGCATCGACGGTAACGCCGAGGTGCTGCACGCCCTGGAGGTGGCGGCGCTGGCGCGCGGCGGCACCATTCACTGGGGCCAGCGCAACACCACCGACCTGGCCGCCGTCGCCGCCTCGTACCCAGGTCTGCAGCGGTGGCGGGCGTGCCTCGCCGAGATCATCGGAGACAGCGACCCGGCCACCTTCGACAACGCCTTCTGCGCGACCCGCGGCCTCGAACCGCATCCGTGACCGACGCCCGGTCCCAGGTCATCGTCCCGTCCGGCATTCTCCGCAGCGGCGGGATCCTGCTCCCTGTCGATCGGGCCGTCAGGCGCCCGAGACTCCGGTGAGCGTCGGCGGACGGCCGACGAGGCCCGACGGAAGCAGGAATCTATGTCCACCATCATCGACCTGGCCATGGTGGCGGTGAAGGCAGTGTCCGCCGCCCGGGCGGCGCCGCGACTCGCGGGACACGAATCCACCGCGCTCAACGAGGTGCACGATGCCCTCGGCCCCGCCCGGCAACAGCTGCGGGTCGGGGAGGCACCGAACGCCGTCCCGCAGGCCGGCCCGGCCGACCCGGGCCCGCAGTCCGGTGACAGCGACGACGGCGGCCTGCTTGGCACGATCCTCGACTGGATCGACGGCCTCTTGGTGACCTCACCGACCCGTCGGCACTCACACCGCAGACCCCACAGGGAGCCGTCATGGCCACACGAATGACCATCCTGACCGATGCCCGCGCCGAGGCATTGTTCGCCAGTGACCTGTCAGCGTGGTCCCAACCCACACGCGCCGACGTCGAGGCGGCGATCAGGCACGCCGTGCGCCGGTACGGCGGAATCCGCGGATGCCTCGGGCAGGTCGCCGCCGAATACGGCGACCACCCGGACGGGGCAGTGCGGCGCATGCGCTGGGCGCGCCGCATCGTGTCCGCGACCTACGGCAACCCGCCGCAGGACGAAATCACGGTACGCCGTAGGCCCGGCACACTCGCCCTGGCCGCCTGAGCCTCGCACCTGCCGTCCACGGACGGCGCCGGCGCCCGCGCCCTCCGGGGCCCGGGTGCCGTTCGCGGTGCAGGTTGGTCAGGCGGCCAGGAGCTGGTCGGCGGCCCGACGGGTCCACGGCCCGCAGGCCGGGGCCTCCCGGTTGAAGGGAGCGACGCCCTCGTCCGCGTGGGATCGACGTCCTGCCCGGAGACGGGCCGGCGCGGTACGCCGGACCGGGTCCGCGATCCCTTCCCGCCGGGACGGCGCCGGGTCGACGGTGGGCTGGACCGGCCGCGTCGACGCGGCCGACTTCTCGGAGGATCGCCATGTTCATCGACCGGATCCAGGCGCGCGGCATCGGTGCCTTGACGGCCGCCGCAGCGTTGACCTTGACGGCCGGCGGCTGTGCGCTGGTCGGCGGCGGGAAGCCTCAACCGCGCCAGCGCCACCGACGACCGCCACGGTCAGCCTGACCACCTCGTTCGCCTCGCTCGGCGCACCGAAGTGCACCGCCGGACCGATCCAGTGGTCGGCCGTGCCGATCAGCGTGCCTGCCGGGCCGGGTGACGGAGGGCCGGTCAACGCCACCCAGCCGCCTTACGAGTTCTCGCCGAGCGGCGACCGCTGCGTGCTGCAGTACAGCTTCACCGACCTTCGCCCGGGCCGCTCGCGGCTCGGCGTGGCGGCCGGCGTGGCGACCGGCGTATGTGAGGCCGACCTGAAGGCCGGGCTGACGTTCGTCACGGTGACCGCCGGCAGCTGCTCAGTACAACCCTGAGCCGGCTCGCGGCGGCAGCACAACGGCCGCGCGGGTCCGGTGGGGACCTGCGCGGCCGCGGTGGACGATCAGAGGTGCTCGGCGGTCGTGAGAGCCGTGAACCGCTCGTCGATCAGCAACAGCACATCCGGGAGCGCGACCCGCAGGGCCAGCAGGCGCGCCGCAGACCGGGTGCTCTGCTCGGAGATGAGGACACGCCAGATCCTCCGCGCGCCACCGTCACTCGCCGGCTCACTGGCGGCGTCGACGAGGGCGTTCTCGACCGCATGGTGCACCAGTACCGCGACCTCGTCCCGAGCCCTACCGAGGATTTCGGCGTTGCGCTCGTATTCGGCTCGCAGCCGCTTGCCGCTCTCAGCCAGCGCCCACCGGGCCACCCCGCGCTCGGCCTCACGACGTCGCCCCGGGCCGGCGGGATCCGCGTTGGCGCCCGGCCCGCGCCGCGCGCCGGCGACCTCGGCGCGCAGCGCCAGGCTCTCGTTCTCGGCGACGCCCATGCCCAGGCTCGCGTAGGTCGTCGCGGCGTCGGTGAGGAAGCGGATCGTCAGGTCGGTGGATGAGAGGTCGTGAGCGCCGTGCGCGCGAAGCGCTGCGTTGGCGTACGACAACAGGGTCTCGAGTGCCTGCAGGCGGTGGTGCAGGAATGGCGCGTTCATTCGAAGTCCACGATGGTGTGCGTCGTCCCCGTCTCGGAGTCCCGCGCCTGCCGCAGGTAAAAGCCTTCCTCCACCAGCTCCGCCTTGACGCTCAGCAGGGAGGAGGTGTCGCCAACGTCATGTATGACCTGGGTCAGCGGGTTGATGGGGAGCTGCTCGATCTCGAGCCGGTCCAGGACGGTGCGCCCCCGGACGAGGTCGACGATCCTGCGTGTGGTCTGCGCCCGCAGACGCGCGATCACATCGGACTCACGATGCTCGCGCAGGAGCGGGGATTCCATGAAGGTGAGGTCGAAGACCTCGGTCCAGCCGATGCGAACGATGTCGTCGGGGTGCATCGGGTCCGGATTGCCGGACAGGTCGTCGTACAGTGCGGTCGCGGCGTGGCCGGCCCGCGAGTCGACGACGGGCTCGGGTCGAGGGTCGTCCGGGTACGGTTCGAGCGGCGGTCTGAGTTCCTGCTCCGCCATGGCCCGGGCCTGCCAGGCCCGGGCCAGGAGGATCTTGACGAACTCATCGCGATCCATCACGAACCGCGCGACCCGCTGGAACTTGACGTCGTCCACGACCATCGGGATGGTCAGTTCCAGCTTGGCGACCCGAAAGCGTGGGGTCGAGAAGTCGCGCAGGACGGGATGGACGCTCTTCTGCTCGGCGATGTGCCGTGAGTACTCGTCCGCGATCTCCCTGGCCCTGACAGCCTCTGTGAAGCAGTAGCCGACGTAGTCACCGAGCGGGATGGTGGTCACAGCAGACTCCTTTGCGGTCACAGGGCAGTGGACTGGAAGATCATCGGAGCGCCGGACTAGGCGGCGAGCATGCCGAGCAGCTTTTCCAGTCCGGCAGGCATCTCGTCTTGCACCGCCTTGACGTTGACGCTCAGCGCATACTCCTTCTTCACCTCGACGCCGGTAGTGCTCTGCCGCTGGTACGAGCCGGACACCCGGAAGCTCACCGGCCCCCAGCCGGCCTTGACCTCGGCCTCCACGCCGAGCTTCTCGGAGACCTGCGAGGTCTCGACGGAGTTCAGCTTGACGTTGAAGTCGACGTTGACGTGTTCGATGCGCAGCGAGGGGATCGGCAACATCGCCAGCAGGGGCACCCTGATGGCGACGTTCTTGCTGGTCTCCGTACCCTCCGCGGTGACGTCTTTGCGGGTGTGCGTGAAGTCGACCATCACGAGTTCCCGCTTGCCCGCCTGGTCAGGCTGGGTGAACCCGACCCGGTTGATGAAGTCGATGGTCGCGAGCGAGGACGCGACCTGGGCGTCGACCGCCGCCTGCAGCGGTCCACCGATCATCACCCGGAACGGGATGTTGTTGAGCTCCGATGCGAAGTTGGTCGACGGGGCCGCCGCCGGGAGGACCGCCATGGCGGCCTCGGCGGCCCGGGAGATCGCCCGCAGCTGATCGACCGCCACGGCGGCGGCCTCCCCGGTCCTGGCCGCCGGAACCACCGGTCCGGCCGCACCGGTCGATGGGCGCTGTTGGTCGTCGTTCCGGTCGTTCGGATTGTTCCGGCCGGTCTCGTTGGTCTTGGACATGTCGATTCCTTTCACCAGTACATGAGCGCCGAGGCGCCTGATTGCCACGCGTAGTACATGCGGACCCGGGCGACATACCGTCGGCCGGCGAGGAGCTTGACGCGGATGAGCGCGTTGCGCTCCTCGCCGCTGTCGTCGTCGCCGGCGAGGTAGCGCAGCCCGCCGTCGACCTCCTCGAAAAGTACGAGCACCATGTCGGTGGCACCGAAGGTGCCGACCCGGTACGTCCGGCTGGTGCTCGGCACGATCTCGGCGTCGAACTGTTCCCCCGGATCCAGGTTTAGTGACACGGACTGGAACGGCTCAAGCCGTACCACCTGGTTGCCGAGCCCTGGATACCACCGGAGGACCTGCTCGGTATCGAGCTTCGAGATGGTCCCGGGCGGGAAGATGCCGGCCCGGTAGGCCCGCGGGTTCAGCACCAGGCCGCCGGGGAACTCGTACTCCATGATGGACTCAGGGTCCCAGTCGGAGCCTTCTACCTCCGATGCCCCCAGCTTGCGCAGGACGTTCTCGTACACGGTCGCCCGGTCCCAGTTGTTGGGCGGGCCGCCGAGGTACCGGTAGACGGCCTCCTCGTCCCAGACGATCCCCGCGTGGGGATTCTGGTGCTCGTGCGGGAGGCCCATCGCGTGTCCGATCTCGTGGCGGGCCGTCGTTCTGCCGTACGGGTTGCTCAGGTCCCATCCGAAGTTCATCGTCCGCTCGTCGTGGCGGACCAGCAGGGCATCCCGGCCCAGGTACGACCACGAGCCGTCCCCTGACACGAAGCCGATGCGCACCTCCGCCTCCGCGGGCGAACCGACCTCGGCGAAGGTGAGGCCGATGCCCAGACCCTCCCATTCCTCGAACGCCTGCCGGACCACATCTCGCTGGGCATCGCTGCCGGAATTCTGATCAAGGAAGGCGTAGCGCAGGCGCGTTCCGTTCACCCACTTGCTGCGGCCCAGGATGATGGCGCGCTGCCGCGCCGCCGGCATGTCCTGCGGCAACACCGGCACGGTTCGCGGCGGCGCCGTGCAGTACCGCAACCGTCTGACTTCCTCCGCCCGTGCCATGGCACCGACTCCTCTCCCGCGACGTAGGCCCGCCGGCGATGCGCGGCACCTAGCAAGAGTCTCGGCGGGGGCTCACCCGGACGGCAGTGAGCGCAGTCCCGGCGGGGCCGGGATGTCCCAGCGGCTGGGGCCTGACCGTGGCCTCATCTGGAGATGGGACACCGGTACCTGAAAATGACGCGGAAATGGCGTGACAGTCAGTGGATGCCGGGTCACTCTGGAGTGCGTCGAGGCTAGGCCGATCCGATCCACGCGAGGGATACATGGCCCACCGTCTCACCGCGACGACCAGTCTGGTCCTGATCCTGCTCCTGGGGTGGGCAGGCTGGACCCGCGTGTCGGCGCCCTCGGACGGCAGCGTCGTGCATCTGTCCAACGCGGTCTGGCAGCAGGAGCACATCCCCATCAGCTTCGTCGTGTGCCCGTGTGAAGGTCTCCACGCGGGCGACGCCGTGGTCGGGATCACCGGCCCGGACCTGGACGGCAGCTACGTCTACACCGTCCTGGGCGACGATGAGCGGCGCGACGTCGTCGTCCGGCTCGACTCCCTGTCCTGGACGACCCTGCTGGGAACCGCGTGGAGCCCCCTACTGACCGTGATCCTCATGCTCGCCGTGGGATGGTTCGTCTTCGCGCACCGGCCACGGGACCCGGCCGCCCGCGCCCTGTTGCTGGTCGCGTCGCTGTTCGGCTTCGGGACCACGAGCTGGCTGCTCGGCGAGACAGCGCTGCAGCTCGCCACGCGCGGCCCACGCGTGATCGACGTGCTGGGCGAACTCGCCCTGGCCCTCGTTTGGGGCGCCACCGGGCACTTCGCCGTGGTGATGCCCGGGACCACGATTCGCGTGCCGGCCCGGCGCATCGCCGTGCTGTACCTCCTGCCGCTGCTGCTGCACGGCCTGTACCTCGCGGTCGCGCTGCCGTCGTCGGACGGGCGGCTGGAGGCCCTCGGCCGGGCGGCACAGGTGTCGCTGGCGCCGAGCCTGATCATGCCGATCGTGACGGCCGGGCTCATGGTGCTCGGCTACCGGCGCACGGAGGACCCCTGGGCGCGGCGACGGTTGCGCTGGGTCCTGTTCGCCTTCATCTTCTCGGCGATCGCCATGCTGGCGCTGTGGGCCCTGCCGATGCTGTGGCGTCGCCCGCTGCTCGACGTCGCACTGCTTCCCACGGCCCTGCTGCCGTCGGTGGTCGCCCTGGCGGCGGCGGTGCTGCGCTATCGGCTGTTCGACATTGAGGTCATCGTCCGGCGTTCCCTGCTGTACGGGGGCCTGACCACCTGCGTGCTGACCATCTACCTGTCCGCGGGTTCGACGTTCGGCCACCTCATGGGTGCCGGACCCGGACTCGCCGTGGTCCTCGCCACCTGCCTGGTCGCCTTCAGCGTCCAGCCGCTGCGGGATTGGCTGCAGTCACGCATCGCCCGACTGATCTACGGCGAGCGCGACAATCCGTTCGGCCTGGTGTCGCGGCTGAGCCGGGTGGACGTCGCCGTAGAGCCGCAGAAGGCGCTGACCGAGGTCGCGGCCGCCCTGGCGCGTGCGCTGCGGATGGCGTACGTCGGCATCGAGCTGTACACCCCGAACGGCCGGTTGGCCGTCGTCGCCGCCTTCGGCGCGCCGAGCCGGCCGTCGTGGGTCATCCCGCTGCGGCAGGGGCCGACGACAGTCGGCCGGATGCTTTTGGACGTCGGACCGGGGCAGGAGCCGTTCGGGCCGGCCGATCGGCGGCTCCTCGACGGCATGACCCGGCACATCGGCAACGCTGCTGCCGTCGTGCTGCTGAACGCCGAGTTGCGCGAGTCCCGGCACCGCCTCGTCCTGGCCCGCGAGGAGGAACGCCGACGCATTGCGCACGCGTTGCACGACGGGCTCGAGGCGGCACTGGCGGCCCACAGCCGGCAGCTCAGGGAGGCCCGCACCTTCGTCGAGACCGATCCCGACCGCGTCATCGCCCTGTTGGACGCCGCGATCAGCAGCACCAGGACCGTGATCGGTGACATCCGGGGGCTCGTCTCAGGCATGCGGCCGCCGGCGCTGGATCAGCTCGGCCTGATCGGCGCGATCCGGGAGCGGGTGGGCCGAGACCGCGACGAGACCGGCGCCGCGACAGCGGTGGTGGACGTCGCCGCGGCGAACGACCTCGGCGCGTTGCCGGCGGCGGTGGAGGTGGCCGCGTTCTGGATCACGGTCGAGGCGGCCCGGCACACCGAGTGCGCGGGTGCTGCGCCCCGCTGCCGAGCGCGTCTGGAGCGGCACGGCGATCTGTTCGTCGACATCCGCGCCGACGACAGGTTCAGGACCGGCCCGGGACTGCAGGCTGCGGCCGAACGGGCGGAGGAGCTCGGCGGAACGATGATCATTACGGCGACTGCGGTACAGGCGCGGCTGCCGATCCGCGAAAGGACGGCAGGAGATGACGGCTGACCTGATTCGTGTGCTCGTCGCGGACGACCACCCGTCCGTCCGGGCGGGTGTGCGGACGCTGCTGGACATGACCGGCGGCATCCAGGTGATCGCGGAGGTCGACACGAGCGACGACGCCATCCGCATGGCCCGGGAGCTCCAGCCGGACGTCGTGATGATGGACCTGCGGATGCCCGGGCTGGGCGGCGTCGAGGCCACCCGTACGGTGGTGCAGGAGAGCCCGCACATCGCGGTGCTCTGCTTCACCATGGTGGAGGACAGCGACGCCGTCTTCGCCGCCATCCGCGCCGGTGCGCGGGGTTATCTGCTCAAGGAGTCGGGGTCTGCCGAGCTCGCACGTGCCGTGCAGGCGGTCGCCAAGGGCGAGTTCATCACGAGCCCGGCCATCGCGAAGCGGATCTCGTCCTTCTTCGAGGCGTCAACCCGAACCGGCGGCGCCCTTGAAGCATTCCCCGTGCTCACCGCCCGCGAGCGGGAAATCCTGGACCTCATCGCGCAGGGCCGCAACAACGCCTATCTGGCGCGCCACCTGATGCTGAGCCCCAAGACCGTCCGCAACCACATCTCCAACATCTTCGCCAAACTCCACGTAGCGGACCGCGCCGAGGCCATCGTCCGCGCGCGGGAGGCCGGACTGGGCCGTACCTCGCACACCACCGGGGAGCAGCGATGAGCGCCGGATCCGGCTACGCCGACCTGCACCTGCATCAGTTCGCCGACCTGGGCTTCGGAGGCCGGGTGCTCTGGGGGTCCGCGGCGGCCGGAGACGCCGGCCTCGGATCCTGCCGATCGGTGCACGGCCCGCACGGGCTGTTCGACCTGGCGGGCAACATCGGCAAGATCATGCTGGGCACAGAGTCACCCAGGGCGCTGCTGGGACACCGGACCGCCGGAGCGGCGGACTTTCCGGCGTGGCCGCGGTGGAGCGACGTCACACATCAGGCGGTACCGCGGTCCGGTCTGCAACGCGCGGTCGAGGGCGGCCTGCGGCTGATCGTGATGATGGCGGTCAACAGCCGGATTCTGGGCAGCCTGACCCGGGGCGCCGACTACGACGACATGCCGGCTGTCGACCGGCAGCTCCAGGCTGCCAAGGAGTTCGAGGCCACTATCGACAAAGAGGCCGGCGGACCCGGCCGCGGATGGTACCGGATCGCCTACTCCGCCGCGCAGGCACGGCAGATCATCGACGACGGAAAGGCCGCCGTCGTCCTGGGCATCGAGGTGGACCACCTCTTTGGCGATGTCATCGGGCCGCACTCCACACCCGACGACCTCGCCGCACAGGTCAAGCGGTATCACGACCTGGGCGTGCGGCACGTGTTCCCGATCCACCTCGAGAACTGCGCGTACGGCCGGGCCGCGTTCGCCCTCAACCTGCACTGGTCCCGCAACGGCGGCCCCATCTCCAAGGTCAATCCGCCGTTGTCGCTGCCGGTCTTCCGAATGAACACAGCGCCGCGCCCCGGCGGATACGACTACCGCGCCGGGCACTGCAACACAGGCGGTCTCACACCGCTCGGCGAGACGCTCATCCGGCTGCTCATGGAGCACCACATGATGATCGACGTCGACCACATGTCTGCGGCCTCCCGGGCCGACACGCTGCGGCTCACAGGTGCGGCCGGCTATCCGGTGGTGGCTGGTCACGCCGAGGTCCTGGCGGCCGCCGAGGCGGGTAGACGCAGCGAACGCCTGCTGACCGACGACGAGCTCACCGCCATCGGCCGGCACGGCGGGATCGTCGCCCCCCTGCTCCGCCAGATGTCGATCGCGGTGTCGAGCGATGCGAAGGGGACCGCCGAGGCGTTCCTCGCGGCGTACCGCCGGGTGCTGCGGCGACTGCCGGAGGCCGCGATTCCGTTCGGCTCCGACCTCAACGGTTTCGCCGGACTGCCGTGCGACCTGCGCCGCGGACGACCTCTCGAGTATCCGTTCAACGCGCCGGTGACCCGCGCGGCGCTTGGGCGCAGCCGGTTGGGCCGGCGCAGCTTCGACCTCAACACCGACGGGATCGCCCACGTCGGCATGCTGCCGGACTTCGTGGCGCACCTGTTCGAGCTGGGCCTGTCGGAGGAGGAAGGCAGGCCCCTGCTCGACTCGGCGCTGGGCTATGTCCGCGCCTGGGAGCAGAGCTCCGGCTACTGATGAACGTGCGCCTCGTCGCCGCCCTCGTGGGACTGCTGGCCCTGCTGACCGGTGCGCTGATCTGGGAGCGGGCGGCCACGCCGTCGGACGGTGCCGTCGTGCAACTGTCCAACGAACCGTGGCACAGCGACTCGATGACGATCAGGTTCGTGCTGGACGACGCCAACGGGCTGCGCGAGCGAGACGTCGTCACGCAGGTGGACGGGCGGCCGCTCGGCTCGATGCGCGGCCCGGCCCCGGTCCGCGTGAACGACACGCACCGCTACACCGTCCAACGCAACGGACGGACCCTCGACGTGGCGATCACCTACCGGTCGTTCCCGCTCCGGGCCGCCGCCGGCCGCAACCTGGCGGCCCTCGTATTCCTCCTCGGCCTGCTCGCGGTCGCCCTGTTCGTTGTCGCGAGCCGCCCCGCCGACAGGGCGGCCCAGGTTCTCCTGGTCATCGCCGCGTTGACCTGCTGCGGTACCACGGCCTGGCTGCTCGGTGGTGACGTCATGGCCCTCGCCACGTCGGGGCCGACCATGCTGCAGGTCCTTGGCGAGACCGCCCTGGCGATGATCTGGGGGGCGCTGCTGCATTTCGCCGTCATCCTGCCCGGGTCCGGGCTGCGACCGAGCCGGTGGTTCCTCGCGGGCCTGTACGCCGCACCCCTTGCCGCCCACGCCGCCTATCTCGCGGTGGCCCTCCCCACCGCGAACGGCACGTCCGAAGCACTGGGCCGCCTGGCGCAGATATCGCTGTCTCCCAGCACGGTGCTCCCGATGGCCGCGGTGGTGATGACGGTACTCAGCTACCGGTCGATGCGGGACGAGGGGTCCCGGCGGCGGACGCGATGGGTGCTGATCCCCTTCTACGGCGCGGTGGCCGGCTTCGTCGGTCTGTGGTCCGTTCCGAACGCGCTCGGGCTGGAGGTTCCGCCGGAGAACCTGATTCCCGTGCTGTTCCTGCCGTGGGTGCTCGCGATCGGAGCGGCCGTCCTGCGCTACCGCTGGTTCGACGTCGAACTCATCGTGCGCAGGTCCCTCCTCTACGGCGGCCTCACCGCCTGTGTCCTGGCGATCTTCCTGGGCACCACCTGGGCGTTGAGCTTGTTCGCCGGTCCCCGGCCGGGTCTGGCCGCCCTCATGGCCAGCGGGCTCGTCGCGCTCAGCGCCCAGCCCTTGCGCCGGTGGCTGCAGCGGTACGTGGGGCGCCTGGTGTACGGCGAACGGGACGACCCGTACGAGGTGATGGCCAGGCTGGGCCGCATCGACGCTGCGGCCGATCCGCAACGCGTACTGCAGCGTATCGTGGAGACGCTCGCCCAGACCCTGCGGCTCCGGCACGCCGCGATCCGCCTCGGCACCATCGAGGCCTCGTGTGGCCATCCGCTGGGCAGGCCGATGACGTGGGAGTTGACACACGGGCAGGAGGTGCTCGGCCGGCTTGTCCTGGAGGCGGCCTCGGGACGGGAGCCGTTCGGGCGGGCTGACCAGCAGTTGCTGGACACGCTCATGCGCCAGATCAGCAGCACTGCCTCCGCCGCGCTGCTCGGCACCCGGTTGCAGCACTCCCGCGAGCAGCTCGTCCTTGCGCGCGAGGAGGAACGGCGGCGGCTGCACCACCGCCTGCACGACGGCCTCGGGCCGACGCTGGCCGCACACGCGCTGCAGATGGAGGTGGCCCGTGCGCAGATGCGCAGCGATCCGCACGCTGCGGCCGCAACCATGACGAACCTCATCGCGAACATCGAGGAGGTCAGCGACGACGTCCACCGGTTGGTGAACGACCAGCGGCCCTATGCCCTCGACGAGCGGGGCCTGGCCGGTGCGGTGCGCAACCGCTTCGGGGACCGGCTGACGGTGGTGGTGACCGAGTCCGGTGATCTGGGCAGCCTCCCCGCGGCGGTGGAGGTAGCCGCCTTCTGGATTGCGGTGGAAGCCCTGCACAACGCCGCGCACCATGGCCGGGCATCCTCCGCTCACGTGCGCCTGATGCGGGACCGGGATCTGACGATCGAGGTCACCGACGACGGCCGGGGCCTGCCTGCCGAGTTCCGGCCCGGGGGCGGTTTCCTGTCGATGCGTGACCGTGCCGAGGAGCTCGGCGGGCACTGGACCGTCTGCCCGGCGCCGGGCGGCGGTACACGCGTCCACGTCTTGCTGCCCCTCGACCATCGGACGGAGTCCCGGTCCGGGCTGGCACCGCCGACCGGGACGGAGGTCCCTTCCGGCCACATCGCGCCCGAGCCACCGGTGAGGCCGGGAGAGTTTTCCGGCCTCGAGCCTCTGCCCTGACCGACGGTGCCGTTACGGACGTTCCGCAACGGCACCGTCGACCACCTAGGCGCCTCTCTCCTTGATGATGATCATCACCTGCACATAGTTCGGGCTCGGGTTCGGGAAGCTGGCAGCAACGCTGTAATGGACACCGATCCGGCAATCCCTCGGGTTGTTCGGATCCACCCAGCCCAGAAGGGTCGCATTGGCGGGTCCGCGGGTGTCGGTCACGATGACCTGAGCCGTCGTGCGCACGTAGCCGGGACTACAGTCCCCGCCGTACTGGGTGTCCAGACCAAAGCCGCCGATGTACTTGCCGTACGTCGTCAACGGGGGCTGCGGGAATCCCGGCAGGTCGCGTTCAGGCGCCGGCTCGGCGGGAGGATCGGCGACCGCCAGCGGGAAGCTTTTCGTGTCGTCCCCATTGCTCAGGGAAACGGTGGAGCTGATCATGCCGCCCCGGGTGTAGACGAAGCCGGGGAATGGCACCACTGTCGACTGGTCCGGGTTGAGCGGTCCACGGGTGACGGACAGGATCCGAGGGTCGGTCGGATCCGGTTTCCAGTTAACGACGAAGTTCCCGCTTCGTGTGCCGCCCTCATTCCTGACCGTGACCTTGAGGCTGACCGCGTCCTTGTTCGCGGTCGGAGCGGACGGGGCGAAGACGGGGGCTGCGATCCTCAGCGCGGACGGCCGGTTCAGGATGAGATTGATCGTGTTCGGGTCATCCTGGTCGGGCCACCGGAACACCAGCCTGGACCCCGGCTCGACATCCTTGAAGTCCTCCCTCGAGAAGTCCAGGTTGATCTGGTATCGCGTCACGTAGGCCGCCTTCAGGTTCGCGTTCCGCATCCTTTGCCCAGCAGGCGGCCTGGAGCCATGACGGTCACCGGATCGAGCAGACGCCGCCGCTGAACCCCACGAACTTCGTCCCGGCCGGGAAGTCCGACTCGCAGACGCCGCTGGCCAGCCCGGCCGCCACGGTGATCCGCCAGCGACCGGGCCGCAGGGACGAAAACATGTGCTGCAACTGGCACCGGTCCCCGCTCGGCAGGAATTCGTGGTAGGCATCGACGTCGTTGACGGCGGTGGCCGTGCCGTCGCCGTTCGGCGGCACCGTGAGCGGCGCGGCATTCCATTGGATCGGGCCCGCGGTGCACTTGGGCGCGCCCTGCGAGGCGAACCAGGTGGTGACCGAGATCGTCGTGGTGGTGGGCGGCGGTGGCGGCGTGCCGGACCCACCTCCGAACAACGCGCAACCGCCGGCCGCGGCCAGGGCCGCCGTCAGGGTCAGCGCACCGGCACCGCGCAGCATCGTCGATATCGTCTTGGTGGGCATGGCCTCTCCTCCGCCTCGGTGGGTCGCCTGCGGCAGACCCGAGCCCGCCCAGTGTCGAAACCGGACCGTCCCGGACCCCAGTGAGCGTGCGCCCATCCGGCGCGGGAATTCCGGCGGTCGCCGACGCCGTGCTGCCGCGTTTCTCCGGGGACGTCGCTCCCACCCGGAATGGGGGCGTCGCTACCTGTCGGGCGGGACGGCCACCTGCCGAGCATCGACGGGTACGCAACGACACCTCAGATCGGAGTGAACCGATGAACATGCGTACCAAGCACCGTCGCCGGATGGTGTCCGTGCTCCTGACCGCGGTAACGGCGGTATCGATGCTCGGCGCCTGTACCGGCGGGTCGCCGGCCGCCGTTGTCAATCCGATCGGCGGGGTCCTAGGCTCACTCGAGGCCACCGTCAACGGCATCATCGACGAGGCGGGCAGGCAGGGGCAGATCCTGACGGTGACCGCGGGCGGCCAGGTGTACCTGGCGATCAACAACGCCGAATCGGCCTTCGCTACGGCCCTCAACACCGGCATCGACAAGGTCGACGACGCCACGCGGCGGACCATCGAGCAGCTGCAGGCCATGGTAAAGCAGCTGCAGTCGGGTGCCACCGAACTGCTCAACGCCGCGACCAACGACGCCCAGCAACTGATCAACAGCCTGCCGTTCACCAACAAGAACCCTCAGGTCCGGGCGTTCTCCCCGCGGTTCGTCGGCGGGGCGAAGAACGAACCGGTTCCGGTTTCCGTGCAGGGCAACTTCTTTTGGGCTTCGGAGAAGAAACTGGACGTCACGCTTCAGGTGGGTGGCGTGACGTACAAGGCGGCGGAGAACCTGACGAGCGACGTCCAGTTCCTGGTCCCTGCCAACGTCTTCCCCAGCTCGCCGGACCGGGCACAACAAGTGTCAATGGAGCTGCACGCCCCGTACGAGAAGGGTGTGATCTTCAAGTCCCGGCCCATCGGCGTTTTCCACCTGATGGTCACCGTGTTGCCCTCGGCACCGACGAAACGGGTGACGGTGACCAACGATGAGCCGATCCAGAGCACGGAGTACCGCACGATCAGCGCACCGGCGGGCGGCACGGGCTGGGATCTGCGGTCCTGGGACGGCTGCCGCGACAAGAACGACACCCACACGATCAGCGCCGCCGACGGGTGGACCATCGACGTGCCCAGTGTCGCCATCCAGTACGGCATGCAGACTCCGGACGCGCTGGCCGCCAACGCGACGTTGGACTCGGTAAGCCCGACGGGGTTCGTCGTCTCGGGGCACACCATCGCTCACTGTTTCCTGGGCATCAGCAAAGGCTCCGGGTCGCTGAACTACTCGGTCACGTACACCGAATCCCGTCCCGTGCATTCCACGAACACCACGGTGCGCACCCTCGACCCGTTCAGCTGGGGCAGCCAGCAGGTGATCCCGGTGACCCGGGGCAAGTGGCGGGTGCATGCCGAACTGTGGAACGGCAGCGTCGTGGAATCCGCAGGCACCAGCCGGGACAACCCGTACCTGACCGTCGACGACCAGGGCGACTACGTGAAGATCAGCGTGATCTCGCCGGACAGCATCGTCGGCCTCACCCCGTAGCGAGCGGTCGAACTGTCCTCAGTCCTGCTCGGCAGGGACAAGCTGTGCGCGGGCGCCGCGATTCCTCGACGGCGCCCGCACGGCATGGGCGGCGCCACTCACACGATCGACCTGTCCGAGAGAACATCGCCAAGCTGCGCGCAGAGGTGATCGTCGTCGCGGTCCGCTGGTACCTGCGGTACAACCTCTCAGCGCGCACCGTGGGGCAATGGTTTGTGTCCGAGGGCCAACACGGTCGCTGACCCCACCCCCGCCGCACCCCCATCCGATCCAGCCGCCGTCGCGGTCGATGCGGACCCCGTCGCGCTCCTGCATCACGGTCACCGTGGCGCCCAGGTCGACCGGCGGCGTGAGCTGTCGCAGCACGTTCCGCGTTGGTCTGCACGCTCTCGCGGATCCGGTGCACCACCATCGGGCCCGTCAGGGCCGATGCGGTGGAAACTGGTGCTAAACGTCGTGAAACGCGCATAAGCTGGGGCTCGCTGAGGATCGAACCAGTTGCCCCGCGGGGGCAGCCACACCAGGCCGGAGAAGCTGCCATGACAAGCGTCAAGCTATCCGTCATCTACTACTCGGCTACCGGTACCGTCCATGCGATGGCCGAGCGCCTGGCCGAGGCCGGGCAGAAGGCCGGGGCTGAAGTCCGCCTTCGGCAGTGTCCCGAGCTCGCCCCCGCCGAGGCCATCGCCTCCAACGCGGCATGGAGCCAGCACTTCGACCGGACCAAGGACGAGCCGAAGGCCACCGCGGATGACGTCGTCTGGGCTGATGCCGTTCTGTTGGGCACCCCGGTCCGCTACGGCAACGTCTCCAGCCAACTCAAACAGTTCCTGGACACCCTTGGTCCGCAGTGGGCGCAGGGCCTGCTGGCCGACAAGGTGTACGCGGGCTTCACCGCCGCGCAGACGCCCCACGGCGGCCAGGAGGCGACGTTGCTGGCTCTCTACAACAGCATTTATCACTTCGGCGGCATCATCGTGCCGCCCGGGTACACCGACCCATTGAAGTTCGCCGACGGAAACCCCTACGGGGTCTCCCACGGCACGGGCGGCAACAACACCGACCCGCTGACCGAGGTGCAGTTCGCCGCCCTGGATCACCTGGCGCAGCGAGTGGTTCGCCAGGCCGGCAAACGCTGACATCTGAAGGTCGAGACGACCCAGTGAGGCGGAGTCGACCTGGTCGAGCCCGTCGGGCAGCACCGGGTTGAGCCGGAGCACGTCGCCGCCGGCCACGGTGAGTGTCGGCCTGCCGGCGCGCCGGGGCATGGCGCGCCTGCACGCCCACGGCGCCCGGCAGGAGCCGGGCGCCGTGGCCTCAGTGCCGGTCAGGGCAGGTCGATCGGGCGCAGCACCCGGTCGACGGCGTGCGCGATCTGCCGGTTGCCCTTGTTGATGTCGTACGCGACCACCCGCGCGTCGCGGTCGCTGGTGTCGGCGTCGACCAGGCGCACCTGGCGGAAGTGCCACCAGCGCAGCACGTCCACCTCGACGGTGGCGCCCAGCGCGGTGGTCAACTCCGCGCCGTCGGCCCTGACGGCGGCGCGCCGGTCGATGGTCGCGCCCGGCACCACGTGGTAGAGCAGCACGTTCTCGACGGTGTCGATGCCGAGCCCGGCGACGGCGGTGAAGGCGGCCTGCTCGCTCGGAAGCCGGTGGGCCTGGGTGAGGTCCCGGACCAGCTCCCGGAACGCGGCGTCGGTGGGGACGAACGCGGTCAGCGCGACCGTGCCGTCGGCGAGCACCTTCACCGGCGAGTTCGGCTTGGCCTCCAGGACGGCCAGCACGGCCGCGGTGAGCACGTCGAAGTCCCGGGAGTTGCGGTCGAAACCGCCGGTGTCCCGGGTGAGCACCCCGGCCAGGCTGCGGGTGCCGGGCTGCTTGCCGGCGGCCTGGGCGGCGGGCACCGCCACGGCGGCGGTGGCCAGCACGGTGGCCATGGTGCCCACGGCCACGCGGGCGGCGAGTCGTGCGATCTTCATCGGCGAACCCTTCATCGGTGCGACCAGATCCGTGACTTGTCGTCACGACCATTGCTTCGCAACGATTCCGGCCGGTGGATGCACCCTCCCTCAACCGAGTTCGGCGACCACCTTCGCGGTGAGTTCGCGGACCACGTCGACCAGCAGGTCGATGTCGGCCTCGGTGGTGCGCCAGTTGACGATCGCCGGGCGCAGGGCCACCCGTCCGTCGTGGACGGTGGTGCCGGCGTACACCCGGCCGTCGGCGAGCAGGGCCGCGCCGAGCCGCCGGTTGACCTCGTCGAGCGCCGCTTCACCTACGCCCGCCGGCCGGGCCCGGAAGCAGACGATGCAGAGCGGCACCTCGGCGAGGCGTTCCAGCTCGGGTGTCTCGTCGACCCGGCGCGCCAGGCGCTGGGCCAGGTCGAGGTGCCGTTCCACCATGGCCCGGTAGCCCGCCCGCCCGTACGCGGCCAGCGTCGCCCAGATCGGCAGCGACCGGGCCCGGCGGGAGGAGTCCGGACCGAGCAGGGCGTAGTCCGCGCCCTCGCCCGGTGTCGGCAGGGCGCTGCCCTCCCCCGGCAGGTACGCCGCGCCGGGCATGCCGAACGCGACCGGCAACCGGGACGGGTCCCTGAGGAAGGCGAAGCCGCTCTCGTACGGCACGTTGAGCCACTTGTGCCCGTCGCCGGCGATCGAGTCGGCGCGTTCCATGCCGGCGACCAGCCCGGCGGTGCGCGGGGAGAGCGCGGCGAAGATCCCGAACGCGCCGTCGACGTGCAGCCAGGCGCCGTGCCGTTCGGCGAGGTCGGCGAGGTCGGCCAGCGGGTCGAAGGCACCGGTGTCCACCTCTCCGGCACTGGCGATCACCACTGCCGGCGCGGCCAGCTCGGCGAGCCGCCGGTCGAGGGCGACGAGGTCGACCCGGCCGGCGCCGTCGCGGGCGTGGATCTCGACGGCGTTGCGGCCGTGCCCGAGCAGTTGCAGCGCCTTGCGGTCGCTGGCGTGCAGGTAGCCGCCGGAGAGCACCGGCATCCGGGGCAGCCCGGCCAGCCCGTCCGCGGCGACGTCGACGCCGTGCCGCTCGCCCCACCAGTGGGTGGCGGCGGCGAGCCCGGTGACGTTGGCGAAGGTGGCGCTGGTGACCAGCGCGCCGCCGTACGTCGCGGGCAGCCCGAACAGCTCCCGCAGCCAGGTCAGCGCGATCGTCTCGACCTCGCTGGCGAGCCGCGATGAGGCGCGGAAGGCGGCGTTCTGGTCGAGCAGGGCCGCCGTCCAGTCGGCGGCGAGGGCGGCCGGCGTCGTCCCGCCGATGATGAAGTGGAAGAAGCGGGGGCCCGCCGAGTGGGTGGCGGCGGCCGTCCCGACCCGCAGCAACCGGTCCAGCGCGGCGGCGGCGCCCTCGCCCCGCTCGGGCAGCGCGCCGCCGGCGGCCGGCTCCCAGAGCTGGCCGAGCAGCGCCAGGCTGTCCGGGTCGTGCACCGGCCGGTCCGCCAGCGACGACAGGTACGGCCCGGTCGCCTCGTACACCCGGCGCAGCGCCTCGTCCCCGTCGGTGTCCCGCAGCGGATCGGTCATCGCAGCGCCCTCCTCGGCGACTCGGTGGCGGTCGGGGCACCGGTCGTGAGGACGGCAACCCGATCAAGCGGCAGCTCGGATGACGCGGTGCGGCACGGCGACGGGCGCGCCGGTGTCCCCACCCTGGCACCGGCTGGTGCGGCGCGCGGCGGCCAATTCCGCCGTGGTGGCCTTCGCCGGCGAGGGCGGTGGTGGCGGGCACTGCCCCTCGAGCCGCCCGGGCGACGGCGACCGGTAAGGGGCGGACGTGAGGGCCGTCATAACGGCTGGACGATCAGCCCGGCCCTGCTGCTAGCCTTCTCGGCAGGTCATGAGCGCCAGCGTCAAGCCCCGGCTCGCTGGCCGGCAACCCTCCTCCACGGTGGGGTGCTCCGGGTGAGGACCAGGCACCGGTGTGGCACCGGTGCAAGCGTGGCCTGGTTCCCAGGTCAGCACCGACCCAGGAGAACCATGTCTGCTGATCTTTTCGCCCCGCCCGTCGGCGGCGCCGTGTCCACGGCCCCGTCCGACGCGCCGGCTGCCGGCCTGCTGCTGGTCAAGCGGCGACACGTCGACCTGATGCGGGTCTGCAGCGACGGCTGTCGCCGCCCGACCGCGTAGTCGACGACCCCTTCCTCGTACCACCGCAGCGGCGTGCCGGTCCGGCTCGCCGTCTCCCGGCGCGCCCGTGTGCCCGCCGACCGATCGATCCGGAGAGACCTGTGCGATTTCTTCCCGCTCTGTCCAAGGTGGCCGCGCTCGGCGCCGCCGCCGTCCTCGCCGCCACCGCGCTGACCGCCTGCGGCGACGACTCGTCCGAGGCCGCCGAGAACCCGTACGGCCTGCTCCAGCCGGGCGTGCTGCGCGCCGGCACGCTGACCGACGCGCCGCCGAACGTGTACCTGAAGGACGGCACGTTCACCGGCTTCGACAACGACCTGCTCACCGCGGCCGCGGCGAAGGTCGGCCTGAAGGTGGAGTTCGTCGGGACCGACTTCTCCGCGCTGCTGTCCCAGGTCAACAACCACAAGTTCGACATCGGCAGCTCCTCGATCACCATCACCGAGGCGCGCAAGAAGACCGTCGACTTCGGCAACGGCTACGACTTCGGCTACTTCGGCCTCGACGTGCCCGCCGGCTCCCCGATCACCAGCTTCGACCAGCTCGCCGGCAAGCGGATCGTCGTCGTGCAGGGCACGGTGCAGGACGACTACGCCACCGGCCGGAACCTCGACCCGGTCCGGGTGCCCGACTACAACGGCGCGATCAACCAGCTCAAGGCCGGCACGGCCGACGCCTGGATCGCCCCGGCCGAGATCGGCGAGAAGTCGGCGGCGGACAGCAACGGCAAGATCACCGTGGCGGCCAAGCAGCTCAGCCCCGCCCCCACCGCGTACGCGTTCGCCAAGGGCAACGACAAGCTGCGCGAGGCGCTGAACAAGGGCCTCGACGAGGTCATCGCCGACGGCACCTGGACCCGGCTCCAGGCGCAGTACTACCCGGGCCGGCCGATCCCGGCCGACTTCAAGCCCGGCAGCGGCACCGTCGCGGTGCCGGCGGCGTCGGCGTCGGCGTCGGCGTCGACCACCAACTGACGGTACGGATGACGAGCGAGCGGGGCGGACGGGGAGGAGACCGATGGACACCTTGAGCACCTTGTGGGAGACCTTCTTCGACGGGGACTCGATGCGCGAGGCACTGCCCGAGATGCTGACCGTCGGGCTGCCCAACACGCTGATCCTGGCAATCTCCGCCGCCCTGCTCGGCTCGATCCTCGGCATGCTGCTGGCCATCGCCGGCATCTCGCGTACCCGCTGGCTGCGGTGGCCGGCGCGGGTCTACACGGACGTCTTCCGCGGCCTGCCGGCCGCGGCGACCATCCTGCTCATCGGTGTCGGCCTGGCGCCGCTCGGCATGGAGGTCTGGGGACCCAACCCGTACCCGTTGGGCATCCTGGCGCTGTCGCTGATCGCAGGCGCGTACATCGGGGAGATCTTCCGCTCCGGCATCCAGAGCGTCGAGGCCGCGCAGCTGGAGGGGGCCCGGGCGCTCGGCTTCTCCTGGGGGGAGGCGATGCGGCTGGTGATCATCCCGCAGGGGGTACGCCGGGTCCTGCCGGCCTGGGTCAACCAGCTGATCGCGCTGATCAAGGACTCCAGCCTGGTCTACTTCCTCGGCCTGGTGGCCAGCCAGCGGGAACTGTTCCGGATCGGCCAGGACTACGCCGCCACCACCGGCAACGAGTCGGCGCTGCTGCTGGCCGGCCTGTTCTACCTGGCGCTGACCGTGCCGCTGACCCACGCGGTCAACTGGATCGACCGGCGGCTGCGCCAGGGCCGGTCGGTGACCGTCGACCCGGACGACGACGGCGGGCTGGCCCTGGCCGGCGAGACCGCCCTGCCCCCGCAGACCGGAAAGGACCACCGATGACCGGCACCGCCACCACCACCTCGGTCAGCCTCGCCGTCCGGGACGTCCACCTCGCCTTCGGCGCCAACCGGGTGCTGCGCGGCGCCGACCTGGACGTCGGGCGCGGCGGCACCGCCTGCGTGATCGGCCCCTCCGGCTCGGGCAAGTCCACCCTGCTGCGCACCATCAACCGGCTGATCGAGCCGGACCGGGGCGACGTGCTGCTCGACGGGCGCAGCGTGCTGCGCGACGACCCGGACGTGCTGCGCCAGCGGGTCGGCATGGTCTTCCAGCAGTTCAACCTCTTCCCGCACATGAGCGTGCTGCGCAACATCACCCTGGCGCTGCGCCGGATCAGGAAGCTCTCCGAGGACGAGGCGACCGCGGTCGCCCGCGCCCAGCTGGAGCTGGTCGGGCTGGCCGGCAGGGCGGACTCCCGCCCGGCGCACCTGTCCGGCGGGCAGCAGCAGCGGGTGGCCATCGCCCGGGCACTGGCGCTGCAACCGCAGGTGATGCTCTTCGACGAGGCCACCTCGGCGCTCGACCCGGAACTGGTCAAGGGCGTCCTCGCGGTGATGGCGGACCTCTCCGCCGGCGGGATGACCATGGTGGTGGTCACCCACGAGATGGGCTTCGCCCGCGAGGTCGCCGACACCGTCGCCTTCATGGACCACGGCGTGGTGCTGGAGGCCGGGGAGCCGGCCGCGATCTTCGAGGCGCCGGAGCACCCCCGGCTGCGCCGCTTTTTGTCCCAGGTGCTCTGAGCCGCCACCTGGACGCCGGCGGACCCCCCGGTGGGGTCGCGCTCAGAGCCGGCGGGCGGTGAGCCACCGGTCCGGCCAGTAGCCGACCCCGTCCAGCAGGGGCGCGCCGGAGAGGTCACCCATGGTGGGACCGTCGGTCTGGGACCGGCTGGAGATGAACCGGTGGTGCCCGCCGTCGTCGATGCCGAGGTAGATGCCGGAGTGGTCGATCTGGCGGTTCGGCACCGGCTGGGCGTTGAAGAACACCAGGTCGCCGGGGAGCAGCTTGTCGATCCCGCGGGCCCGCTGGCCCGAGTTGGGCATCAGCTGGACGCCTGGGCCCAGCTCCGCCATGGCGTACGCCCGGCGCGGCAGACCCTCACCCGGGGTGTTGGTACCGCGCAGCGGATAGCCGAGCCGGTGACCGTAGACCATCCGCAGGTAGCCGGAGCAGTCCAGGGCCAGCTTGCGCTGCGGCTCGGGGATTGCCGCCTTGCCGTCCAGGAACGACCAGGGCAGACCCAGGTAGTCGTAGAAGTCGGAGCGTTCCTGACGGCCGTCGGGATCCGCCGGGTCCGGCGGCCCGAACGAGGCGTCGCCGGAATACTGCTGCCCCTGGTTGTCCCGCTTCACCGGGGCCCCATCGACGTACTCGAAGGCGATCGACAGTACGTCCGGCGAGCGGTCCCGGCGGGCCGCGGCGAACCAGTCGACGAACCACTGCTCCTGTTCGGCGCCGGCCCGCCACGGCTGCGGCGCGAGCCGCACCCACATGTCGGTCTCGATCTTCGCGTCCGTGAAGCGCGGCTCCTCGAACGTCCGGGACGGACCGTAGATGTGCGCGGTCCGCGCGCCGTCGGTCATGATCGCGACCGGCTCCCCCGACGAGTCGATGATCTCCGTACGGTCCGGCTCGGACGACCGCTGGTAGTGGTAGCCCGACGCGCCGGCCGCCTGGCCCTCGGCCGGCTTCGCCAGGCCCAGGGTCAGCTCGGGTTCGTCTGCAGGCGACGGCCGGGCCACCAGGTAGGTGAGCATGCTCGCGGTGATCAGCAGGACGAGCCCGATGATGCTCGACACGGCCGGCCTGCGGAGATACCTGCGGTAGCTCATTCCTGCTTCTCCTTTCGAGACGAGTGCGAGGCGGGCGGAAGGGTCAGGTCACCGGCACGAAACCCGCGACCACGCCGCTGTACGTGATGCCGAACGTGATCGCCGTGACGATGAGGGTCGCCAGGATGGTCGCCCTGGGCGGCTGGCGTACGAGCTGGTAGGCGATCAGCCCGGGAATCACGAAGCCCAGCGTCTGGTGGGCGAACAGCAGTGGCAGGTCGCGCTGGACGAGCAGGAACATGGTCAGCTGCAACAGCACGCTGACCAGCACGATCGCGGCGAACAGCCGTTTCCCGTACAGGATGATCACCCGGTGCATCAGCCGGGCGATGAGGTACGTGACGATGGTGACCCCGACCACGATCACCGCCTGGAGCTGGTCCTCGATGAGGGTCAACGCGATCCAGCCCGGGGTGATCATGCCGCCGGGCGAGAGGTTGGTGGTCAGGTAGCACAGCAGAGCGAACACCAGTCCGATGCCGAGGCTCGCCGTGGCCAGCTGGGCGCTGAGTTCTCCGCCGAACGTCATCACTGGCTCCCTTCTCCGGTCGACGTACGAAGGGTGGAGGCGGAGGGAGAGCCGTCCTCGCAGGTCCAGCCCGGCAGTGTCGCCAGCTGGTGGACCAGCACCTCACCCTGCCCGTGGATGTTTCCGACGGCGACGATCGAGGAGTCGTCCGGGGTCGCTGCGCTCACGCCCTGCAGCAGGCTGTCCGGGTCCGGTTTGCCGCCGAGGTCGACCACCCGGTCCTGAAGGTCCGCGGGCACCGTACTCCGCGCACTCTTGGTTACCTCTCCGATCAGGACGATGGTCTCCGGTCGCACCCGGCCGCTCAGCTCGCCCATCTGCCCGTTGCGCTCGATCCGGTCCGGCCGGCAATTGATCACCATCGTCAGCGGACGGGTGATGAGCTGCTGGTCCTCCAGTTGCTGGATGTTCATGAAGGTCGACTCAGGATCGTTCGCGGCGAAGATGTTCGCGAACCGGAACCGCTTGTCGCCGTGCATCACCCGGGCCACGGAGAGCACACCCGGGTCGGGCGGCGCCTCCCACATGCCCCGCAGTGCGCTCTGCCGGTCGACGCCCAGTTCTTCGGCGACGGCCAGCGCGATCGCGACGTTCTCCTTGAAGGTGATCCAGCCGAAGCCGTTCATCTCGTGGTCGCTGACCGACTCCGGGTCGACCGCGATCAGGCGGCAGTCCCGCCGGTCGGCCTCCTCCTGCAGGATCGCGAGCCGTTCCCGCTCGGCGGTGATGCAGGTGCCGCCTGCCGGCATGGACCGGCTCAACGACCGGGCGACATCGTCCAGGGTGGGTCCCATCTCGGCGAGATGGTCCTCGCGCACGTTGCACAGCACCCCGATGTTCGACCGGATCAGCTTGCTCTGGTTGACCTCCTGCAGCGCCGGCATCACCGCCATGCACTCCATGACCAGAGCGTCCGGGTGGTAGACGGCGGCCCGCCGCACGATGCCGATCTGCTCGACCACGTTGGCGATGCCGAACTTGCGGTGCACCGGCTCCTCGCTGGCGTCCGGAAAGATGAACCGGGCCGCGGTGCCGGTGGTCTTGGCCACCACCACCCGCCCACCGCCGCGCAACGCGCCGGCACAGAGCCGGGTGATCGAACTCTTGCCCCGGATGCCGTTGACCAGCACCCGGTCCGGAATCATGTTCAGGTTCCGATAGTGGTTACGCTGCTCGACCATCCCCGCGCCGAACAGCGCCACACAGCAGAGGACGAAAACGACGTAGAGGTATACCACGTCAGCTCCTTTCGTCTCGGTCGTCGGCGCGGGTGTCGGCGCTCTCGCTCAGCCAGACAGTGGCCCGACCCGCTTCGGGTTGCGGCGGGACCTCGGGCAGCACGACGGTGCGGTCCTCCTCCGTGCCGCGCAGCCGGCTCGCACCGCCCAACCGGCTGGAGCCGGTGTGCCGGACCTGGCGGCAGACCTCCAGGCACATCGCCAACGCCCCGATGTCGTCGTGGCGTTGCGGCGAGATCGGTTCCTCCACGTCCCCGTCGCTGATCCGGTCGGCCTGCACGGCGAGGCGGCGCAGCGGCCGCGCGAAGACGAAGTACTGCCACGTCTGGGTCAGCAGCACCACGCCCGTCGTGGCACCGGCCACGAGCAGCGTCCACCGCCGGCCGTCGCTCTCCGGCAGCCGCAGCCCGGCCAGGTCCTGCTCCACCACCAGCGACCACTTCAGCGGAGCGACGGTGTTCGGCTTGTTCAGCCCGGCGGCGGCGATCAGCGCCGGCCTGCCGTCCGGCGTCTTCGCCATACCCACGGTGCCGCCCTTCAGCGCCTCGGAGGCGGCAACCCGGGCGCTGCCCTCCAACTGCTGGAAGGCGCGGAAGCCGTTGGAGTCGAAGACGGTGCGCAGATCCTCATCGACGACCCGGACCTGCCCGTCCACCGCCCGGATCATCTCCAGCAGGTAGTCGATGTCGAACTCGCCGACGGTCGCGACGCCGTTGGGAGCGACCCGGAAGGCGTACACCAGCGGCACGCGCGCGGTTTCGCCGTCCAGGTCGATGCCGGTCTCACCGCGCAGGGGCTCCTTGCGAAGCGGCTCCCGTCCCGCGGCGCTGACGACCGATCCGCTCGGGTCCATCAGGTACAGGCTGCGGAAGCGGTGTTTGTCGGCCAGCTCCTGCTTCAGCTGCGGGGCCAGTTGAGCGGGGTCGGGTGTCGCCTCCGACGCCTGGGAGATCCGGGTCACCGTCTGCAGGCCGTTGTTCAGCGCCTTGCCCATGACGTTGCTCGCCGCCTCGGCCCTGCTCTCCTCGTCCCGGACGAGTTGGTTGGGGATCGGCGGCTCAGGTGAGCTCAGCGTGTACGCCACCGCCGCCGCCGGCCAGAGCAGCGCCACGACGGTGGCCAGGGCGAGGCCCTGGTTCACGGTCGGTCGCCACCGCCACCGCCGCCGCTTCCCGCCGGCGGTGCCGGACGATGGATCGTCGGACGTCAGCGACAGCGCCCGGGCGATGCGGTGGGCCTCCGCGATGCCCAGCCGGTGCCGCCTGCCGGGGACCTCACCACAGGCGTCAGCCTTGGCCCGCTCCAGCAGCGACCGGACGGGGCTGACCAGTGCCAGCCGCATCAGCAGGAAGCTGGGCACCGCCATCGCCAGCAGGGTCAGGCCGAGCAGGAAGCCGTGCACGGTCGAGGTGCCGCCCGTTTCCTCGGCGACGATGAGGGTCGCCACGGTCGCCCCGGTCTCCCCCACCGGAGCGGAGGAGACGACCAGTTGCTTGTTCAGCCACTCGGTCACCCGGATCGGGTGACCCTCGGTGGACTGGGACTGCGCCAGCCCCTGGAAGACCACCGGCAGGTGGACATCGGGTACGGCACTGACCCCCTGCATCAGGGTGCTCTTGCCGTCCGGCGTGATGACGAAGATGCCCTGTCGGGCGTTGGGATTCAGACGGAGTTCGTCCACGTCGAGCGGTTGGGTCGCCAGCAGGGTGCGCGCGGGATCCAGTGCGACGCTGCGGACCAGGGCCGGTCCGTCGGGCGTGGTGATGGGGAACGTTTCCTTGGCGGGAAGCGTCGGTGGCAGCAGCTCCATCGGTACACCGGTGCCGGCGGTGGCCAACGGGCGTCGCGAGGCGGTCTCCACGATCGCGGCCCCGGTCCACTCCGTACCGTTGCCCACCACCTGCTTGACGAACTCGGGGTCGGGCGTCGTCGGCGGCCGACCCGCGATGCGCTGGTCGAGATCCTCCACGTAGTGGTTGATGGTCAGCCGCATGCTGGAGGCGACCTTCGACACGTTGTCCCGCTGCGAGTCGACGACGGCCGGGGGGACGCCCCGCTGGTTGTTGATGGCGAACCCGAGCACGATGGCGGCCGCCAAACCCATGATCGCCCAGAGATACAGCAGGGACGGCTTACCGGAGCCGGCGGGAAAGCCGGCGGTCGGGAGCTGCTGGTCCAGCGCCCGTCGCCGCCACGGGACCGCCTGCTCCTGAGGCGGGTCGGAGGGCACTGACGGCACGGACGCGCGTCCGCGGAACGGCTGCTGATCGCGACCCCGGTCGGGGGCGGGCTGCTCGCCTCCGTTCTTGCGCTTCATGGCGACCCTTCGCTCTCGGCGACATCGGAACTTGCGCGTCATGTCGATCATCGAACTCGGCAGGGTGAGGAGACTTCACCCGACCGGGATGAACTCGGCGGGCGTCGAAATCCGCGTCGCGGCCGCGTCGCGCGGTGCCACCAGCCTGGCGCCCGGCGGGGTGAGGCCGCCTCATACCGCGGAGGTGAACCCGTGCGTCAGCGCCCGATCGCGCTGCCGTCGCGGCGCTTGTCCGCCGCTCCGAGCAGCTGGTCGCCGCGTACCTCGATCGCGGTGAGACCGCTGTCCAGTGCGATGAGCCGGGGACACGGGTGCTCCCGGACCACGAGTTCGGCCATGATCGCGCTGATCTTCCGGCCCGCTTCGAGTTCAGAGGGCGCCCCGACCGATCCCCCGCACTTGCGGGTGATGTCCTGCCCGCTGAAATGCCCCTGGTCGATGGCCTCGGCCGGGCCCATGCCGTCGACGATCACACCGACCAGCGCCTGGGTCACGTAGTCCGGGATGTGCGAGCCGCCGGCCGCGCCCACCACCAGCTTCAGCTGGCGTCCCTGTTCGTCCAGGACGATGGTCGGCGCCATCGACGCCGTGGGGCGCTTCTTCGACTGCATGACGTTCACCGGCTTGCCGGGTGAGACCGACGAGGTGTCGGTGAAGTTGTTCATCGCGTTGTTGAGGATCATCCCCCGCGCCTCGAGGTGCGACCCGAAGTGCGTGTTGATGGTGGTCGTCATGGACACGGCATCGCCGTCGCTGTCCACGATGCTGACGTTGCTGGTCGGGTCGCCGACGTCGATCGTGCTCGGGACGTCCCCGGTCGGCCCGGGAGGGATCCGCTCCGGCGGCTCTCCCGGTTTGATCGGGTCGATCGCGCGGTCCTCCGAGTAGAGGGAGAAGCGCTGGTCGAGATACTTGCTGTCCAGCAGACCGGCCGCCGGCACCTTGTGGTAGGCCGGGTCCCCGATGTACGCCCGGCGATCGAAGTTCGCCAGGCGGCTGGCCTCGACGAAGAGGTGCATCCGATCGGCCGAGTCCGGCTCGCTCCGGCCCACCTGGCCGCGGTCGAGCAGGCCCAGCATCTCCAGTACGGACACTCCCCCGAACGCGGGCGGCGCCGACGTGCACACCAGCACGCCCAACACCTTGCGGCACAGCGGCTTGCGTTCGATGGCGGCGTATTCGGCGAAGTCCTCGGCGGTCATGAGACTGGGGATCACGACCGGTCCGGCGGTGTTTCCCTTCAACTTGAACGGCCCCTTCGCCGCGTGCTGCACGATCGCCGGGGCGATCTTGCCCTTCGGGTCGTAGAAGGCGTCCGCCCCGCCGTCCCGGACCTCCCGCAACACCTGCGCGATCTCCGGGTTGCGGATCGTCGTACCCGGCTTCTTGGCCTTGTCGCCGTTGCAGTAGCGGGGGCGCAGATCGGGGTAGTTGCAGCGCTTGCGCCCGTTGTTGCGCTCGTCGAGTCCACTGCTCAGGGCTTCCGGCATGGGGAAGCCGTTCGCGGCCAGGTTGATGGCGTCGTCGAAGAGCTCGTCCCAGGGAAGATCCCCGTACACGTCGTGGACGTCCGAGAGCACCCGCAGCGTGCCCGGGACGGCGAACGCCCGGGCCGTCGCCGACGCCGCGTACGGGTAGCGGTCGACGCCGAGCGCCTTGCGCTCCTGATCGGTGGGAGTCATCACGTTCTGCGGCACGTTCTTCGGCGCTCGGGACATGCCGTCGAAATACCGCACCGTGTGCTTGTCGGGATCCCAGTAGTTGATGAGCGTGCCACCGGTCAGCCCGGAGGCGTGTGGCTCCACGACGGCCAGGACCGCCTGCACGGCCACCGCCGCATCCGCGGCCGTGCCGCCCTTGGCGATGATTTTGCAGCCGGCCTGCACCGCGAAGGGATTGGCCGCCGCCACCATGAATTTCCGACCCACGGCGTCGGCTTCCCGGCCGGTGGTGGGATTCGCGCACGAGTCGGCACGCGCCGCAGCCGTGTTCGCTCCGGTGACCGCTGACGACAGGGCCGGAAAGACCAGCGTCAGCACCAGCGCGGACAGGTAGAAGCGCCGCTTCCGTGCGTACATCCAACAACCTCCCCAGGATTGGTGCCGCGGCCTCGGAGCACGTATCTACTCAGATCGCGTGAGGCCTTCGCCCTGCTGTCCGGTCCGAAGGGACGGCTCCCGCCGTTGGGCTGGCACATTCGGTTGCACGCGGGCACAGTCGTCGACGCACCGACGTGGAAAGGCACCCGACACCGGCATCATGGTGCTCGTTCGGGTGACCCCGCAGGGCATCGCGAGAAGTCGTGGCGGCTGGGACGAAGGTGTCGAAGGTGGCAACCGGCGGTGCGACGAACGAACCGCGCTGCGCCGAGCGCACCCAGAGCGCCTGACGCTAGGTGACGAATCCGCACCCGACTGTCTACAGCGTGTTAGCGTCGGGGTGGCGGTGCCTGCTGCCGCACGCGCAGGGGGCGGACCCTTCTCGGTCCCGTCATCGCCCAGCTGGCCACGAGCCCGCGTTGGCGCTCGTCCGACCACCGGCACGACATCCACCCTGAGGAGGAACCGTGCAGGAGAGGTCCGACATCCCGGGACGTACCCGTTGGCGGCGCTTCGCCGCCCTGGCGATCCCGGCGACCGCGGTCGCCGGCGCGATCGTGCTCGGCATGGCCAACGGCGCCATGGCCGCCTCGTTCGCCGTCTCCGGGCAGACGTTCAAGGTCTCCGCCTCGGAGCTGCGCGGTGAGGGCTTCGTGCAGTACGGCGGCGTCGCCACGGAGGTCGACGGGACGAGGCATCCGGTGGCGACCACCGGTATCCGCAGGGCGCAGCTCTTCGACCTCTGCCAGTCGGTGAAGGCGCCCGGCGCGCCCGTCGTGATCACCATCAACGCCGGCGGCGGTGGCCGGCCGGCCACCGCCACCGACCTGCTGATCGACGCGGAACAGCTCGAGGGTGATGCCCGGTTCACGAACATCCAGATCAACCGGGACGCGTCGACTCTCGAGGGCGGTCCCGAAAACGCGAAGGGTCCCCGGGGAACGTTCGGCCAGCAGGCCGACACCGTCACGATCACGAACCTCCGCCAGGTGGCCCGCTCCACCCAGGCCAGGACGTTCAACCTCACCGGATTGAAGCTGAAGGTCAGGACGGGCGCGGCCGCCAAGGAGTGCTTCTGAGCTGACCACCGCCCCGCTCTCCGTGTGGCGGTGGCTGCGCTCGACCCCTCACTCGGCAGGAGGCATGGGTGGACAACGGCGAACCGCGGAACGCCCGGCCGGAGCGGCTCCGCGACCGGCGCGGCTTCCGCCGCTGGCGGCGGACCCGACCATTCTGGGGTGGCCTGTTCACCGCCCTGGCCGGTCTGCAGATCTTCGGCACCACCCAGATGTCGCTCGCCGGTCTCACTCTCCAGACGGGGACGACCGGCTTCCTGTCCTGGCTGATCCCCGCCATCCTGGTGACCTGTGGGCTGCTGATGTGGTTCAAGCCCCCACACCGGGTCCTCTACGCCGTGGTCGCCGCCGTGACCGCGCTCTTCTCGCTGATCGGGGTGAACCTCGGCGGCTTCTTCGTCGGTCTGCTGCTCGGCCTGCTCGGCAGCGCCCTCGGCTTCGCCTGGACGCCGGACCCCCCGCCGAGCGCCCCGCCGGCCAGCGAGCCGGCCGGCGAGGCCGGGGTACGGGACGAGCCGGCGGACGACGCGAGCGGGCCCGACGAGGCCGCGGGCGACCGGACGGCGCGGCCCGGGACGCCGCCGGACGGGGCGGGGCGGGACCAGCCCCCGGACGGGGCGGGAGCTGACCTGTCGGCCCCCGACGCTGCCCCGAGCACGGGCAGCCGGCCCTCGTCGACGAACTGATGTCCGGCCGGGACAGCCTGGGGCTGCACCTCACCCGGCCGTCACCCGGCGCGTATCAGGAGTCCGCTGCGGCCCCGCGGCTCTGGCCGGCCGAGCGGACGAAGCCCGAGCAGCCGGGGCCCCCACAGCGCGGCCTACGGTTCTTCGCGGCGCTGCTGGGGCTGCTCGGGATCTCCGCCACGGTGACGTTCGCCGCGCCCGGCCCGGCGAGAGCGTCGGCCCTACCCGCCCCGGCCCGGGACGGGCCCACCTGCCCGACCGAACCGGCGCCGGACGAGCCCACCGGTTCGTCCTCGATCAACCCGAGCGGGTACGCCACGGCGCACCGGAACGCCCTCGCCCTCAGCGGCCTCGGCCCGTCTTACGGGGGCCAGAGCGACGAGGAGGCTGCCGGGACGCAGCCGGAGCGTGCGGTGGCGCCCGGTCCGCCACCGCCCGCGACCCTGCTGGCCACCAGCTCGGGGCCGATCGTCCTGGCTCTCGACTGCGCCCACCCCGAGCCGACCCCGACCGCCCCCGGGGCCGGGAGAACCCTGCCGCGGATCCCCGCCGAGCCCGGCCAGCCGCTGGTCGCGAAAAGCCCGGTCCAGCTGACCGGCTCCACCATGACCATGACGGGGCTGCGGATCGAGGGGATCGTCGAGCTACCCACCGCCGGCGGCACCCTGCGGGCCTTGAAGTTCAGCATGGATCGGGTGATGACCGACGACGCCCGGCTGCGCACGCCCGGCCCGGCCGGCCGCACCGTGCGGGTCGCCACCGATCAGCTGACGCTCAGCGGCGAGGTCGCCGTCTACGCCACCCGATTCGTCGGACGAATCCTGGGCGTGACGATCACCCTGAGCCCGGACCTGCCACTCCCCCCGGGGATCGCCACCACCCCGCCGGGCCCGGTCACGTTCAGTGGCGTGGCTGTCGACCTGGCCTTCCTGGAGGGCCGCTCGCTCACCGCCCGGCCAGCGCTGGAGCTCAGGGTGAACTGACGACCGCGAGGTTGCTGCCGGGCAGCGCTGGACCCCTCGTCAGACCCCGGGATGCGGTCCTCACCGCCGGGCGAGGTCGGGCCGAGGGACGCCCTGCGGGCACCGTGGCTCACGTACGTAGCCTGACTGTGCCGGCCGGCCGTCCGGAGCCACGACGAGGCGGTGGGCGGCCGGAAGACCCTATCCCCGCCCACACCCCGACGACACCGGCGAGGACGCTAAGCCGTCAACGAGGCCGATCCGGCTCGTACGACGCCCCGCTCGATGACCACCTCCACCGGGCCAACAAAATGCCGCCCGTCAGGCCTCCCGGAAGGCCCACTGGACCGGGACAATCCGCGCATCGGTGCATAGCCGCCCGCCCGCCGCGTGGGATGACCCGGCTCCGACATCCCTCACGTCGCACCCGGTCCCACCGCCACCTTTCGCACCAACCGCCGCGCGCCCCGAGCCCCTTCTACTCCTCCTGCGCGATTTCCGCGCGTGATTGGGCAAAGCCGGCCGGAACCCCCGCTACTCGGGTAGTGTCGCGCGTTTTCGCGGACCGGGCCCGGGTAAGCGGCGGGCGAAGGCCGGTAAGACCAGTCGAGGGGAGCATCACGATGAATTCCCTGTTCCGTAAGAGCGTGCTGTCCGTTGCCGTGCTGGCCAGCGGCGCCTTCACTGGTTCGGCGATCGCTGCCCAGGCGTCCGCCGACCCGATGACCCCGTCGCATCCAGCCCCGGTGCAGAGCGTGCCCGCCTCCGTCGACCAGCCTCCGCCGCCGCCCGCGCCCCCGCCGGCTCCTCCGCCGGCTCCTCCGCCGGAGGACGGTCAGCGAGTGCTGCACTACGACTATCAGCGACAGCCGAACGAGTACTACTGCGCGCCCGCCGCTACCCGGATCGCCCTGTCCACGCAGGGCAAGGTGGTGAGCCAACGTGAGGTCGCCGACAAGCTGGGCACCACGCAGGCCGGCACCGACTCTGTCGACGCCACCACCCGGGTGCTGAACGAGATGACCGCCGGCGGCTACGAGACCACCGAGATCCAGAGCGCCGAGGCCGACCCGCAGCAGGAAGCCAAGCTGCGTACCGACGTGGTGGAGGCGGTCGACGCCAACCGGGGCGTGGTAGCCAACATCATGGGCACCTCGGTCGACACCGAGGGCAACCGCTACTCGTACGAGGGCGGACACTATCTGACCATCGTCGGATACCGCGACGGCGGTGACACCATGAAGGTCGCCGACCCGTACGACCCGACGAAGACCTACTGGATGACCGACGACAAGCTCGCCGACTGGATCGCCGCGCGCGGCTACTCGAGTTAGCCCCGATCAGGACGTTCCCGCCGGCCGGGTCCCGAAAGGGGGCCCGGCCCATGCCTGTCCCGACCCGTCGCCGTTCCCTGACCTTGCGCCGGCTCCGTCGTTGGGCGGGGATGACACGGCGACGCCGCCCCCGGCAGGCGGAGGCGGCGTCGTGGACGGTTCGAAGTGCGGAACGCCGTCAGGTCATGTCGTCGAAGCGGCGATCGATCGGGGCCGGCGCGGCGACCGGCGCGGGCGCCCCGACCGGCCCGGAGAAGTCCACCGCGGCGGACGCCTCGACCGGCTCGTTGTCCAGCTCCAGCGGCGACACCTCGTCGTCGCTGAGGTCGGAGTAGATCTCCTTGCCCCGACCCCGGCGCCTGTCGTTGAGGAAGGCCACCCCGACCGCGGCGAAGTAGAGCGCGCAGAGGCAGATCGCCAGCGCGGTCATGCCGAACGGGTCGGGGGTCGGCGTGACCACCGCCGAGAAGGCGAAGAACACGAAGACCGCCACCCGCCACCAGCTCAGCAGCTTCCGCGCGCTGGCCAGGCCGACGAAGTTGAGCATCAGCACGATCAACGGGAACTCGAACGCCACCCCGAACAGCAGGATCAGGTTGGTGACGAACGAGATGTACCGGGTGACCTCCAGCGTCGTGGAGATGTCGTCACCCGACACATCCAGCAGGAACTCCAGGCCCTTGGTGGTCACGAAGAACGCCAGCACCGCACCGGCCGCGAAGAGCGGAGCGGCGAGCGCCGTGAAGACGTAGGCGTACCGCCGCTCGTGCCGGTGCAGGCCTGGCGCGATGAACGCCCAGAGCTGGTAGAGCCAGACCGGTGCCGCGATGATCAGCCCGACCCAGAGACCGATCTTCAGGTTAAGCAGGAAGACATCGGCCACACCGAGCTGGACGAACTTGCAGAGCCCGGTTTCGGGGTCCTTAGCCTGCGGCAGGTCGCAGTAGGGCTTGGACAACAGCTCCCGGACCGGCGTCGCCAGCCAGATGCCGAAGCCGAAGCCGACCAGGATCGCCAGCGAGGCGCGGAAGAGACGGTTGCGCAGCTCACGGATGTGCTCCATGAGCGTCATGGATCCGTCGGCGGCCCGTTCGAACTCGCTCGGGCCGCGCTTGCGGAGCGCGAAGGCCACGGTGCTCGGGCCCTTCGGTCAGTTGTCGCGGACGCGCTGCACCGGGTCGACCGGCGGGGCGACCGGCTGCTGCGGGGCCTGCTGCGGGGCGAACTGCTGCTGCGCGTACGGCTGCTGACCCGCGTGCGGCGGCAGCGGCTGGTAGCCGGCCTGCGCGTCGGCCTTCTCAGCCAGGTCGCGGTCGTCGTCCTGCAGGCTCTTGGTCTCCGCCTTGATGATCCGCAGCGAGCGGCCCAGCGAGCGGGCCGCGTCGGGGAGCCGCTTCGCGCCGAAGAGCAGGATCAGCACGACCACGAGTACGGCGATGTGCCACGGCTTGAGGGCACCCATGGGAAGCTCCAGTCGCTCTGTGTCGAAGGGTGTGTCGCAGCCCATCGTACGTGCGTCGAGAGCCGTTGCCACCCGCCGGGCCGCTGGTGACGCGTCCGGCCGGTGAAGTCTTGACCACCCTCGCGTGTCCCGTCAACCACCTGGCGACGTCCATCCGTGCGCGAAAGGCACCCGGATCGCGCACCCGGCGCGCGATTCACCGACCGGGGTCGATCACTTACCCCGCTTGGCCTTGATCAGCTCCACCCGCTGCTGGGTCGTCTCGACCTGCCGGTGGAGCGTCTCGGCCCGCCCGGCGAGCGCCTCGGCGGCCTCGCGCAGGGCGTCCGCGTCGGCCTGGCGTCGCTGCAGCGCCACCGCCGCCCGCCGCAGCCGGGGCAGCCGCGCCAGCACCGGCCGGACCGCCAGGGCCAGCACGACCAGCGCGAGCAGCACCACCGCGAGAACGATCCACTTCACCACGGCGGTCAGCCTACTGGGTGACGGCCCCCACCGCCGGGTCGGCCGACGGCGTGCCGTCGCCCACCGGGGTGCCGTACGCCTCCAGGGCGGCGAGCGCCTGTGCCCGCACCTGATCGGCCAGCTCGGCCGGGGCCACCACGGTGACGTCCGGCCCCAGCCCGAGCACGAACCGGCGGGCCCAGCCCAGGTCGGTCACCCGCAGCGAGACCAGCCATTGGTCGCCGTCGCCGGCCTCCACCCGCTCGCACGGGTAGTACTCGGTGATCCACCGCTCGCCGCGACCGATCCGCAGGGTGATCAGCGGCAGGTCCGGCGAGGGGCGGAACACCCCGTCGGTGAGGTCGTGCGGGCGCGCCTGCGGCGGCACCACCGCCGGCTCGTCCAGCTCGGCGACCGCGTCGATCCGATCGGCCCGGAACAGCCGGACCGCCTCGGCCCGGCGGCACCACGCCTCCACGTACGCCCGGCCGCCGACCATCAGCATCCGCAGCGGGTCGATGGTGCGCTCGCTGGTCTCGTCCCGCGCCGCCGTGTAGTAGGTGATCCGCAGCGCCCGGCCGCCCTCGACCGCCGAGCGCAGCGCCTCGACCTGGCGGGTGTCCCCGGGCAGCCGCACCGCCACCGGCGCGCCGACCAGGTCGCCGGCCGCGTTCTCGATCTTCGCCAGGGCCCGCTCCACGGCCTCCCGGTTGGCCACCCCGGGCGTCTCCGCGAGCATCCGCAGCGCCACCACCAGGGCCAGCGCCTCGTCCGGGGTCAACCGCAGCGGCCGGTCGATGCCGGCGTCGTAGGTGATGGTGACCCGGTCGCCGTCGAACGCCATGTCGATCAGGTCGCCCGGGCCGTAGCCCGGCAGCCCGCAGACCCAGAGCAGCTCCAGGTCCTCGCGCAGCTGTCGTTCGGTGACGCCCAGGTCGCCGGCCGCCTCGGCGATCTCGATGCCGGGCCGGGCGAGCAGGTACGGCACCAGGTTGAGCAGCCGGGCCAACCGGTCGGCGGAGGTGCGGGAGCCGCCCCGGGCGGCCGGCCGGGTCACCGGGGGCCTCCGGCCACGGCCAGGTCGTCCTGCCGGACGGCGATCTCCTTGAGCCGTTGGATCACCGCGTCGCGCACCTCCGGCGGTTCCAGCACCCGCACGTCCGGGCCGTACCCGACGAGGTGGCCGGCGAGGGAGTCCGGGTCGGCGTACGGCAGGACCAGCCGGTCGCCGTCCGGGCCCGGCAGGGTCTGCACGGCCCAGCGCCGCAGGCCGGCGGCGCGGCCCGGCGCGGCCAGCACGGTGGCCCGGCCGGTGCGCTCGACCGGCCCGGACCAGCGGGCCACGTGGCTGATCAGGTCGACCCCGGCGGGCGGCTCGTAGCCGCCCGGCTCGCCGGTCACCCGAACCCCGCCGACGACCCGGGAGAGCCGGAAGCAGCGGGTCGCCGCCCGGTCCAGGTCGTGGCCGACCACGTACCAGCGGCCGCGCCAGCAGACCACGCCCCACGGCTGCAACCGGCGGCGGGTCGGCGCGTCCCGGTCGGGCACCCGGTAGTCGAAGCCGACCTCGCGCCGGTCCCGCGCGGCGGCGGTCAGCGGCGCGAACGCCGGATCGACCGTGACCATCGGCTCCAGGCCCAGGGTGGCCTGCGGGTCCACGTCGACGCCGGCCGCGCGCAGCTTCGCCAGCCCGGAGGAGGCGGCGGCGGCCAGCCCGGCGTGCTGCCACAGCCGCGCGGCGATGCCCACCGCGGCGGCCTCGTCGGGCTCCAGGGGGATCTCCGGCAGGGCGTACTCCCGGTGGGCGATCCGGTAGCCGGGCTCGGCGTCGAAGACGCTGGCCGTGCCGGTCTCCAGCGGCACGCCCAGCTCGCGCAGCTCGGCCTTGTCCCGCTCGAACTTGCGCTGGAACGCCTCGTGCTCCTTGGCGTCGTCCGGATCGTGCTCGTAACCGGGCACGGTCGCGGCGATCTGCGCGGCGGTCAGGAACCGTCGCGTGGAGAGAAGACAGATCACCAGGTTGACCAGGCGTTCGGTACGGCTCCGCGACACGTGTGAACGCTAGCAGCCCGGGCGCCGCGGCCGTGCACCCGCGCGGGCGCGGCGTGCGACGCAGTGCCGCCGGTCACCGGGCGGTGGCGACCCGACCGCCCTAGGGTGAGGCGCATGTCGGAGGGCGAGGTCAAGGCCGAGAGCGTCGGCACCGTCGTGGTGGCCGGCGCGGCGAACCTCGCCATCGCGGTGGCCAAGCTGGTCGCCGGCCTGATCTCCGGCTCCGCGGCGATGCTCTCCGAGGCCGCCCACTCGGTCGCCGACACCACCACCGAGGTGCTGCTGTACCTGGCGCTGCGCCGCGGCGCGCGGCCCGCCGACACCCGGCACCCCTTCGGGTACGGCAAGGAGAGCTACGTCTGGGCGTTCCTCGCCGCGCTGTTCACCTTCGTCGCCGGGGCGGGCTTCGCCATCACCCACGGGGTGACCACCATCCTGGTGCACCGGCACAGCGGGGAGTACCTCGTCTCCTACGTCGTGCTGGGGGTGTCCTTCGTCATCGAGTCGGTCTCGCTGACCCGGGCGGTGCGCCAGGTGCGCAACGAGTCGCGCCGCTGGCGGACCAGCCCCCGCCGGTTCCTGCGGCTGACCGCCGACACCACCGTCAAGGCGGTGTTCCTGGAGGACAGCGCCGCCCTCGTCGGTCTGTTCCTCGCCGCCGTCGGGCTGGGCCTGTCCCACCTCACCGGCGACGAGCTGTGGGACGGACTCGCCTCGATCGGGATCGGTCTGCTGCTGCTCGTGGTGGCGACCATCCTGGCCTGGAGCAACCTGTCGCTGCTGGTCGGCCGGTCCGTGCCGGACCGGCTGCACCGCGAGATCGAGCGGGAACTGGCCGAACTGCCGACGGTCTTCCGGGTCGACACGCTGATGACCATGCTGCTCGGCCCGGAGGAGATCCTGGTCGCCGCCAAGGTCGACTTCCACGACCAGGCCACCGGCGCCGACATCGAGGCCGCCGCCGACGAGGCCGAGCGCCGGCTCACCGACCGCTACCCGGAGATCCGGTTCGTCTTCCTCGATCCCACGAGCTCGATGCCCGGCAGCAACGGGCGGCGGGCCCGGCGCATCCAGGACCAGGAGCAGGACCACCGGCGGCCCGGCCCGCCCTGACCCGGGCGCGGCGCCGCCGCCGGGCGCGGATAGCGTGCCCGGCATGGTGCGATGGCGGTCCGGAACGGTGACGGCGGTACGACGGCGGTGGGCCGGCGCGGTCGAACTCGACGTCGACCTGCCCGACGGCGGCGCCCTGCGCGCCCTGGCGTACCCCGCCCTGGTCGGCGACCCGGTGCCCGGCGACCGGGTGCTGCTCAACGCCGGTGCCCTGCTGATGGGGTTGGGCACCGGCGGTTACGCCCTGGTCGTGGCGCTGCCCGACCGGCTGCCGTCGGACCGGCCGCAGGCGGGCGACAGCCGCGACGCCGGCCACCTGGTCAAGGCCCGCTACACCCCGTTGCAGGCGATCGTGCTCGGGGTGGACGAGGAGGCGTCGGAGCACCACGAGCTGCTGGCCCGGGCGGAGAGCCTGGACGGGCTGCCCGTGGTCACCGCCGACCTGCACTCGGCGCTGCCGGCGATCCTGGCCGGCGTGCGCGCCGACTCCCCCGACGCCCGGGTGGCGTACCTGCTCACCGACGGGGGCGCGCTGCCGGCCTGGTTCTCCCGCACGCTGGACGGGCTGCGCGGCGAGCTGGTGGGCACGGTCAGCGTCGGGCAGGCGTTCGGCGGGGACCTGGAGGCCACCACCCTGCACAGCGGCCTGCTGGCCGCCCGGCACGTGCTCCGCGCCGACGTGGCGATCGTCGCCCAGGGCCCGGGCAACCTGGGCACCGGGACCACCTGGGGCTTCTCCGGGGTCGCCGTCGGCGAGGCGGTCAACGCGATCGCCGCCCTCGGCGGCCGGCCGGTCGGCTCGCTGCGGATCTCCGACGCCGATCAGCGCCCCCGGCACCGCGGCGTCTCCCACCACAGCCTCACCGCGTACGGCCGGGTCGCCCTCGCCCCGGCGGACCTCGTCGTACCCGACGGGCTGGATCCGGCGCTGGCGGCGGAGGTGGACGCCGCGCTGGCCCCGCTCGCGGGGCGGCACACCCTGGTCCGGGTGCCGACCGACGGCCTGGACGCGGCGCTGCGCGCCTCGCCGGTGACGCTGTCCACCATGGGCCGGGGCCTGGACGCCGACCACGCCTACTTCCTGGCGGCGGCCGCCGCCGGCCGGCACGCGGCCCGCCTGGCGGCCTGACCGGCCCGGCGCGGCGCAGCGCGGGATCAGCCGACGAGGAAGATCAGTGCCAGCCAGCCGCCGACGATGGCGATCAGCGCGACCGCGAGCACCCAGGTCGGCACGGTGTACTCGCCACGGCGGTTGCGCTCGATCTCGGCGCGGATCTTCTCCCGGCGCCGTTCGACCCAGTTCAACTTCTCGGTGCCGCGATCGCGGTCGGAGGGTGAGGAAGTGTTCATCGCGACGCCAGCGTACCGGTGCGGCGGCGGCCGGTGCCGGGCACCGGCCGCCGACGTCCTCACATGCTGGCGATCAGGCGTTCCACCCGCTCGTCGTACGCCCGGAACGGGTCCTTGCAGAGCACGGTGCGCTGCGCCTGGTCGTTGAGCTTCAGGTGCACCCAGTCGACGGTGAAGTCGCGCCGCTTCTCCTGGGCGTGCCGGATGAACTCGCCGCGCAGCCGGGCCCGGGTGGTCTGCGGCGGGGTCTCCTTCGCCTCGAAGATCTCCGGGTCGGTGGCGATCCGGTCGACCTGCCCGCGCCGCTCCAGCAGCCCGTAGAGGCCCCGGCCGCGCCGCAGGTCGTGGTAGGCCAGGTCCATCTGGGCCACCCGGGGGTGCGACAGCGGCAGGTCGTGCTTGCGCTGGTAGCGCTCGATCAGCCGCAGCTTGGTCACCCAGTCGATCTCGCGGGCCACCGGGTCCAGGTCGCCGCTCTCCACCGCGCCGAGCACCCGGCCCCACAGCTCCACCACCCGCTTGGCGGTCTGGTCGCCGCCCCGGCGCTCGACGAACTCGGTCGCCTTGGCCAGGTATTCCTGCTGGATCTCCAGCGCGCTGACCTCCTTGCCGGAGGCCAGCCGCACCTTGCGCCGGCCGGTGATGTCGTGCGACACCTCCCGGATGGCCCGGATCGGGTTCTCCAGCGTCAGGTCGCGCATCACCACCCCGGCCTCGATCATCCGCAGCACGATGTCGGCGCTGCCGACCTTGAGCAGCGTGGTGACCTCGTTCATGTTCGAGTCACCGACGATCACGTGCAGCCGGCGGTACCGCTCGGCGTCCGCGTGCGGCTCGTCGCGGGTGTTGATGATCGGACGGCTGCGGGTGGTCGCCGAGGAGACGCCCTCCCAGATGTGCTCCGCCCGCTGGGACAGGCAGTACACCGCGCCGCGCGGGGTCTGCAGCACCTTGCCGGCGCCGCAGATCAGCTGGCGGGTGACCAGGAACGGGATGAGCACGTCGGCCAGCCGGCCGAACTCCCCGTGCCGGGAGACCAGGTAGTTCTCGTGGCAGCCGTACGAGTTTCCGGCCGAGTCGGTGTTGTTCTTGAACAGGTAGATCTCACCGGCGATGCCCTCGTCGTGCAGCCGCTTCTCGGCGTCGACGAGCAACCCCTCCAGGATCCGCTCGCCGGCCCGGTCGTGGGCCACCAGGTCCACCACCGAGTCGCACTCCGGGGTGGCGTACTCCGGGTGCGAGCCGACGTCCAGGTAGAGCCGGGCACCGTTGCGCAGGAACACGTTGCTGGACCGGCCCCACGACACGACGCGGCGGAAGAGGTACCGGGCGACCTCGTCAGGGGACAGCCGACGCTGCCCGCGGTAGGTACAGGTGACGCCGTACTCGGTCTCGAGGCCGAAGATTCGCCGCTCCATGCTGTGACACTAGCCGCCCGGAGGCCCCGTTCGTCACTGTCACCGCACAGGTCGTGCTCTCCGGTCGATCACATACCGTCCGAGTACGACATTCCGTCCGGCCGCAGGCTCGCCGCGAACGCCCGGCAGGCCTCGTACTCCGGCAGCAGGCCGGACTCGCGGGCCTGCGCCAGCGTCGGCGCGGCGGCGTCCCGGGCGGAGAGCTGCGGGGCCTCGGCCGGCCACTCGATGGCCAGGTCGGCGTCGAGCGGGTGCACCGCGTGCTCGCCGGTCGGGTTGTAGGTGGTCGAGCAGAGGTAGCTCAGCGTCGCGTCGTCGGTCAGCGCGCAGAAGCCGTGCCCCAGCCCCTCGCTGAGGTAGACCGCGCGCCGGTCGACGTCGTCGAGCCGGACGCCCTCCCACCGGCCGAACGTCGGCGAGCCGACCCGCAGGTCCACGATCACGTCCAGCACCGCGCCGCGCACGCAGGTGACGTACTTGGCCTGGCCCGGGGGCACGTCGGCGAAGTGGATGCCGCGCACCACGCCGCGCGCCGAGACCGACAGGTTGGCCTGGGCCAGCCGCAGCGGATGCCCGACCGCCTCGGCGAGCCGGTCGAAGCGGTACCACTCCATGAACAGCCCGCGCGGGTCGCCGTGCTGCTGCGGGCTGATCTCCCAGGCGCCCTCGATACCCAACTGCCGGATCTTCATCAGCGGGCCACCGCCTCGCCGTGCTTCTCGGCCAGCAGGCCGAGCAGGTAGTCGCCGTAACCGCTCTTGGTCAGCGGCTCGGCCAGCGCACGCAGCTGGTCGTCGTCGATCAGGCCGGCCCGCCAGGCCACCTCCTCGACGCAGCCGATCTTCATGCCCTGGCGCTCCTCGATCACCCGGACGAACTCGCCGGCCTGCATCATCGAGGCGAAGGTGCCGGTGTCCAGCCAGGCGGTGCCCCGGTCCAGCACGGTCACCGACAGCTCCCCGGCCTCCCGGTACGCCTCGTTGACCGCGGTGATCTCCAGCTCGCCCCGGGCGCTGGGCTTGAGGTCGCGGGCGATGCCCACCACCCGGTTGTCGTAGAAGTACAGGCCCGGCACCGCGTACCGGGACTTCGGCTTCTCCGGCTTCTCCTCGATCGACAGCACCTTGCCCTCGTCGTCGAAGTCGACCACGCCGTACGCCTCCGGGTTGGCCACCGGGTACGCGAACACCCGCCCGCCGACCGGGTCCCCGTGCGCGGCGAGCTGCCGGCCCAGGCCCGCGCCGTGGAAGATGTTGTCGCCCAGGATCAGCGCCACCGACTCGTCGCCGATGAAGTCCGCGCCGAGCACGAACGCCTGCGCGATGCCCTCCGGGCGGGCCTGGGTGACGTACTCCAGCCGCAGGCCCCACTGGCTGCCGTCACCGAGCAGCCGCTCGAACTGGGACTGGTCCTCCGGCGTCGTGATCACCAGGATCTCCCGCACCCCGGACATCACCAGGGTCGACAGCGGGTAGTACACCATCGGCTTGTCGAAGATCGGCATCAGCTGCTTGGAGACCGCCCGGGTGATCGGCCACAGCCGGGACCCGGTGCCACCAGCGAGAAGGATTCCACGCACCCGGGGAGACTACCTGCACCGGCGCGAACCGGACAGCGGGGTCGCCGTCCCCCGGGGTCCGCGAGGATTCGCGTACACTTCCGGACCCGTGAGGATTCTCGTCACCGGCGGAGCCGGATTCATCGGGTCGGAGTACGTACGGATGCTGCTGGGCGTGCCCGGCGGCGACGCTGCCGGGGTGCCCGCCGTGGAGCCCGCCGCGGTGACCGTCCTGGACAAGTTGACCTACTCGGGCAACCTGAACAACCTCGCGCCCGTGCGCGAGGACGCCCGGCTGCGCTTCGTGCAGGGCGACATCTGCGACCCGGCCCTGGTCGACCAGGTCGTCGCCGACCACGACGTGATCGTGCACTTCGCGGCCGAATCGCACGTCGACCGCTCGATCGCCGGCGCCGCGCCGTTCGTCACCACCAACGTGCTGGGCACCCAGACGCTGCTGGACGCCGCGCTGCGGCACGGCACCGGCCGCTTCGTGCACGTCTCCACCGACGAGGTGTACGGCTCGATCGACGAGGGCTCCTGGACGGAGACCTGGCCGCTGGCCCCGAACTCCCCGTACTCGGCCTCCAAGGCCGGCTCGGATCTGCTCGCGCTGGCCTACCACCGCACCCACGGCATGGACGTGGTGGTCACCCGCTGCTCCAACAACTACGGGCCGTACCAGTTCCCGGAGAAGGTCATCCCGCTGTTCGTGACCAACCTGCTCGACGGCGGCACCGTCCCGCTCTACGGCGACGGCGGCAACGTCCGCGACTGGCTGCACGTGCACGACCACTGCCGGGGCATCGCCCTGGTGCAGCAGAAGGGCCGCGCCGGCGAGGTCTACAACATCGGCGGCGGCACCGAGCTGAGCAACAAGGAGCTCACCGGCCGGCTGCTCGATGCGTGCGGCGCCGACTGGGACCGGGTGGTCCCGGTCGCCGACCGCAAGGGCCACGACCGCCGCTACTCGCTGGACATCAGCAAGATCAGCGCCGAGCTGGGGTACGCCCCGAGCATCGACCTGGACCGCGGCCTGGCCGAGACGGTGCAGTGGTACCGGGACAACCGGGCCTGGTGGGAGCCGCTGAAGGCGGCCAAGGGCGCATGAGCCGAGTGCTCGTCACCGGCGCGGGCGGGATGCTCGGCCGGGACCTGCTGGCCGTGCTCGCGACCCGGCCGGACCTCAAGGTGACCGCCGCCACCCGCACTGCGCTCGACATCACCGACGCCGAGGCCGTCCACGCCGCCGTCGCCGGCCACGACGTGGTGTTCAACACCGCCGCGTGGACCGACGTCGACGGCGCGGAACAGAACGAGGCGGCCGCCACCGCGGTCAACGGCGACGCCGTCGCGCACCTCGCGCGGGCCTGCGCCGCCACCGGCGCGCGGCTGCTGCACGTCTCCACCGACTACGTCTTCCCCGGGGACGCCGAGCAGCCGTACGCCGAGGACGCGCCCACCGACCCGGTCAACGCGTACGGCCGCAGCAAGCTGGCCGGGGAGCGGGCGGTGGCCCGATTCCTCCCGGAAACCGGCTACGTCGTCCGTACCGCGTGGCTCTACGGCGCGCACGGGCCGAACTTCGTGGCCACCATGCTCCGCCTGGCCGAGCAGCGCGAGCAGCTCGACGTGGTCGACGACCAGCAGGGCCAGCCCACCTGGTCGTACGCGCTGGCCACCCAGCTGGTGGCGCTGGCCGACGCGGCGCTGGCCGGCCGCGCCCCGGCCGGGGTCTACCACGGCACCTGCTCCGGCCGGACGACCTGGTGCGGACTGGCCCGCGCCACCTTCACCCTGGCCGGGCTCGACCCGGAGCGGGTGCGACCCACGACCAGCGACCGGTTTCCGCGTCCGGCCGCCCGACCGGCGTACAGTGTGCTAGGGCACGACCGCTGGGCGGCCGCAGGTCTTCCGCCGCTGCCGGACTGGCGTGACACGCTGTCCGACGCCTTCGACTCCCCCACTCCACCCGCCCCGTGGAAGGTCGCATGAAGCTCACCCTGGTCACCGGTCTGACCGGCCTGCTGCTGCTGGTCACCATCGTCGAGCTGCTGCGCCGCCGGCAGCTCCGCGAGAAGTACGGCATGCTCTGGCTGGCCGTACTGCTGATCGTCATTCCGCTGTCGCTGTTCCCCCGCCTGCTCGACAACGTGGCCGGCTTCTTCGGGGTGGTCTCCGGCGTCAGCCTCGTGCTCTTCCTCGGCATCGTCTTCCTGCTGCTGGTGTGCGTGCACCTCAGCTGGGAGGTCAGCGCCCTGGAGGAGGAGACCCGCACCCTGGCCGAAGACTTCGCCCTGCTCCGCGCCCAGGTCGACGCCGACCGCGCGGCCCGCACCGAATCAGCCCGAGACGAACTGGTGTCCCACGATGGTTAACGGCAAGCGCGTCCTGATCATCATCCCCGCGCTCAACGAGTCCGGCTCGATCGCCGAGGTCGTCGGCGAGGTCCGCGGCGAACTGCCCGGCGTCGACGTGCTGGTGGTCGACGACGGCTCCACCGACCGCACCGCGGCGGTGGCCGCCGCCGCCGGCGCCCGGGTCGCCAAGCTGCCGTACAACCTCGGCGTCGGCGGGGCCATGCGGCTCGGCTACCGGTACGCCCGGGACAACGACTACGACGTCGCCATCCAGATCGACGCCGACGGCCAGCACGACCCGCGCTACGTGCCGAAGCTCGTCGACCTGCTCGACGACACCGACCTGGTGATCGGCGCCCGCTTCGCCGGCGAGGGGGACTACACCGTCCGCGGCCCCCGCCGCTGGGCCATGGTCATGCTCTCCGCTGTGCTCTCGAAGGTCGCCAAGACCAGGCTCACCGACACCACGTCCGGTTTCCGCGCCGCCAACCGGCGGGTCATCGAGATGTTCGCCGGCTGGTACCCGGCCGAGTACCTCGGCGACACCGTCGAGACGCTGGTGCACACCGCCCGCCGCGGTTACAAGATCCGGCAGGTGCCGGTGGCCATGCGCAAGCGGATGGCCGGCACCCCGAGCCACTCCCCCGCCAAGGCGATGATCTACCTCGGTCGCGCGTTCGCGGTACTCACGCTGGCGCTCATCCGCCGGTGATCCGGCGGCTGCTCCACCTCGTCCCGCCCGGCACCCTCGCCGTGGGTGCCGGGCTGGCCCTGCTCGGGCTGGCCTCCTACGTTCACCTCGCGGTGGCCGGGCACAGCCTCACCGAGGCCGACTACTCCTCGCTGTCGGTGCTCTGGTCGATCGTCTTCACCCTCGGCATCGGCGTGTTCATGCCCGTCGAGCAGGAGGTCGCCCGGGTCGTCGCCGCCCGCCGCAGCCAGGGACTGCCGCCCGGCCCGGTGCTGGCCCGGGGCGCCGTCCTCGCCGCCGGGGTGCTCGCCGCGATGATCGTGGTGATCCTCGCCGCGCACGGGCCGCTCACCGACCGGCTCTTCGCCGGCGACGCCGCCATGGTCACCGTGCTGATCGGCGCGCTCGTCGCCATGGCCGTCGCCTACACCACCCGCGGCGTCCTCTCCGGCCTGCAACTCTTCCCCTGGTACGGCACCCAGCTCGGCGTCGACGGCGGACTGCGGATCGCCATGGTCGCCGTGCTCGGGCTCACCGGCGTCACCTCACCCCTGTGGTACGGGCTGGTGCTGGTGATCGCCCCGCTGGCCGGCGTACTGCTCACCCTGCCCCCGGTGCTGCGTGCCGCCGGCGGCGGCGTACCGGTCGCCTGGGGCGTCCTGCTGCGCGGCCTCGGCCTGCTCACGGTCTCCAGCCTGCTGTCGCAGGTCGTGGTGAACGTCGGCGTGATCAACGTACGGCTGCTCGACCCGTCCGACGTCACCACCGCCGGAGCGCTGCTCTCCGCGCTGGTGCTGGTCCGCATCCCGCTGTTCGTCTTCGCCTCCCTGCAGGCGTCCCTGCTGCCCGGGCTGGCCACCTCCGCCACCACCGGCGACCTGCGCGGCTTCCACAGCCTGCTGCGCCGGGCGCTCGGCATCGTCACCGCGCTCGGCGTCCTCGGCGCGATCGGCGCCATCGCCCTCGGCCCCTGGCTGGTCGGCACCCTCTTCGACGCCGCCGGCGTGCTCGGCCACGGCGACTTCGCCTGGCTGGCCGTGGCCACCCTGGCCTACCTGTGGGCGATGGTCCTCGGCCAGGCGCTGCTCGCCCTCGACCGGCACCGCGCCCAGGCCGTCGCCTGGGCCGTCGGCGTGGCCGCCCTGATCGCCGTGACCCTCACCCCGGCGTCGGTGGCGCTCCGCGTCGAGCTGGCCTACACGGTCGGCTCCGTCGTGGTGGCCGCCGCCATGGCGCTGCTGCTGCGCCGCCAGTCCCGCCCCACCCCCACCCCGACCCGGTCCCTCGACGACGCCCTGGCGACCGGAGTATCCGGAGGCATCCGATGACCCGCCCGCAGGTGACCGCGGTGATGCTGGCCTACGGCGCCGAGCCGTACCTGGTCGACGCCGCCCGGGCCGTGCTGGACAGCACCGGCGTCGACATCGACCTGATCGTGGTCGACAACGGCTGCACCGGCGACGGCATCGACGTCGTCAAGGGCTTCCCCGGCGTCCGGGTGATCCGCCCCGAGGAGAACACCGGCTACTCCGGCGGCTGCCGCGTCGGCGCCGCCGAGGCCACCGGCGAGTGGCTGGCCTTCGTCAACTCCGACGCGATCGTCGCCCCCGACGCCCTGGCCAAGGTCGTTGCCGTGGCCGGCGAGCCGGGCGTGGGGGCCGCGATGGCCTCCATCCGCCTCGCCGACGACCCGGAGCTGATCAACACCTCCGGCAACCCGCTGCACTTCACCGGGCTGTCCTGGGCCGGCGGCAACGGCGAGCCGGCCAGCGCCCACGCCGTCCGCACCACCGTGCCGTCGCTCAGCGGCTGCTGCTTCGTCATCAACCGGGAGCTGTGGCGGGAGCTGGACGGCTTCGCCGCCGAGTACTTCGCCTACCACGAGGACACCGAACTCAGCCTGCGGCTCTGGCAGCGCGGGCTCCGGCTGGAGTACGTCCCGGACGCCGTCGTGCGGCACCACTACGAGTTCTCCCGCAACGCCCTCAAGCTCTACCTGGTCGAGCGCAACCGGCTGGTCACGCTGCTCACCGCGTACGAGACCCGGACGCTGGTGGTGCTCGCCCCGGTCCTGCTGCTCACCGAGGCGGCCATGCTCGCCGCCGCGCTCGCCGGCGGTTGGGTCACGCAGAAGTTCCGCGGCTGGGGCTGGCTCTGGACCAACCGGGCCTGGCTGACGTCGCGCCGCCGGCAGCTCCAGGACGAGCGGATCGTGCCCGACGGGGTCATCGCCGAGCTGATGACCGCCCGGGTCGCCCCGTCGAACGTCGACTCGCCCCCCGGCATGGGCGTCTTCAACGCCATCGCCGCCGGCTACTGGGCCCTGGCCAAGCCGCTGCTGCGCAAGCGCTGACCGTCTCGCCGTGAACGGCCGTCCGGCAGTCGCCGGGCGGCCGTCGCCGTGTCCCAGCCCTCGAACCTGCCCGCTACCGGACACCGACCGCGCGCAGCGTCGCGAGCACGAGCACGCGGGTCGCCGCGACGATCTCGCTGACCCGGACCTGCTCGCGGGGTCCGTGCGCGAGGCGGACGTCACCGGGCCCGAAGTGCAGCGTCGGCACGCCGGCCGCGGTGTACAGCCTGAGATCGCTTCCGTACGGCGCACCGCGCTCAGGTAGGCGCGGGCCGCCGACGACGTCGGCGTGCGCGTCGCGGACCAGATCCCGCAGCGGGCTGTCGGGCGCCAGGCGGCCGCTGGCGAACTGGCCCCCCGGCCAGGTCACGGTCGGCGGATGCGCGCGGAGCCACGCGTTGGCGGCGGCGGCCTCGGCGACGCAGGTTTCGAGCGCGGCCCGTGCCTGCGCCGGGTCCTCGTCCAGCCGTACCCCCAACCGGCCCTCCGCCACGAGCAGGTCGGGCACGCTACTGGCCCAGTCGCCCGAACGGAGCCTGCCCACCGACAAGGCGTACGGGATCGCGTGGTCGCTCATCAGCGGGTCGGGCGCGGTGTTGCGCCGCGCCTCCAGGCGGGCCAGCGCGGCGTGGATCGGCAGGTACGCGTCGATCGCGCTGATCCCCGCGTCACGGGTGCTGGCGTGGGTCGCCTTGCCGACCACCTCTATCCGGAAGGTCAAGGCGCCGGCGTTGGCGGTCACCAGGGCGCCGCCGGTCGGCTCGGTGATGATGCAGGCGTCGCCGCGGTGGCCGCGCCGTAGCGTGCCGAACGCTCCGAGCCCGCCGTCCTCCTCGCTGACGGCGAAGTGGGCCGCGATCCGGCCGCGCAGCCTGGCGCCGCTGGCGCGGATCGCGGCGAGCGCGGCGAGGTTGGCGACCAGCCCGGCCTTCATGTCACAGGCGCCCCGAGCGTGGACCACGTCCCCGACGACCGTCGGGACGAACGGGTCCCCACGCCACTGGGCCGGGTCGCCGGGCGGCACCACGTCCACGTGACCCTGCAGGACCAGAGTCGGCCCGTCGCCCCCGCCCGGGGTGACGGCGGCCAGCCCCCACGCCTCGTCCCGCGGCGCCTCGGTACCCGGAAACTCGGCATCCGCGCGGAGCGCGGGCAGATCCATCGCCCACAGGTCGACCTCGAGCCCCAGCGCGTCCAAGCGCCGGGCCAGGAGGTGCTGCAGCTCGGACTCGGCGGCGCTGCCGGTGACGCTGGGGACAGCCAGCAGTTCCAGCAGGGTACGGGCGATGCCCGCTTCGTCGACCGCCGCCAGGGCGTTGGCCTCCGTGGCCGTGAGCGCGGTGGTCATGTGCGCCCCCCTTCCCTGATCAGCGGCGATGTGGCGCGGTGAATCTATCCAGGGCGGCGTGGCGCAAACAATCGCCAAAACTTGCTGATCGCGTACGATTCTTTGCACAGATCGGCAGGTACAGCGGATTCTTTGTGCGGAAGCGCGGCACGACGGGAGGAGGGCGGCGCGATGGACCGTATCGACGAGGAGATCATCCGGTGCGTGGTCGCCAACGCACGCAGTACGTACGCCGAGATCGGCAAGGCGGCCCGGCTGTCCCCGTCGGCGGCCAAACGACGGCTCGACCGCCTGGTCGCCGTTGGCGCCATCCGCGGGTTCACCGCGGTGATCGACCCACAGGCGCTGGCCTGGCGCACCGAGGCCTACGTCCAGATCCACTGTGCCGGCAGCCCGACCCCCGGTGACCTCCGGCATGAGCTCGAGAAGATCCCCGAGGTGATCGAGGCGTGCACGATCTCCGGCGCGCCCGATGCGATGGTCCACCTACAGGCCGAAGACATCGCTCATCTCGAGCAGGCCATCCAACGGATGCGGACCTCCCCCGTCATCGGGGGCACCGAAAGCGTCATCGTGCTCTCCCGCCTCATCAGCCGCCCCCGGATGTAGGCCGGCGGGCGTGGGCGCGCGCGGCCGGCCGTGAGCACAGCGCCTGCATGAGCGCAACCGCGGCGGCGTGGGCGCAACCGCGGCGGCCCGCACGGGCCCGGAGACGCCGCGGGGGCCGGGGAAGCTCCCCGACCCCCGCGACACCACGAACCGCTACGCCTCCGGCGTCTGCTCCGGCTGACCCTCCAGGTCCGCCGAGGCGGCCGAGGTGGTCGGCTTGCCCGCCTCCTCCGTCGGCACCGTCGGCGTCTTCGCCCGGCCGCCGGCCGGCGACGCGTCACCCGCCGCGTCCCCCTCGAGCAGCGCGGTCAGCGCCGCCCCGGTGACCCGCCGGAAGGTACGCCCCACCCGGCGCCGGTCCAGGACCGCCACCTCCAGCTGGTTGGCGGCGATCGTCCGGGCGGCCCCACCCTCACCGCCGACGCTGCTCAGCGCCTGCACGGCGACCCGCACCGCCTCGCTCAACGACATCTCCGGCCGGTGCTGCGCCTTCAACACCCCGGTGATCGCCTCGGCCTGACCGCCCATGGCCATCCGGCCCGGCTCGTCGTTGACCGAACCGTCGTAGGTGATCCGGTACAACTCGTCGTCCTCGGCGGTGGCACCCACCTGCGCCACGCAGATCTCCACCTCGAACGGCTTGGACTGCTCGGTGAAGATCGAGCCCAGCGTCTGCGCGAACGCGTTCGCCAGCGCCCGGCCGGTGACGTCGCGCCGATCGTAGCTCAGGCCGTTCAGGTCGGCCATCCGCACGCCGGCCCGGCGCAGGTTCTCGAACTCGTTGTAACGGCCGACCGCGGCGAAGCCGATCCGGTCGTAGATCTCGCTGACCTTGTGCAGGGCGCTGGAGAGGTTCTCCGCGACGAAGAGCACCCCGCCCGCATAGCTCAGGACCACCGCGCTGCGACCCCGGGCGACGCCCTTACGGGCCAGCTCGGAGCGGTCGCGCATGATCTGCTCGGGCGAGGCGTAGAACTGCATGGCCACGGCGGCGGTTCTCCTTCGGGCGCTGTGCTGGACTGCTGACTGTGAGGTGGGAGCGGGCCTCAGCCGCCCGGGTTCTCCATCCGCGCGGCCACGACCGCCTCGGCGATCGCCGCCGTCTCGGCGTCGGTGAGCCGGTGGGTGCCCTCGGCCGTCGCCGTCATCACCACCGGGTAGATCCGCCGGGTCAGGTCCGGGCCGCCGGTGGCGGTGTCGTCGTCCGCGGCGTCGTAGAGCGCCTCGACGGCGAGCCGGACCGCGTCGTCCACGGAGATCCCGGCGCGGAAGCGCTTCTTCAGGGCGGACTTGGCGAAGAGCGAGCCCGAGCCGATCGCGTCGTAGCCGGTCTCCTCGTAGGGGCCGCCGGTGACGTCGAAGCTGAAGATCCGGCCGGCCGTCGCCGGGTCCTTCGCGGCCAGGTCGAAGCCGGCGAAGAGCGGCACGACCGCGAGCCCCTGCATGGCCGCGCCCAGGTTGCCGCGGATCATCGAGGCGAGCCGGTTGGCCTTGCCGTCGAGCGAGAGCATCGCGCCCTCGATCTTCTCGTAGTGCTCCAGCTCCACCTGGAACAGTCGCATCAGCTCGATGCCGATGCCGGCCGTGCCCGCGATGCCCACCAGCGAGTACGCGTCGGCCGGGTGCACCTTCTCGATGTCGCGCTGGGCGATCAGGTTGCCCATGGTGGCCCGCCGGTCGCCGGCCATCACCACGCCACCGGCGGCCGAGATGGCCACGATGGTCGTCGCGTGCGGCGCCATGTCGGCGGCCATGCCCGGCGGCAGCGGCCGACGGCCGGGCAGCATCTCGGGGGCCACCCTGCTCAGGAACGAGGTGAAGGAGGACGTCCCCGCGTTGGTGAACACATCTGGTAGACGCCCGGATGGATCAAAGCCCGCTGCCACGTGGTTCCTCTCAGGTACGTGATCGCCCTGGCCAGCCTCGTGGGACTGTCACGGAACTGGCCAAGACCACCGTTGCAGTTGAAGCAGAGTATCCCGCGCACCCATCCGGTGCGATGATCGTGGTCCAGGTGTTGCGGATCTTCGCCGCCGCAGATCGCGCAGACGCCGCCCTGCTCGGCCAGGAGCTCCTGGAACTCCTTCTCCCCAATGCCGCACCGCCGGCGCAGGTGGTACTCGCGCGTCCCGCCGTAGAGCCGCTGCGCGGACTCCTTGCCACGGGCATTATGGCAGGGTTTGCAGTAGCTGTGCCGGCCGCTGGCCTTGCTGACGGTGGTGGGGAAATCGGCGACCGGCTTGATCTGCTCGCAGTCCGGGCACCACTTCAGACCCTCGCCAGGCGGCGTCGGCGACTTTCGTTGCGGGGAGATGCCACGCTTTCGGCGGCTCGCCTCCGACCGGGCGTTCGCGCACGCCTTGCAGTAGAAAGCGAGCCCGTCCGCCCGTCGACGGTCCCGGTGAAAATCGGTGGGGGGCAGCGCACGCTTGCACTGCCGGCACAGTTTGTCCGGTTCGTTGGACGAATCGGACATAGACCTCATTGACCCCCTTTCTGGACGTAGCCCCTCACGAACTCTTCCGCGTTCTCCTCGAGGACGGAGTCGATCTCGTCGAGCAGGTCGTCGACGTCCTCGGTGATCTCGGCGTGCCGCTCGGCGACCTCCGGGTTCGCCTCGGTGGTGACGTCCTCGATCTCCTCGCCCTGACGGGCCTTGCCCGACTGCGACTGCCCGCCGCTGTCACGAGTGGCCATGGCTGCCTCCTCCACGATCGTCTGCGATGAACTTACCTCGCCTGAGCGACGAAAAGCCCGCCGCGCGCCGGCTCACGGCACCCGACGGGCGTACGTCGGCGGCCGGTCAGCCGCCGGTCAGCGTCTCCAGCAGGTCCTTGGCGGTGTCGCACCGGTCGAACAGCGCGCCGACGTGCGCGCGGGTGCCCCGTTCCGGCTCCATCATCGGCACCCGGACCAGCGACTCCCGGCCGACGTCGAAGATCACCGAGTCCCAGCTGGCGGCGACCACCTCGGAGGCGTACTGGGCCAGGCAGCGGCCCCGGAAGTAGGCGCGCGTGTCCTCCGGCGGCTGGACCATCGCGGTACGGGTCTGCTCGTCGTCGAGCAGCGTCTTCATCGACCCGCGGGACACCAGCCGGTGGTAGAGGCCCTTCTCCGGGCGCACGTCGGAGTACTGCAGGTCGACCAGTTGGAGCTTGTGCGCGCCCCAGCCGAGCTTCTCCCGCTCCCGGTAGCCCTCCAGCAGCCGCAGCTTGGCCACCCAGTCCAGCTCGTCGGCGCAGAGGAACGCGTCGCGGCCGAGCCGGTCGAGCACGCTCTCCCACCGGTCCAGCACGTCCGTGGTCTGCTCGTCGACGTCGTCGCCGTACCGGTCGTCGACAAAGGAGCGGACCCGCTCCAGGTAGGCCCACTGCACGTCGAGGGCGGTCAGCCGGCGACCGTCGCGCATCCGCATCAGGTGCTTCAGCGACGGGTCGTGGCTGACCGCGCGCAGTTCGCTGACCGGGTCGGCGATGCCCAGGTCGGCGCCGAGCGCCTTCTCCTCGATCATGGTGAGGATCAGCGCGGTGGTGCCGAGCTTGAGGTAGGTGGAGATCTCCGAGAGGTTGGCGTCGCCGATGATGACGTGCAGCCGCCGGTACTTGTCGGCGTCGGCGTGCGGCTCGTCCCGGGTGTTGATGATGGGCCGCTTGAGGGTGGTCTCCAGGCCGACCTCGACCTCGAAGAAGTCGGCCCGCTGGGAGATCTGGAAGCCGCTCTGGCCGCCGTCCTGGCCGATGCCGACCCGGCCGGCGCCGCAGACGATCTGCCGGGTGACGAAGAACGGCGTCAGGTACGCCACGATGTCGGCGAACGGGGTCTGCCGGCGCATGAGGTAGTTCTCGTGCGCGCCGTAGCTGGCGCCCTTGTTGTCGGTGTTGTTCTTGTAGAGGTGGATCGGGTGGGTGCCCGGGATGGTGGCGGCGCGGCGGGCGGCCTCGGCCATCACCCGCTCCCCCGCCTTGTCCCAGCGCACCAGGTCCAGCGGGTTGGTCACCTCGGGGGTGGAGTACTCGGGGTGGGCGTGGTCGACGTAGAGCCGCGCACCGTTGGTGAGTATCACGTTGGCCAGGCCGAGGTCCTCGTCGGCGAGCGCCTCGGCGGGGTCGTACGCGGCTCCGGAGTAGGTGAAACCGCGGGCGTCGCGCAGTGGCGACTCCTCCTCGTAGTCCCAGCGCGCCCGGCCGCCGCGGTTGAGTTCGGGGCGCGCTCCGTAGGCGTTGACCACCTGGGAGGAGGTGACCATCGGGTTGGCTCCGGCCTGGCCGGGCACGGAGATCCCGTACTCGACCTCGGTGCCCATGATCCGTCTTACGCTCATCGACCTACCCGCTTCGCTCGCCCGACCCGGTCCCCCGTCACGTCGAGCGTAGTCCGCCTCAGGGCGTAGGGGGGCACGCCGGCACAGGCGGCTCGGGTGTCGCGGGCGGGGCGCCGGGCACGGGGGGCGGCTCGGAGGGGAGCACGTCGCAGTCGGGAACGGTGAGGGGGACGAAGCTGATCCGGTGGCGCAACGACGGGTCCTTCCTGATCAGCCGCTGGACCCGGCGTTCGGCGCGGGGATCGGCGGTGATGAAGCGGATCGGCCCGGAGACCCGCCGGACGATCTGGTCGGTGCGTTCGGGTTCGAGGAAGTCCAGGTTGTATACGCCGGGTTCGGTGCGCGCGGTGGTGCCGTGCAGGGCGTCGACGCAGAGGGTCTCGACGTAACCCCGGTAGGGGCCGCGGTCGAGGACGAAGGTGGTGGTGTCGGGCAGGTCGGGGTACCGCTGCGCGGCGGCGGCGCAGACCCAGGCCTCTTTGGACGGCAGGTGCAGGTCCTGGTGCACCCACCGTTGCGTCCAGGTCCGGTCGTTGGCGATGAGCAGGCTGGGGTGCCAGCCGGTGACGCCGCAGAGCGTGACGGCGACGGCCATGACGACGATCCCGGTGAGCACGCCGGCGACGGTGGACGCTATGCCGCGCCGGGACCGGTTGGGCCGGGGTACGGGCAGCAGCCGGACCACGGCGGCGGCGCCGACGACGAGCAGCGCGGTGGCCAGGTGGGTGGCCTTGATGAAGTAGTAGCCGGGCTCGACGCCGGAGGTGGTGTTGTACAAGGCGATTCCCAGCGGCAGGGCGACGCCGATGGCGGCGACGAGCAGCCAGCGCCGCCAGGTGGGATCGGCGCGGCGGACCTGGACGAGCAGGGCCACCCCGACGATGCCGCCCAGCCAGATGAGGGCGCGCCAGGCTTCGGTGCGGGCCTCGATGCCGCCGTTGATGGCCAGCGCCTCGGTCTGCTTGGCGCGGAGCACGCCGAGCAGCGGGGCGACCAGGGCGAGGGGGGCGGTGAGGAGGCCGACGGCGAGCACGGTGGGCCAGCGGCGCAGCGCCTCCCGCCGGTGGCCGACCACCCAGCAGAGCACCAGCACGGCGGCGGGCGGGAGGAACAGGTAGTAGGTGAAGCCGATGGCGACGAGCAGCGCGGCGAGCAGGACGACCTGTTCGCGGGTGTTGGCGAGCGGCCGGCCGACCAGCGCGGCGAGCAGCACGGTGAGGGTGAGCCCGAGGATCTCGGTCGGGTAGCCGGAGACCAGCAGGCGGGGCAGTTGGGTGCCGAGGATGAGGGCGCCGACGACGACGGTGAGCACGGTGCGGTGCAGCGGGTGGACGGGTCCGGCGATGCGGTGCGCGGCCCAGAGCAGCACCAGCACGAGGAGTCCGAAGCTGGCCATGAGCCAGCCGGCGTAGTGGTCGATGGCGGCCGGGCCGCGGGGCGCGGCACCGACGGGGGTGAGGAAGCCGTCGACCAGGGCGGTGACCAGGTGCCAGCCCTGCGGATAGTAGAGCAGTTGGGAGATGATCTGGTCCTTGGCGGCGGCGGGGTCGACGAAGGCGTAGCCGCCGAGGCGGCCGACGACGTCGAAGAGGGCCAGGTGCCGCCAGTTGTCCTCGCCGCGGGCGAGGATGGTCAACTGGTCGGCGAGGTCGGTGGCGCGCTGCCAGGGCGCCGCGAGATAGGTGAGCAGCGCGGCGGTGCCGGCGACGGGGAACAGGTCGACCCAGCCGGGGCGCGGCAGGCGGGGGTGTCGGCGCAGGCCGGCGGCGGCGAGCACGACCACGGTGAGGGCGAGGCCGGTCAGCGGCACGGGCCGCATGCCCCAGGGCCAGACGGCGAAGAGCAGTCCGCCGGCGGTGGCCGCGCCGAGCAGCAGGGCGGTCGCGAGCACCAGTCGGTCGAGCAGGGTACGGCCGCCGCGCAGCACGCTGGCGGTGGCGAGCAGTACGAGCGGGGGCAGCAGCCAGCCCCCGTGCAGGGCGTGCGTGACGGCGGGTACGGCCCAGGCCGCCACGAGCGCCGCGAGCACGACCGGGACCCGTCGCCAGGGGCGCCGGGTCGGCGCGGGCGGGTGCGCGTCCTCGACCGCCGTGGTGGGCGGGGCGGCGACGGTGAGCTCGGACGTCACGAAGCTCCTCGGACGGTCGACGGCGGTGTGCGCAGTCTACCGACGAGTCCGGCATTCCACTCCCTGGGCACGCGTCGCCCAGGTGAACGTGTCGTGACATGCGAGGAAGCCCCGCGGCGCGGGCGCCGCGGGGCTTCGTCGTCGTCCGGTCAGAGGTACTGGCCGGTGTTGCTGGCGGTCTCGATGGACCGGCCGGCCTCGGCGCCCTTGCCGCCGGAGACGAGCGTGCGGATGTAGACGATCCGCTCGCCCTTCTTGCCGGAGATCCGGGCCCAGTCGTCCGGGTTGGTGGTGTTGGGCAGGTCCTCGTTCTCGCGGAACTCGTCGACGCAGGCGTCGAGCAGGTGCTGCAGGCGCAGACCCTTGCGCCCGGAGGTGAGGAACTCCTTGATCGCCATCTTCTTGCCGCGGTCGACGATGTTCTGGATCATCGCGCCGGAGTTGAAGTCCTTGAAGTAGAGGACTTCCTTGTCGCCGTTGGCGTAGGTCACCTCGAGGAAGCGGTTCTCCTCGGTCTCGGAGTACATCCGGAGCACGACCGCGTCGATCATCGCCGCCACGGTGGCCTGCGGGTCACCGCCGTGCTCGGCGAGGTCGTCCGGGTGCAGGGGCAGCCCGGAGAGGATGTACTTCGAGAAGATGTCCTTGGCCGCCTCGGCGTCCGGACGCTCGATCTTGATCTTCACGTCGAGCCGGCCGGGGCGCAGGATGGCCGGGTCGATCATGTCCTCCCGGTTGGAGGCGCCGATCACGATGACGTTCTCCAGACCCTCCACACCGTCGATCTCGCTGAGCAGCTGCGGGACGATGGTGTTCTCGACGTCGGAGGAGACGCCGGAGCCGCGGGTGCGGAAGACGGAGTCCATCTCGTCGAAGAAGACGATGACGGGGGTGCCCTCGCCGGCCTTCTCCCGGGCCCGCTGGAAGATCAGCCGGATGTGCCGCTCGGTCTCGCCGACGTACTTGTTGAGCAGCTCCGGGCCCTTGATGTTGAGGAAGAAGCTGGTGTGCTTTTCCTCACCCCGGCGCTCGGCGATCTTCTTGGCCAGCGAGTTGGCCACCGCCTTGGCGATCAGCGTCTTGCCGCAGCCGGGCGGCCCGTAGAGCAGGATGCCCTTCGGCGGCCGGAGCTGGTGCTCGCGGAACAGGTCGGCGTGCAGGAAGGGCAGCTCCACCGCGTCGCGGATCTGCTCGATCTGCGACTGGAGGCCACCGATGTCGCCGTAGTCGACGTCGGGCACCTCCTCCAGGACGAGCTCCTCGACCTCGCTCTTCGGGATCCGCTCGTACGCGTACGCCGAGCGGGGTTCGATCATGAGCGAGTCGCCGGCCCGGATCGGCGAGCCGATCAGGGTCTCCGCGAGGTGCACGATGCGCTCCTCGTCGGAGTGCGAGACCACCAGCGCGCGGTCGCCGGCGCTGCCGTCGGGACCCGTGAGGATCTCCTTGAGCATCACCACCTCACCGACCCGCTCGTAGCCGAACGCGTCGACGATGTTGAGCGCGTCGTTGAGCAGGACCTCCTGGCCACGCCGCAGCTCGGCGGCGTCCAGCGAGGGCGAGACGGCGACCCGAAGCTTGCGTCCGCCGGTGAAGATGTCCACCGTGCCGTCGTCGTGCCGCGCGAGGAAGACGCCGTAGCCACTCGGTGGCTGCGCGAGCCGGTCGATCTCCTCCTTGAGCGTCACGATCTGCGCGCGAGCCTCCTTGAGGGTGCTCACGAGCCGGTCGTTGTTCTCGGTCAGCCGCGCCAACTGTGCCTGGGTGGCCGCCAGCCGCTCTTCGAGCTGCCGGACGTGTCGGGGGCTTTCGGTCAACTTGCGCCGCACCAGAGCGAGTTCCTCTTGCAGGAACGCGACCTGCGTGGAGAGATCGTGGGCTTCCTTCTCCCACCGTGCGGCGCGCGAGTCCGCGTCGTCGCTGCGTGCCACGTCCCACCTCCCCGGGGGGCTTGAACGTTCTGCCCTAACACTAGCCGCTATGAGCGCGATTCGGTCCTACGCAACGCCCTCGTCACCGAACCTTGATCGCCAAGGGTCGCCTCCGGGTCGGGTACGGGCGTTCGGGTACCGTCGGGGCGTGGGACGGGAGAACATGGGGGGTGCATCGTGGCGGAGGTCGTGACGGACCAGCTTCAGGTCTGGGTGGACCAGGATCTCTGCACGGGCGACGGGCTCTGCGTGCAGTACGCGCCGGAGGTCTTCGAGTTCGACGTCGACGGCCTGGCGTACGTCAAGGGCCCCGACGGCGAGCTGCGACTGGCCCCCGGCAGCCGGGTCGACGTGCCGGAGCACCTGCGCCTGGAGGTGATCGACTCGGCGAAGGAGTGCCCGGGCGACTGCATCCACGTCGTGCGCGGCAGCGACGGCGTCGAGGTGGCCGGCCCGGAGGCCGAGGAGGACTGACCCGCCCGAGCGGGCACAGACGTCGCGGGGCCGCGGACGACATCGTCGTCCGCGGCCCCGCGTGTGCAGGTCGGGCCCTCAGAGCACCGGGCGGCCCACCACGGAGGCGACCAGCCGGGCGAACTCCTCCAGCCGGGCGATCTGGCCGGCGCCGCCGTCGTCGAGCGTCTTGCCGAAGCGCAGCGCGTCGTGCCGGGGCGCGCCGGCGATCTCGTCGCCGGGCGGCGCCTCGTCCAGCGAAGTCAGCAGCAGGTAGACGTCGATGCTGTCGACCCGGACCTCGCCGCTGTCGGCGCGGGTCAGCCGCCGCCGGCAGCCGACCTCGGTGACGGTGGAGACCGGCACCACCCGCAGCGAGGAGGTCATCGACCCGGGCGGCCCCTCCCCCGGCGGCACGTCCTCGCCGTGCCAGAGCACCAGGCGGCTGCCGTCGCAGACGACGACCTCCTGCCACACCCCGTTGACCTCGTTGACGAAGCGTTCCAGGGTGAAGCCGAGCACGGACGCCCCGCGCAGCACCCCGCCGAGCGCCTCCAGGGCGATGTCCGGGTCACGGAGGTAGGCCCGCGCCGCCGATTCGAGGTCCTGGTAGGGCGACCAGTCCGGGAACACCGCCGGCAGATCCCCACCGCCGAAGCCCGGCCGACTCATGCCATCTCCCCCAGGTCGCGCCGCCGACCCGCACCGGCCGGCGGAATCCGCCCGCTCACTCCCCGCCGCCCCGCTCCCCCGTCACGACGCGTCCGCCTCGCCCGTCGCGGCGGGTTCCACCCCGGCGGCCTGGGCGGCCGCCGCCTGCCGGGCCGCCGCCGCCTCGCGCAGCGCCTGCTTGCGCTCGGCGTAAGCCTCGGCACCCTTGCTGGGCTTGCGACGCCGCGGCGGGGCGGTGACGCCCGGGGCGAGCTTACGCGCGGAGACCAGGAACGCGGTGTGCGCGATCATCCGGTGGTCCGGGCGCACGGCCAGCCCCTCGGCGTGCCAGTCGCGCACCAGCGACTCCCAGGCCCGCGGCTCGGTCCAGCCGCCGCGCTCGCGCAGCGCCTCCACCAGCTCGGACAGCTGCGGGGTGGTGGCGACGTAGCCGATGAACACCCCGCCGGGCAGCAGCGCCCGCTCGACCATGTCGAGGGTCTCCCACGGGGTGAGCATGTCCAGGATGATCCGGTCGAAACCGGTCTCCGGGCAGTCGGCGACGTCGCCGACGTGCAGCTTCCAGGCCGGGTGCGGGGCACCGAAGAAGGACTCGACGTTGCGCCGCGCGATCTGGGCGAAGTCGTCGCGCAGCTCGTAGGAGTGCAGCTCGCCGCCGGTGCCGACGGCGCGCAGCAGCGAACAGGTCAGCGCCCCGGAGCCCGCGCCCGCCTCCAGCACCTTCGCGCCGGGGAAGATATCGCCCATCGCGACGATCTGCGCCGAGTCCTTCGGGTAGATCACCTGCGCGCCGCGCGGCATCGACAGGACGTAGTCCGACAGCAGCGGGCGCAGCGCGAGGAACGCGGTGCCGCCGCCGGAGGTGGTCACCACGCTGCCGTCGGGCTGCCCGATCAGCGCGTCGTGCTCCAGGATGCCGCGGTGCGTGTGGAACGCCTTGCCGGGCTCCAGGACGACCGTGTGCATCCGCCCCTTAGGGTCGGTCAGCTGCACCCGGTCGCCGGGGCGGAACGGCCCACGGTGCACCGGGGGCAGGTCTCCGACGGCGACGGGCGCCGGTGTGCCGTTCTCGGCCGGGAGGGCGGGGGGATGTGCTGCGGTCACCTGTTCATCTTCCGTGTGGGTTCGAGGACCTGGGCGAGATCCCCGATGTGCAGAACGCCGACCACATCTTCGCCTGCCGTCACCACGTACTGTGCGGCCGGGTGGCGCTGCACCGTCTCCATCACCCGGTCGCCGGCCACCCCGGCCGGGAGCGCGGGCAGCCGGTCCAGCGGCCGGGCCACCGCGTCCACCGCCACCCAGGGCCGGCGTTCCGGGGGTACGGCGTCCGCCGCGGCCGGGTCCACCAGGGCGACCGGCCGGCCGGTGCCGTCGACCACGGTGACCGCCGCCCCGGCCGGCGCCTGCGCGGCGTGCCGGCGCTGCGCCTCGGCCAGCGGGGTGCCGGTGGGCACGCCGAAGACCGGCCGGGCCAGCCGGGCCAGGTCGATCAGCGGGACCCGGCGGCTGATCCGGGCGTACCGGATCGACTGGCCGGCGCCGCGCCAGAGGGTGACGGCGACCAGCAGCATCAGCGGCAGGGCCAGCGGCACCAGCAGCCGCTGGACGGTCAGCAGCACCACCAGCACGGCCGTGCCGACCGCGACGGCGCGCCCCACCCAGCCGGCGATCTCGGTGGCCCGGTGCCGGTCCCGGGTGAGCGCCCAGACCGCGGCGCGCAGCGCCCGGCCGCCGTCCAGCGGCAGGCCGGGCAGGATGTTGAACAGCGCGACGATCACGTTGCTCAGCGCCACCTGCAGCGCGAGCTGGTGGGCCAGGGTGTGCGGGGGCAGGGCCATGGTGACGCCGACGGCGATCGCGCCGAGCACGGCGGAGACCGCCGGCCCGGCCAGGGAGACCAGCAGGTCGACCCGGGGGTTGGGGGCGTCGGACTCCATCTCGGTGTACCCGCCGAGCAGTTCCAGGGTGATCCCGCGCACACCGATGCCGTACCGGCGGGCGGTCAGCGCGTGGCCGAGCTCGTGCAGCAGCACCGAGCCGAGCAGCGAGACGACGAAGCCGAGGCCGATCAGGTAACCGCCGAGCGGGCCGAGTTCGAGCCGGTCGCGGGCGAACTCGGCGTACGTCACGGTGATCAGCAGGGTCAGCAGCAGCATCGACACGTTGACGTGCAGCGGCACCCCGAACACCCGGCCCACGGTCAGGCCGGTGCGTCGGCCGGACCGGCGGGGCGCTCGACTGCGGGGTTTCACCGCCCCGATGCTACGCCGTGCGGATCATGCTCCGGTGCGCCGATCACGGCCCTGTCACACCGGTGCCCTAACCTTCGGGACATGACGGCGGAACCGGTGATCGACGAGCAGGCCACTCCGGCGGCGGCGCTGCCGTCCACCATCCGGGCGTCGTTGTCGCCGTCGCGGGCGGCGGATTTCAAGACCTGCCCGCTGCTCTACCGGTTCCGCAGCATCGACCGGCTGCCCGAGCGCCCGACGGTGGAGCAGGCCCGGGGCACCCTGGTGCACGCGGTGCTGGAGCGGCTGTTCGACCTGCCGGCCGGCGGGCGCACCCCGGACGCCGCCGGTGGCCTGGTGGCCCCGCAGTGGGACCGGCTGGTCACCGAGCAGCCCGAGCTGGCGGGCCTGTTCGACCCGGGCGACGAGGCGGGCACCGCCGAGTTCCTGCGCTCGGCGGCGGGGCTGCTGGAGGGCTACTTCGCGGTGGAGGACCCGCGCCGGCTGGAGCCGGCCGAGCGGGAGAGCCTGATCTCGGCGGTGGTCGACGAGCAGCTGCTCATCCGGGGCTACCTCGACCGTCTCGACGTCGCGCCGGACGGCGCGCTGCGGGTGGTCGACTACAAGACCGGCGGCGCGCCCCGGGAGGCGTTCGAGGCGCGCGCGCTGTTCCAGCTGAAGTTCTACGCGCTGGTGCTGTGGCGCACCCGGGGGGTGGTGCCGCGGGTGCTGCGCCTGCTCTATCTCAAGGACGCCGAGGTCTGCGACTACTCTCCCGACGCCGAGGAGCTGCTGCGCTTCGAGCGGACGGTGGTGGCGCTCTGGCAGGCCATCGAGCAGGCCACCGCGCGGCAGGATTTCCGGCCCCGGCCGAGCCGGCTCTGCGACTGGTGCAGCCACCAGGCGCACTGCCCGACCTTCGGGGGCACCCCGCCGCCGTTCCCGGACCGGTCGGCGGCCGCCGACCCGCTGCGCGACGCCCGCTCCGGCCCGGCCGCCCCCGGCGCCGACGAGTGACCCGCCGTCCCTCACCCGCCCGACCCGACCGCCCTGGCTCCTGAGCGGCCGCCCGACGCCCCGCCTTCGGGCACCGACCGGTCACCCGGGCGCGTCGACCGGCGACCGGGGGGCGGCACCCCGCCGACACCGCCGGGTGACCGGCCGCCGTCGCCGACCGCTCGCCCGGAGGCGGGGCGGCGGAGGTCGTCTCCTTCCTGAGGATGAGGCCAGGTTCACCGTCGGCGACGACCTGGCGCGACGAGGGGCGACTAGCGTCGCGGTATGACGGACGGACCCGCGCGATGGTGGCAGCGCCGACCGCTCGCCGGTGACGCGCTCTTCGCCGCCGCCCTGGTGCTGCTGGAGATCGCCTTCCTGCTGCTCACCCCGCCGGAGTTCTGGCCCGGGCGGATGCCGGGCGCGCTGGCGTGGAGCCTGCTCACGGCCGCCCCGGTGGCGCTGCGCCGGGTCGCCCCGTGGACGGCGGTGGGTCTGGCCGTGGCCACCCTGATGCTGCCGGTGCTGCTCAGGCTCGCGCCCGGCACGCAGGGCCTGGCGTTCATGGTCCTGACGTACACGATGGCCGCGCACCGGCCGGCGCGGCAGGCGGCGCTGGCCGCGGTGCTGCTCTGGGTCCCGGTGGGGGTGGCCAACCTGGTCGCCCCGCCGCAGGGGGTGCTGGCGGTGAGCCCCGGCTACCTGCTGCTCAACAACCTGCTCATCGCCCTGCTGTCGTACGCGGTGGGACGGGCGGTGCAGGCGCGGCGCACGTCGGTGCGGGCGCTGCGGGAGCGGGCCCGGGTGGCCGAGGAGAACCAGCGTTCCCTGGCCGAGCAGGCGGTCGCCGACGAGCGGCGCCGGATCGCCCGGGAGCTGCACGACGTGGTCGCCCACCACGTGAGCGTGATGGGGGTGCTGGCCACCGGGGCGCGTCGGGTGCTGCGCCGCGACCCGGACGCCGCCGACGAGGCGATCGCCACCATCGAGGACACCAGCCGGGTCACCCTGCGGGAGATGCGCCGCCTGCTGGACGTGCTGCGCACGGACGCGGAGCCCGCGGCGGACCTGACCCCACAGCCCGGCCTGGCCGGGATCGAGGCGCTGGTCGAGCAGGTACGGGAGGCGGGCCTGCCGGTGACCCTGCACGTCGAGGGCACCCTCGGGCCGGTGGAGGAGGGCGTGTCACTGACCGTCTACCGGATCGTGCAGGAGGCGTTGACCAACGCCCTCAAGCACGCCGGGGAGGCCACCGCGCAGGTGCGGCTCACCGTCGCCGAGGGCTGCCTGACGGTGGAGGTCACCGACACCGGGCGCGGGCCGGGACCGGGACCCGACCGGATCGGGCACGGCCTGGTCGGCATGCGGGAGCGGGTCGGCCTCTACGGTGGGACCCTGCGGACCGGTCCACGGCCGGGCGGCGGCTTCCGGGTGTCGGCGCGGATTCCGGTGGAGTCGGTCGGGGCCGCAGCGTGACCCGGGAGCGCCGGGCGGGCGCCGCCGGCCGGGCCGCGCCGGTGCGGCGCCGGCGCGGGCGTCCGGGCCACCACCGCACGGGCGACCGACGGCACCACCAGCAGGACAGGGAGAGCTCATGAGCGACGGTACGGCGGCGGCACGGCCGGTGCGGATCCTGCTCGCCGACGACCAGCCGCTGCTGCGTACCGGCTTCCGGATGGTGCTGGGCACCGAGGAGGACCTGGACATCGTGGCCGAGGCCGGGGACGGCCAGGAGGCGGTGGAGCTGTCCCGCCGGCTGCTGCCGGACGTGGTGCTGATGGACATCCGGATGCCCCGGATGGACGGGGTGGCGGCCACCCGGGCCATCGTCGACGCCCGGCTGCCGGTGCGGGTGCTCATCCTCACCACGTTCGACCTGGACGAGTACGTGGTGGGGGCGCTGCGCGCCGGGGCGAGCGGCTTCCTGGCCAAGGACGTGCCGGCGGAGGACCTGGTGACCGCGATCCGCACGGTCGCCGCCGGGGAGGCGGTGGTCGCGCCTCGCATCCTCAAGCGGCTGCTGGACCGCTTCGCCGACGTGCTGCCCGACCCGGCGGCCACCCCGCCCAAGGCGCTGAACACCCTCACCGAACGGGAGCGGGAGGTGCTGGTGCAGGTGGCCCGGGGGTTGTCCAACGCGGAGATCGCCGCCGCGCTGTCGGTCAGCGAGACCACGATCAAGACCCATGTCGGGCACGTGCTGACCAAGTTGGGGCTGCGCGACCGGGTGCAGGCGGTGGTGTTGGCGTACGAGACGGGCCTGGTCCGCCCGCGACGGTGACCCTTGGCCCCGGCAGCTCACCAGGGCGGGGCGGCCACGTCGCCGGGCTCACCGGCCGGCGTCCGTCTCCCGGGGTGCCACGTTCCCGATGGCGTCGACGCGGCCCCACCGCCCGGGGATGTCGAGCAGTTCGATCCGGCCGAACCGGTCGGGCAGCGCCGGCGCGACCACCAGGTCCTCTCCGTACGGCTCGAGGCCGAGCAGCGTGCGCACCAACAGCAGGGGTGCTCCGGTGGCCAGGGCCTGCGGGCTGTTCGCCGCCGGGTATTGGACGGGGTGCCGGGTCAGGTCGCGGTGGTAGCCGCCGAATGCCTCCGGCAGCCGGCCCTGGAAGAACCCGGCGGCGTCGATAATCCCCTCGGCGATGCGCCCCGCCTCCCGGGTGAAGCCGTAGCGCCGAAGCCCCCAGGCGATGAACGCGTTGTCGAACGGCCAGACGGTGCCGACGTGGTAGCCGAGCGGGTTGTACTGCCCCTGTCCCTCGGCGAGGCTGCGCACGCCCCAGCCGGAGAAGAGGCCGGGGCCGAGCAGGTGTTCGGCGATCTTCCCAGCCCGGGATTCC